>NZ_JAAAFU010000075.1:517976-527230 GCF_019352905.1 Pseudomonas sp. Xaverov 83 | reverse complement strand
ACTCAACTGTCGGTTCTGGCCGAAGGCCTGGGCATGCAGGTGTTCTTCTACGACACCCTGACCAAGCTGCCATTGGGCAACGCCACCCAGGTGTCGAGCCTGACCGAGCTGCTGGGCATGTCCGACATCGTGACCCTGCACGTACCGGAAACCGCTGAGACCCAGTGGATGATCGGCGAGAAGGAAATCCGCGCCATCAAGAAGGGCGGAATCCTGATCAACGCCGCACGCGGCACTGTTGTTGAGCTGGACGCCCTGGCCGACGCGATCAAGGACAAACACCTGATCGGCGCCGCCATCGACGTGTTCCCGGTAGAGCCGCGCTCTAACGACGACATCTTCGAAAGCCCGCTGCGTGGCCTGGACAACGTAATCCTGACCCCGCACATCGGTGGTTCCACCGCTGAAGCCCAAGCCAACATCGGCCTGGAAGTGTCGGAGAAACTGGTCAAGTACAGCGACAACGGTACGTCGGTGTCTTCGGTCAACTTCCCGGAAGTAGCGCTGCCGGCTCACCCTGGCAAGCACCGTCTGCTGCACATCCACCAGAACATCCCTGGCGTGATGATGGAGATCAACAAGGTCTTCGCGGAAAACGGCATCAACATTTCCGGTCAGTTCCTGCAGACCAACGAGAAAGTCGGCTACGTGGTGATCGACGTAGACGCCGAGTACTCGGACCTGGCGCAAGAGAAGCTGCAACACATCAACGGCACTATCCGTAGCCGCGTGTTGTTCTAATCGTTAAACGCGCCTAAAAAAGGGAGACCCTCGGGTCTCCCTTTTTTTGTCTGAACAAATCTTACTTGACGTTAACCGTGATGACTTTCGAGGCTACAGTCGGGTTGAACTGCATGTGCAGTTTGTCGCCGGCGACCAGTTGCAGCGTGTGCTTGCCTGGGGTGAGGGTCAGCTCGGTTTCGGTCTGGGCCTTGCCGTAGTGGATCACGGTGTCGGTGGCCGGGATTGGCACGCTGGCGTCAGGCAATGCTTTCTGGTCGATCAGCAGGTGGTGGTGGCCGGTGCCCGGGTCCTGGCTGGTGGCCGGGGCCAGTTTCAGGCCTTCCATGCCGAATTTCACGGTGAAGGTTTTATCGACAGTGGCGCCGTCTTTTGGCGACACGATGAACACTTTGGCACCTTCTGGTGGAGCGCTGCGCGGAATGCCATCAGCAGCGGTCGCCAACATCGAAGCACCCAGCAATAGGCTGGCCAGGGTTGCACGGGTCAAAAAGGCTTTCATTCACTTCTCCAGTTTTTCGGTGAAATCTGTAGGGTTATGACAACTTCGCGACAAATTGCTGTCCAAGGCACTCAACACCATAGCAAAGCGAGCCGGAACAGCGCCTCGCTCATTCGAATTCTTTAGGAGAGACCATGCGTTTCCTGCCTGGCCTGTTACTTTTACTTCCCCTTGTAAGCCCGTTGGCCCATGCCGAACTGATTGACGATGTGTTTGACCGCGGGGAATTGCGCATCGCCCTGGAAGCCAACACCCCGCCCTTCAACTTCAAGGAAGGCGACAAACTCACCGGCTTTGAAGTGGAACTGGGTGAGTTACTGGCCAAGGAAATGGACGTACGCCCCTCCTTTATCACCGTCGATGCCGCCGATCTGCTACCTGGCGTGGAAAGCGCCAAGTACGACGTGGCCATCAACCATATCGCTATGACTCCTGAACTGGCGGATCGTTTCGACTTCAGCGAGCCCTACAGCTACTCCAGTGCACAACTGATCGTGCGCAAGCAGGAACAACGCCCGCTGGGCAGCTTCGCGGCGCTCAAGGGCAAGGCGCTGGGCGTGGCCCAGGGCAGTCAGTTTGTGGAGCAGGCGCGCACCGCCGATGGCGTTGATTTGCGCAGCTATGCCGATGCCAGGCAGCCGATCAAGGACGTCGCTGACCAACAGATCGATGCGGCCATCAGTGACCGGTTGCTGATCCCCTACGCGATTCGCGACAGCCAGTTGCCGGTGAAGGAAGGCGCAGATGTCGGCCCTACGCTGAGCCTGGCGATTCCGTTCCAGAAGGGTAACCCGGCGTTCAAGGCCAGCCTGGACAAGGCCCTGCAACGGATTAAGGCCGATGGCCGGCTGACGGCGTTGTCGGAGAAGTGGTTCGGAATGGATGCGAGCAAGCCGGTCAAAAAGGCCGAATAAACGACTCGGTCAATGTGGGAGCGGGCTTGCTCGCGAATGCGGTGGGTCAGCTTGAGCATCTAGTGACTGACACTCCGCTTTCGCGAGCAAGCCCGCTCCCACATGTTGATCTATGTCGGGCTTGAGCATTTGGCCAGGGCCGCTGCCGCTTCGGGCAACTCCAGCTCACTGAACACCAGCACCCCATGGCGCTTGAGCAATGCCGCCGTCACGCCTTCGCCCGTGACCTTCACGCCGGTGAAGGTGCCGTCATAGGTCAGCAGATTGCCGCAGGACGGGCTGTTGGCCTTGAGCACGGCGACCCGGATGTTGTGACGCTGCACCAAGGCCAACGCCTGGCGGGCACCCTCGAGGAAGGCTTCGCTGAAGTCTTCGCCTTGGGCCGTCAGCACCTGGGCGCGGCCTTCCCACACGTCAATCCCCTGCCCGCCCGGAATTTCGGCAGACGGCCGTGGCGTCGGCAAACCTCCCGCAACCTCGGGGCACACGGCAACCACCCGGCCTTCGGCCTGCCACGCGGCCAATTGATCGAAAGGCCCGCTGGCTCCTCCGTCGTAGCGTACCCGGTGCCCCAGCAGGCAGCGGCTGACCAGAATCTTTTGCATCATCAGAACGGCTCGTTACCCCGCCGGCGAAACCAGCCGGTAAGGGACAGGCGTTCGCGGGTGGCAGGCAGGACTTCATGGGGGATCTCCCCCGACAGGAACACCACCAGGCAACCGCCGATGGGCACCACATCGTATTCGACGTCGCCCTTGAGGTACATGCGCAACTGGCCGCCATGTTCCGGCAGCCAGGCATTGTTCAAGTAGATCACCGCCGACACCATGCGCCGATCGTCATCGCGAAAACGGTCCACATGCTTGAGGTAAAACGCCCCCGGTGGGTACATCGCGAAGTGGCTTTCGAAGTCTTCCAGGCCGAGGAACAGGCCGCGGTTCATTGCCACCCGCAGGCTGTCCATCAGCTCGAGGTAGGTGTCGCAGGCGACTACCTCACCCGGTTCCAGCCACTGGATATGATCCCCCCGAATGCCCTCGCGAATCTCCTGGGACGGCCCGCGTCCGACGGCGGCGGGCGCCAATTCGCCTTCGGCAGCGCGTTTATGGCACTCAGCCGCCAGTTCGAGGGTCAGAGCCTCGGGCAGGAAGATATTCTGCTGCGACCAGCCTTGTGCGGCCAGGTCATCGACAATGCGTAACAGCAGCGGGTGATCGGAGGGTATGGGCATGGCGCGCATAGTATCCATACGCCTGTGAATCCGACAGAGCCGCCGAGCGTCTGAATACACTTTAGTCAGGAGACCGATAGGATTTCTCGACAAATCCTACGCCCGACACGGACAATAGTGGCCGACTGACAGGAGTCCCTATGCGTCGTTTGTTTTTTTCCTTGCTGATGCTCTGCGTTTTGCCCGCCTGGGCAGACAGCCATGACCAGTTGTACAAGGTCGCCGGCTGGGCAGACCAGCGCGCGCATTTTAATGACGCCCTCAGTGCCGCCCAGCAACGCTACCGCAACAGCTTGCCGCCGGCGGTGTATCAAGCGCTGGTGGACAACAGCAATAAACGCTTTGCGCCGCAGTCGGTAGACCAGCGCGCCGAAGCACAGCTACGCAAGAATCTGGCGGACCCGAAGCCGGCTTTGGCCTTCTTCCAATCGCCCCTTGGCCGCAAGATTGTCGCCGCCGAGTTGCTGGCCACCCGCCGGGATCAACTGGCGAAGAATGCCCAGGGCTTGCCGCATATGGAGGCCGACGCCACCCGCAGCCTGATCATTGGCCACCTGGCCCAGGCGCTGCCTGCGCGGGAAGCCGGGGCTGAAGTCAGCCTGGCGATTGCCGGTGTGGCCGCCGACAGCTTGAGCCAGATGATCCCCGGCCTGTTGGGCGGCGGCCAGGCACAAGGCATGCTGAATGGCCAGCGTGAGCGCCTGATGCAGCAGATTGGCAATGATTTGAACAACACGTTGCTATACGTCTACCGGGATCTGTCCGACCCGGAGCTGGAGGAGTTCGCGACATTCGCGGAGTCGCCGGATGGCAAGGCGTACTACAAAGCGGCACTGGCGGCGATTCGCGCCGGCCTGGCGGTCGGCCAAAGCACCTCAAGCCTGGCACCCTGACACCGATTGATCGCTCCCACGCTCCGCGTGGGAGCGCAGCTGGTGACGCTCTGCGTCACGGGACGCGGAGCGTCCTCGGAGGCGTTCCCACGCGGAGCGTGGGAACGATCTCAGGCCAGGTGATCACTTAGAAACTTGAAGTACACCTGCCGAATCTCCGGAATCTCATTCGCCAAGTGATGCCTGCCGCGCGGCAGCATCAAGATTTCCGGCTGGTCGAACTTGCTGCGCAGTACCTTCAGGTTGTGCTGCCAGTCCACCGTCATGTCTTCCTCACCCTGCACGATCAACGGCCGCCGCGTACTGCGTGGCGCCGCTTCAATGCGTTTGATCCAGCGCGCCAACGCGCCCACCCAGGCGGTGGGCAACTGCCGTGGCTGCAACGGGTCGGCCTCCAGGAACGGCTTGAACTGCGGGTCGTTGGTGTTATCGCTGAAACGCCGGGCGATGCCTTTGACGAACGGCCTGAGCAAGTAATAACTGAGCTGCGACCAGCCCCAGGCGCGGGGACGCACCAGCGGTGAGAGCAAAAAGGTCTTGCCCTGGGCCGGGCTGTCGACGCCATGGTTAAGCAGGTGATCCACCACAATCGCGCCGCCGGTACTTTGCCCGAACAGGTGCCACGGCTGCGGCAACTGCAACGCCTTGGCCTGCTCAAACAGCGCCTGCACCACGTCCTGGTACACCGCAAAGTCATCGATGCTGGCCCGCTCGCCGCTGGACAAACCATGGCCCGGCAAGTCGCAGGCAATCACCACAAAGCCCTGGTCCAGCGCCCAATCCACGGCATTGCGGTACAGGCCCATATGGTCGTAGAAACCATGGAACAGGAACATCGTCGCCACCGGAACGGGCGGCCACCACACCTGGCAGACCACCTCGAACCCATCCACCGCAAACCGCCCCAGGCGGCTCACTGCGGGCACCTTGCGGGCGGGCAGGTCCAGGCCGTAGAAGCGCTGGTAGACCCGGGCCTCGGCAGAAAGCGGCTGCGCGTCCACCAGGGGCCGCAAGCTTTCGCGCAGATGATCAGGGTCAAACGTAACGGGCATAAGAACTTCCAGACTGTGGCTTCAACGCATTGAACAGATGAATATCGAGCCGCGATATTCATCTGTCAGGGCAAGCATGGCAAGCTACGCGTCCTCCGAGGATCGATCCAAATGCGACAGCCCTACCGCACCACCCTCTTCGCCAGCCTGATCGTGATCATTTGCGCCGGGGTGTTATGGGCGGCGTATGACTGGTTCCAGGGGCGTTACCTGCGGGCATTCAGTGAGCATACGGCGGTGTTTTCCGGTGACAGCCTGAGCCTGCCGGCCGAGCTTGCCGGCCCGGGCCCGATCCGCCTGGTGCACTTCTGGGACCCGGCCTGCCCGTGCAATGTCGGAAACCAACAGCACCTCAGCGAACTGATCGAGCAGTACGCCCCCCAAGGCGTGGAGTTCTATTCCCTGCAGAAAGCCGGCAGCCACGGCCAGTTACCCGCCACCCTCGGCGCGATGAAGGCCCTCAAGGCCGTGCCAGGCGCCCAGCACCTGCCTGCCAGCCCTGCCGTGGGCATCTGGGACCGCAGCGGCAAGCTGGCGTATTTCGGGCCCTACAGCGAAGGGCTGACGTGTAACTCCAGCAACAGCTTTATCGAGCCGATCCTGCAAGCCCTCGAAGGCGGGCGCGAGGTCAATGCGACCCACACCCTGGCGGTAGGCTGTTACTGCGAGTGGAACGGGGCCGCGCCTGCACCCTGAACCGGGCGCGCCAAGCTGAACAGACGCTGTTCGTTCGACAAACTCGAACAACTGTATCGGCATGCTCCTGTATCGTAAGCAGCTAGCCGTACCAGCAGACGACACGGGAACACATGAGCCAATTAACCATCATCCTCTGGATACTCAACGTTATCGTCGATACGTCCGGCCAGTTGGCGTTTAAAGCCGCCGCTTCAGCCAGCGCCGAGCATGACGGCATGGCCCACTGGCGCCATATGCTCAAGCGTCCGTGGATCTGGCTGGGCATCATCTGCTATGTCTTCGAATTCGTGCTGTGGCTGGCCTTCCTGACACTGGTGCCGTTGTCGGTCGGGGTGATGCTAGGCTCCATCAACATTGTCGTGATCATGATTGCGGGCCGTTTCCTGTTCAAGGAAAGCCTGAGCAAATGGCGGTTGATCGGCATCATGCTGATCGCCTGTGGCGTGACCGTCGTGGGGTTTGAGTAATGAAACGGTTTTATATCCTGGGTTTTCTGTCGCTGATCATTTTCGATACCTTGGCGCAGGTCAGCTTTAAGTTCGCCTCGATTCATGCCGAACCGCTGACAATGGACGCCGCGTGGCTGATACGCGTGTTTGGTGCGCCCTGGATCTACGGGGCATTCGTTGGCTACATCGGTGCATTTTTTACCTGGATGACGTTGTTGAAATACGCGCCGGTAGGCCCGGCGTTTGCCGCCTCCCACCTGGAGCTGATCAGCGTGACGTTGATCTCCGTGTGGTTGTTCAACGACACCCTGACCCTGCCCAAAATCGTCGGTGGTGCGCTGATCATTGCCGGCATCCTGTGCCTGGCGCGCAGTGAAGACAAAGAGAGCAAGACCGTCGAGGCCGAGCCCTCGCAGACGCTGGCGTCATGACGCCCGTTGTCAGCCAGCGGGAGATTCCGCCGACGGCGGGCCTTCCCCTGCGCTGGCAGGATTTGTTCAACCTCTCGGGCAACCTGGCCCGCGACCTGGCCCAACAGCTCGACATCCCTTTGCCGGCCCTGCCCTGTTCCGGCACGGCCGCCCTGATCATGGCGCTGCGGGTGTTGCAGCAACGTAGCCCTGGGCGCACCGAGCTTATCGTGCCGGCCTATACCTGCCCGCTGGTGGCCCTGGCCGCCCATCATTGCCCGCCATTACGCGTGGTGCCGTGCGATTTAAAGCCCGGCAGCATCGACCTGGACGAGCAACAGCTGGCGCAGCTGTGCAACGAAAACACCTTGGCGATCGTCGTCACCCACCTGGCCGGGCGCGTAGCGGATGTGGATGCCGCCACGCGCATTGCCGAGCCTTACGGCGTGGCGGTCATCGAAGACGCCGCCCAGGCCATGGGCGCGCTGGATGACGGAAAAAGCGTCGGACTCAAAGGCGACATCGGCTTTTTCAGCATGGCACTGGGCAAAGGCCTGACGACGGCCGAAGGCGGCGTGTTGTTCAGCCGGGATGCGGTGCTGCATCAGGCGTTGCACCAGCAATGCCGCCAGGACTTGCCCTTCAGCCTGCGCTGGGAAGTGCAACGCAGCGCCGAGCTGTGGGGCTATGCCGCGGCGTATCAGCCCCGCGGGCTGAAGTACGTGTACGGCAAACCGCTGCGGGCGGCGCTGGCGCGGGGCGATGAAGTGGCGGCAGTCGGCGATGATTTTTCCGTCAACGATATTCCGTTGCACCGGTTGGGCGGCTATCGCCAGAAGGTCGGCGCTGCCGCATTGGCACGCTTGCCCGAACATTTGCAGCAAGGACGCTTACGGGCCTTGCGTCGCGTGGCGCAGCTGAGCAGCTTGCCCGGCGTTTCGGTGTTGACCGACAGGCCGGGCCAGCAAGGTACCTGGCCGTTCCTGATGGTGGTGATGCCCAGCGCACAAACCCGCGATACCGCGATGGCGCAGCTGTGGACGGCGGGCCTGGGCGTCACCCGTCTGTTTATCCACGTCTTGCCGAGCTACCCGGCGCTCACCCCGCTGTTACAGCCAGGCGCCGATATCCCCCGCGCGCAAAGCTTCGCCGCCCAGACACTGTCGATCAGCAACAGCCACTGGCTGACGGACGAACTGTTCGAGCAAGTGCTGGATCATCTACGGCGAATTCTTAAACGCTAGCCCAGCCTTGATCGATACGGGTCAACAAGCGCGCGTTCAACTCATTCTGCTGTTGTTGCCAGATCACCACCTGGTTCTCCGGCAGCTCTTCCTGGCCATCCGACGCACTCAGCCAACGCTTGAACTTACTCTGGTAGTGATAAGCCGAGACATCGCCGGTAATGTCCGCGCCGATAATGCTGCCCTGGCAGGCATCGATCAGCGCATTCAAATGCTTCTCCAGAAACTCGCCCTGGTCCCAGTTGGTATTCACCACCTCCGGGCTCAGCACGTCTTTGTCGATGGAGAGATACACCGGCAACGAAGGGTCGAGCTGCGCCAGGAACGCCCCCATCAACTCGTCCGCGCTGGTGAATGCACGGTTGCTGCGGCCTGCGCCGATCCAGTTCAACCAGCGGGTATCGACGTTGGTGTTCCAGTAGGTCAGCTTGCGTTTCACCAGCGGTGACCAGTGATTCTCCCAGGCGTGCTTGAGGGAAATGTCCGGCGAGCCAATGCCCAGCACATGCACATGCTCGACCTGTGGCAGGCGGCTGGCCCAGTAGACCCAAGACCCACAATGGATACCAAACGGATAGCGCATGTTGTCCGGGTGGTTATCGCAAATGATCAGTTGGATCTTTTGCTGGGTGGGAAGACGGTTCAACAACAACTGGCTGAGGTGGTGATAGTCACCGCTGCCGGTAAACACACAGCCGTAGTCATTGGGCATCTGCGCTTGCAGGGCGTTCTCCAGCTCCTTGAACTGTGCCCAGCGGCAACCGAACCGGATCTTCTCCTGCCAGGCCTGCAACGGCAGGGTGATGGCGCCGGGAATGTTATTCACGGCGCCATCAAAATCGAGGATCAACGCGGGTCGGGCCTGGCTCATGAGGTTTGCTCCTGCTGCCATTGCATGTCGCTTTCAAAGTGGTGACGGAAGCGGTTCAACACCTTGCGCAACAGCGGGTTGCGCACCCACACCAGATGGCGGGTAAAGGTGAACTTGGCGCCGAGGCTGGATTTGACCTGTGGGTCGGTCCAGCCCGCGACATAAAATTGCAGGCCCTTTTCCAGGGCGTACTCCAGGTTCACAAACCAGCTGACGAAGTACAGGTTGTGCTCCAGCGCCAGCGGGTA
>NZ_JAAAFU010000075.1:422335-517860 GCF_019352905.1 Pseudomonas sp. Xaverov 83 | reverse complement strand
AGAACACATGCCCGCCGCTGTCGGCATCGGTGAGCAACTGAATGAAGAAATCGGGCGTGAGCAAATCGAAGTGGATTTCGCTCTGTGCGTACACCGCCTTGTACAGCCGATACAGTTCCTGCTGCCATTGCTCATCGCTGAACCGCACATCGCCGGTGTCCAGGACCTCAATGCGTAACTCATCACGGCTGCGCAACTTGCGGCGGATATTACGCCGGCGGCTATGGGATAACCGCGACAGATACTCGTCAATCGAGGTGAAGTCGATGGGCACATAGGCCAGCGCCTGGCCCTCTACATTGATGAATCCGCGCTGGGTGCAAGCCTCAATCAGCGCGTGTGCGTAGCGATTGTCCTCGACACTGAGCAGCGGAGAATCCAGCGGCACGTCTTTGACGATGGTGAGTTTGCGTTGCGGCGCACACTCCTGTTGCAGCCATTGCGCCATGTCCTGTGGCGGTACGCTCAGCGGAAACGGGGAGTATTCGCTGACCGTGGTGCCGACAAAACAGGTGTCGATATGCAGCCATGACTGCCACAAACGGTACCCCGGCCAACTGCGCAGGCGGGTCCGCAGCTCGTCGTCGGCGGTGGTTTGCAGGTCGAACCGGGTGAAAAAGTACGGCAGTCCCTGTGCTGACAGCTGGGCGTCGAAGCCCACCGGCGGGTATCGCAAAAAGTTGCTGATCAGCGATGGCGTTTCCATGCAGCAGGCATAAGGCACCTGTGCACGGCTGGGATCTGTCATAAATTGCATTCCGAAAGTGATAGCAAAGGCGCGCACGGATGGCCTGATTGATCACGGCGCGGCTGGTTTCATGTAACAGAGTAAACATAATAACCCGCTCACCCGCATCCAACTTCATAACCCCGACTTCATGCAGGTGAGGTTCAGGGAACGCGAGCCCGACAGCATTTTCCGCAGCGCTCGCCAAACCCACTAAACTGCCCGAATCTTCACGGTGACCGACTAATAAGGGACAACCCATGAAACGCATCCTGACCGCGCTGGCCATCCTGCTCGTAGCCCTGATGGTTGGCGCCGGCTGGTACGTGTACAGCAAGCAGCCGACTCGCCAGGGCACGGTGGAGCTGGCCCACCTGCAAGGTTCGGTCACGGTGCGCTACGACGACCGAGGCGTGCCGCATATCCGCGCCGAGAATGAGACCGACCTGTACCGCGCCCTCGGCTATGTGCATGCCCAAGACCGGCTGTTCCAGATGGAGATCATGCGGCGCCTGTCCCGTGGCGAGCTGGCCGAAGTGCTGGGACCCAAGCTGCTGGAGACCGACAAACTGTTCCGCAGCCTGCGCATTCGCGAGCGTGCCTTGAGCTACGTCGAGCACATGGACCATGAGTCTGCGCCCTGGAAGGCCCTGCAAGCCTACCTGGACGGGGTCAACCAGTATCAGGACAGCCACGCCAGCCCCATGGAGTTCGACGTATTGGGCATCCCCAAGCGCCGGTTCACCGCCGAAGACACCATCAGCGTCGCCGGCTACCTGGCCTACAGCTTTGCCGTCGCCTTTCGCACCGAACCCTTGCTGACGTACGTACGCGATCAACTGGGCAGCGATTACCTGAAGGTCTTCGACCTCGACTGGCAGCCCAAGGGCGCGCTGAATCTCGCGGCCGGTGATTGGAAGGATTTGGGCGCCATCGCCCAGTTGAGCGAACAGGCCATGGCCGACAACGGCCTGCCGCAGTTCGAAGGCAGCAACGCCTGGGCCATCAGCGGCAGCCGCACCAAGAGCGGCAAGCCGTTGCTGGCGGGTGACCCGCATATCCGCTTCTCGGTGCCGTCGGTGTGGTACGAGGCGCAGCTGTCAGCGCCGGGTTTCGAGCTTTACGGTTATCACAACGCGCTGGTGCCGGTGGCGTTCCTGGGCCACAACAAGGATTTCGGCTGGAGCCTGACCATGTTCCAGAACGATGACCTCGACCTGATCGCCGAGAAGGTCAACCCGGACAACCCCAATCAGGTCTGGTACCACGACCAATGGGTGGACATGACCAGCAGCGAGCAACAGATCGCGGTCAAGGGCCAGGACCCGGTAACCCTGACCCTGCGCACCTCGCCCCACGGCCCGATCATCAATGACGTGCTCGGCGAGAATGCCGGCAAGACGCCGATTGCCATGTGGTGGGCGTTCCTCAACACCGAGAACCCGATCCTCGACGGCTTCTACCAGCTCAACCGTGCCGATACCCTCGCCAAGGCCCGCGCAGCGGCGGCCAAAGTCCAGGCACCTGGCTTGAATATCGTGTGGGCCAATGCCAAGGGCGATATCGGCTGGTGGGCGGCGGCACAGTTGCCGATCCGCCCGGCCGGGGCCAACCCGGGCTTTATCCTCGACGGCAGCACCGCCCAGGCGGATAAGCTCGGCTTCTACCCGTTCAGCGCCAACCCCCAGGAAGAAAACCCGGCCCGCGGTTATGTGGTGTCCGCCAATGCCCAGCCCGCGTCCCCCACCGGCATGCCGATTCCCGGTTACTACAACCTCGCAGACCGTGGCCAGCAGTTGAACGCGCAGCTGAGCGACAACAGCGTGAAATGGGACGTGGACAACAGCCAGGCCTTGCAGCTCGGCACTACCACCGCCTACGGCCCACGGCTGCTGGCACCGCTGTTGCCGGTGCTGCGTGAAGTGGTCAAGGACCCGTCGCAGTTGAAGCTGGTGGAACAATTGGCAACCTGGAAAGGCGATTACCCGCTGGAGTCCACCAGTGCCACGCTGTTCAACCAGTTCCTGTTCAACCTCACTGACGCCGCGTTCCACCCCAAACTGGGCGATGCAATGTTCAAGACCTTGCTCACCACCCGGGTAGTGGACGCAGCCTTGCCACGCCTGACCGCTTCAGCGGATTCGCCCTGGTGGGATGGCCACCGTGCCGACACCGTCAAGCTCGCGTGGGACAACAGCCTGCAACACCTCAAGGCGACCTTGGGTGACGACCCGTCGCAGTGGCAATGGGGCAAGGCCCACACCCTGACCCATGGTCATCCGCTGGGCTCGCAGAAGCCGTTGGACAAGATCGTCAACGTCGGCCCGTTTGCTGCGCCCGGCACCCATGAAGTGCCCAACAACCAATCCGCCCAGATCGGCCCGGCGCCATGGCCAGTGACGTACGGACCGTCGACCCGGCGCCTGATCGACTTCGCCGACGCCGCCCATGCGCTGACCATCAACCCGGTCGGGCAGAGTGGCGTGCCGTTCGACAAGCACTACTCCGACCAGGCGGAGACGTATATCGAGGGTGGGTATGAACAGGCGCATTTCAATGATGAGGAAGTGACGGCGAATACCCGCAGTACCCTCAAGCTATTGCCGGCCCGGACACCGCAATAGCTCAGAAGAAATGCCATAAATGTGGGAGCTGGCTTGCCTGCGATAGCGGTGTGTCAGTCGATAGAAATGTTGACTGACACACCGCTATCGCAGGCAAGCCAGCTCCCACAGTTGATCTCCATCGTGGCGTCTACCGTGCTCGCAGCCGCCCCGGCGCTTCACCGTAGGTCTCCTTGAATTTCTTGCTGAACGCCGCCTGAGATTGATACCCCGCCTGGGCAGCAATATCCGTCAGGCTCAGCCGCGACTGCTGCAGCAGGTTGAACGCCAGCTCCATGCGCAACTGCGTCAACAACACCCACGGCGACACACCCGCCACTTTGACAAACCCGCGCATGAACGTCGCCCGGGACATCGACGCGGCGCTGGCCAGGCTGTCGATGGTCCACTCATGGCCGGGATCCGCCAGCATCGCCTGCCAGGCCTTGCCCAGGCGTTTGTCGGTCAACAAGGCAAAGGTGCCGGCCACCGGCGCTTGCTGCGTCAGCCACGCCCGCAGGATCAAGGTGAACAACGCCGACGACAGCGCATCGATAAAGAAGCGCGCCCCCAACCGTTGCCCGTCCGCCTCGCTGCGCAGCAGTGCGATCAACGCCGCCAACTGCCCATCGGCCTGCCACTGCCGACTCGACACCACCAGGTAGTCCGGCAACGCACTGAACAGCAACGACTGGCGGTTGTAGCGAAAACTGCCGCAGAGCATGTCCACGTCCGGCTGCTCACCGCCCAGGCGATGGATCGGCAGCAAGCCGCCTTCAATCACGGTCTGCGCCACCGGTTTTACTCGCGCGCCCTGGCTGCGCACCAGGTGCGTTGCGCCACCGGGCATCAACAGGATATCGCCCTCCTCCAGCGTCACCTGCTGCCCACCGGACAATTCGGCGCGGCACGTGCCCGCCAGCACAATGTGATACGGCGCCACGCCCAGCGGCTCGGGCTCGTGGTCCATGGCCCAGGCGCCCTGGAACTGGCAACGCAAGTCCAGGCTGCCCCGCAGGTTGGCCAACGCGATCAGGGTGTCGATGGAGTTCATTTGCGAGCATCGGTCAAAAAGGTGAGTGGATCGAACAAAAGCGCCAAACCTGAACCGCACACACTGGCTTCACACCCAAACCGTTCAGGAGTTAACACGATGTTCAATAACTGGTCCGACTTGCTGCCTACCGTGAAGAAAGCCTTTGGCGCGCTGGGCAAGAGCAACCCGAAGATGGTCAAAGCCTACATGGCGCTGGGGGAAGCTGCCGAGGAAAACAACGTCCTGGATGCCAAGACCCGTGAGCTGATTTCCATCGCCGTGGCCATCACCACACGTTGCGACGGTTGCATCGGCGTGCATGCCGACGCAGCGATCAAGGCCGGCGCCACCCGCGAAGAAGTGGCGGCGACTCTGGCCACAGCGATTTCGCTGAATGCCGGTGCGGCGTATATCTACTCGCTGCGTGCCCTGGAAGCCTACGACACGCTCAAACCGGCGCCGCAAAGTTAAGTCGGAATTGTTGCGGCGTCACGCCCAGCCGGCGATTGAACACACTGCGCATGTGCTGGGCGTCGCGAAAGCCGCACTGGTACGCCACGGTCTTGAGTGGCGCGTGGGTGCTTTCCAGCATCACCCGCGCCGCATCCACCCGCGCCCGCTCGACAAACTCGGCCGGGGTGATCTGCGCTTCCCGGGCGAATACCCGCGAGAAGTTGCGTGCACTCATGTTGGCAGCCTTGGCCAGATCAGCGATGGTCAGGTCGCCCGTCAGGTTGGCCAATACGTAGAGCTGTACCAGCGCCACCGCCGAGGTGGCTTCTGCGTGGGGTGTCAAAAACGGGCTGAACTGCGACTGCCCGCCCGAACGCTGGGTGAACACCACCAGGCGCTTGGCCACGCTGAGTGCCACTTCCGGCCCGTGGTCCTGCGCGAGCAGGTACAGCGACAGGTCGATGCCTGCCGTCACCCCGGCCGAGGTGTAGAGGTTGCCGTCCTGCACGTAGAGGCGGTCGGCTTCCACTTGGGCCGATGGGCACAAACTGGCCAAGTCGGCGGCGTCGCCCCAATGAGTGGTGACGGTGCGGCCGTCCAGCAGACCGGCACGGGCGAGCATGAAGGCGCCGTTGCAGATGGAGCCGAAGCGCTTGGCTCGCGCGCTGGCGTCACGCAGCCATTGATTGAACACCGGGCCGAAATCCTCGAAGGGCAGCTGCGGCCCGCCGGCCATCAGCAGCAAATCGTAGGGATCAAGGGCTTCGCTGAAATGCCGATGCGCCTGCAACGACAAGCCGTTGGAACAGGCCATGTTGCCGTGGCCCAGGCCAATCACCTCCAACTGGTAATGCTCCTCGGTCGGCAGAAAACGGTTGGCCTCGCAGAAAACATCCAAGGGCCCGGTCACGTCCAGTGACTGGACGCCGGGGAAGATCAGGATGGCAACGGTTTTGCCCATGGGTAGAAACACCTTTTTCCAACTGAATAAATGCAAAATCCCTGTGGGAGCTGGCTTGCCTGCGATACAGGCGACTCGGTCCATCAGGTATACCGAGGTGATGCTATCGCAGGCAAGCCAGCTGCCACATTTGATCGCGCATAGCCTTGGCGCGATATCGCGGCACATTGGCCGGGATCACTCCCTCACCACGGTAGCCCCCTCGCGGGCGCACGACCAGACTGGACTCATCGGCGCCAACCCGGCGCTTTCTTGAGGATAACGACCATGAGCACCACCATCGCCGGCATCAAGATCCCGGACAGCGCCCTGGCCAAGGCCACCACCGAATACATCCGCGACATCGAATCCGACCTGCTCTACCACCACTCCCGCCGGGTGTTCCTGTTCGGCGCCTTGAGTGGTGAGCGTCAGCAGTTGGCTTACAACCCGGAGCTGCTGTACGTCGGCGCGATGTTCCACGATCTGGGTTTGGTGGAAGGTCACCGCAGTGACGACGAGCGCTTTGAAGTGGACGGCGCCAATGCGGCAGCGGATTTCCTCAAGCCTTACGGGCTGAGCGATGACGACATCGAGCAGGTGTGGTTGTCGATTGCCCTGCACACCACGCCGGGCGTGCCCAAGCATTTGCGTCCGACTGTGGCGCTGGTGACGGCGGGCGTCGAAATGGATGTGTTGGGGATGGAGTACGCAGCTTTCAGCACCGTGCAGCGCGAAGCGGTGGTGCATGCGCATCCACGGGGTGAAGGGTTCAAGGAGTGCATCATCTGCGCGTTTGCCGACGGCCTGCGCCATCGTCCGCAGACCACGTTTGGCAACGTGAAGACCGATGTGCTGGTGGATCAGGAGCCTGGGTTCAAGCCGATGAACTTTGTCGAGGTGATTCGTAAATCACCTTGGGTGGCCTGAAACACAGCCTTATAAACACCACAAAACACTGTGGGAGCTGGCTTGCCTGCGATGGCGGTGTTTCAGTCAACACATCAGTCGACTGTCACACCGCTATCGCAGGCAAGCCAGCTCCCACATTTTTTGAGCCGGTTCCGTCAGTTAGACCGGTGCCGGTGCGCGACGCGAGTCCGCCGGCTTCTCCCAGCCATCCGCAGCCGCTTCTTCAATCGCCTGCTGGATCGCTTTCTTGCGGTGCTCTTCGGCACGGCGGCTGAAGAACCACACCAGGAACGTCACGATCGACACCGCCAGCAGAATCAAGCTGGCCACGGCGTTGATCTCGGGTTTAACCCCCAGACGCACTGCCGAGAACACTTCCATCGGCAACGTGGTCGAACCCGGCCCCGACACGAAGCTGGCCAGTACCAGGTCGTCCAGCGACAGCGCAAACGACATCATGCCGCCCGCCGCCAGCGACGGCGCGATCATCGGGATGGTGATCAGGAAGAACACCTTCCACGGTCGCGCACCCAGGTCCATCGCGGCTTCTTCAATCGACAGGTCCAGCTCACGCAAACGCGCCGACACCACCACCGCCACATACGCCGAACAGAACGTGGTGTGGGCGATCCAGATGGTCACCAGGCCACGTTCCTGGGGCCAGCCAATCATCTGCGCCATGGCCACGAACAGCAGCAACAGCGACAGACCGGTGATCACTTCCGGCATCACCAGCGGTGCCGTCACCAGGCCTCCAAACAGCGTGCGGCCCTTGAACTGGCTGATACGCGTCAGCACGAACGCCGCCAACGTACCCAGCGCCACCGCGGCAATCGCCGTGTAGCAGGCAATTTCCAGGGAGCGACCGACCGAGCCCATCAACTGGGTGTTGTCCAACAGGCCCACGTACCACTTGATCGACCAACCGCCCCACACCGTCACCAGTTTGGATTCGTTGAACGAGTAGATCACCAGGATCAGCATCGGCAGGTAGATGAACAGCAACCCCGCCACCAGCATGAAGCTTGAGAAACTGACGCGCTTCATATCTTGCCCTCCATCTCTTTGGCTTGGCTGCGGTTGAACAGGATGATCGGCACGATCAGGATCGCCAGCATCACCACCGCCAGGGCAGACGCCACCGGCCAGTCACGGTTGTTGAAGAACTCTTGCCACAGCACTTTACCGATCATCAGGGTTTCCGGGCCGCCCAGCAGTTCCGGGATCACGAACTCGCCCACCACCGGGATAAACACCAGCATGCAGCCGGCGATGATGCCGTTCTTGGACAGCGGCACGGTGATTTTCCAGAAGCTGTTGAAGGTGCTCGAACCCAGGTCCGAGGCGGCTTCCAGCAGGCTCTGGTCATGCTTCACCAGGTTGGCGTACAGCGGCAGGATCATGAACGGCAGGTACGAATAGACCACGCCGATATACACCGCAATGTTGGTGTTGAGGATCTGCAGCGGTTCGTTGATCAGTCCGATGGACATCAGGAAGCCGTTGAGCAAACCGTTGTTGCTGAGGATGCCCATCCACGCGTAGACGCGGATCAGGATTGCAGTCCAGGTCGGCATCATGATCAGCAGCACCAGCACGGTCTGGATTTCCTTACGCGCGCTGGCAATGGCGTAGGCCATCGGGTAGCCGATCAGCAGGCAGAGTATGGTGCTGAAAAACGCCATCTTCAGCGAGCCCAGGTATGCCGCGATGTACAGCTCGTCATCGCCCAGCATGCCGTAGTTGGCCAGGTTCAGCACCAACTGCAGTTTCTGTTCAACGAAGGTGTAGATCTCGGTATACGGCGGGATCGCCACGTCGGCTTCGGCAAAGCTGATCTTCAAGACGATGAAGAACGGCAGCATGAAGAACAGGAACAGCCAGAGGAAAGGGATCCCGATGACCACATGCCGGCCACCGGGGGTTATTCGTTGCAGCTGGCGTTTGAACTTCTTCATGTTCATGAGCGAAGTACCACGCCGCTGTCGTCTTCCCACCACACGTACACCTGGTCACCCCAGGTAGGGCGCTGGCCGCGGCGCTCGGCGTTGGCCACGAAGGATTGCACCAGCTTGCCGCTCGGCAATTCGACGTAGAACACCGAGTGGCCGCCGAGGTAAGCGATGTCGTGCACCTTGCCGCTGGACCAGTTGTGCTCGCAGGTCGGCATTTCGGTGGTCACCAGCAGCTTTTCAGGGCGGATGGCGTAGGTCACCGACTTGTCTTCCACCGAGGTGGCAATGCCGTAGCCGACGTAGATGTCGCGGTCCAGGTCCGGGCACTTGAGTACCGCGTGGCCTTCGGCGTCGTCCACCACCTGGGTATCGAAAATGTTGACGTTGCCGATGAACTCGCACACCAGGCGGCTGGTAGGCGTTTCGTAGATATCGATCGGGCTGCCGATCTGGGCGATCCAGCCCAGGTGCATGATCGCGATGCGCTCGGCCATGGTCATGGCCTCTTCCTGGTCGTGGGTCACCATCACGCAAGTCACGCCGACGCGCTCAATGATCTCAACCAGTTCCAGCTGCATCTGCGAACGCAGCTTCTTGTCCAATGCGCCCATCGGCTCATCGAGCAACAGCAGTTTCGGACGCTTGGCCAGGGAACGCGCCAGTGCCACCCGCTGGCGTTGACCGCCAGACAGCTGATGCGGCTTGCGCTTGGCGTACTGGCTCATCTGCACCAGCTTGAGCATCTCGGCCACACGGGCGTCGACCTCGGCCTTGGGGATCTTGTCCTGTTGCAGGCCAAACGCGATGTTCTGGGCCACGGTCATGTGGGGGAACAGGGCGTAGGACTGGAACATCATGTTGATCGGCCGCTCGTACGGCGGCATGTCGGTGATGTCCACACCGTCGAGGTAAATGCGTCCTTCCGTTGGGCGCTCGAAGCCTGCGAGCATGCGCAGCAAGGTGGATTTGCCCGAACCCGATCCGCCGAGCAAGGCGAAGATCTCGCCTTTCTTGATTTCCAGGGACACATCGTCCACCGCAATCGTCTCGTCGAACTTCTTCGTGACCCGGTCGATTTTGACCAGCACCTTTTTCGGTGTCTGGTCGCCCTCGAGGGCTTTCTTATAGGCGCCGGAGGCAACTGCCATTTACGAAACTCCCAGAATAAAAAGAGTGCAGCTCGCCCAATACGGGCCAGCCTTGGATAGTTTGAGCGTTAAGCCTTACTTGCCCGTCTTGACCTTGGTCCAGCTACGGGTCATCAAACGTTGCACTTTCGGGGGTAGCTCGAAGTTGACAAAAGTCCGGTCGAGAACCGCCTGCGGTGGGTAAACCGCTTCGTCGGTGCGTATCGATTGCTCCATCAGTTTGTCCGCCCCTGGGTTAGGGTTGGCGTAACCGACGTAATCACTGACCTGAGCGATCACCTCAGGTTTCAGCAAATAGTTGATGAAGGCGAGGGCCTCTTTGACGTTGGTCGCATCCTTGGGGATGGCAAGTACGTCGAACCACAGGTTGCCGCCTTCTTTCGGAATCACGTAGGCGATGTTCACGCCCTTACCCGCCTCGGCCGCACGGGCCTTGGCCTGGAACACATCACCGGAGAAGCCGGCCGCCACGCAGATATTGCCGTTGGCCAGGTCCGAGATGTACTTGGAAGAATGGAAGTAGGTCACGTAAGGACGCACTTTCAGGAGTTTCTCTTCAGCCTTCTTATAGTCTTCAGGGTTGGTGCTGTTGGGGTTCAAACCCATGTAGTTGAGCACCGCCGGCAGCATTTCATCCGCCGAGTCCATGAACGACACGCCGCAGCTCGCCAGCTTCTTCATGTTTTCCGGCTCGAACAGCACGGCCCAGGAGTCGATCTTGTCGACGCCCAGCACTTCTTTGACTTTATCTACGTTGTAACCAATACCGTTGGTGCCCCACAGATACGGCACGGCGTACTGGTTGCCCGGGTCGTTCTTTTCCAGACGCTTGAGCAGCGCCGGGTCGAGGTTGGCGTAGTTGGTCAGTTGCGACTTGTCGATTTTCTGGAACGCCCCGGCCTTGATCTGCTTGCCAAGGAAGTGGTTCGACGGCACTACCACGTCATACCCGGTACGCCCGGCGAGCAACTTGCCTTCCAGGGTTTCGTTGGAGTCAAACACGTCATAAACCGGCTTGATGCCGGTGGCCTTTTCAAAGTTGGCCAGGGTGTCCGGGCCAATGTAGTCCGACCAGTTATAAATATGCACAGTCGGCGCGGCCTGCACGCTGACAGCCAGCGTGATACCTGCACCCACCAGCAAGGCTTTGCGAAATAAAGAAATTGGCAAGTGGAGGTCCTCTTAAATAGTTGGGCCCGAAGTTGTTGCCCGGCAACAAAACCGGCGCGCAACTTACCCTCGATAAACCGATCCGGCAAAACTTTCTGTCATTTAATTGTTTCGCTAACCACCGCGCGCATCGCGGCAGTTAGCGAAACCGGTATCAAAGCGGATTATTTGCCCGATTTGATCTTGGTCCAGCTGCGGGTCATTTCCCGCTGAGTAGCAGCCGGCAAGTCAGCAATGGCATACAGCTTGGCTTGCACGTCCGCTGGCGGATAAATGCCTGGGTCGCTGGTGATGTCTTTGTCGACCAATGCGGTAGCTTTCTCGTTACCGTTCGGGAAACGTACGCTGTTGGTAATGCCCGCCATGACTTCCGGCTTGAGCAGGTAGTTCATGAACTTGTAGGCAGCGTCGACGTTTTCGGCATCTTTAGGGATGGCGACCATGTCATAGAAGCTGCCGGCGCCTTCTTTCGGAATGTCGTAGGCAACCTTGACCTTGCCACCGGCTTCAGCCGCGCGGGACTTGGCCTGTTGCACGTCACCCGAATAACCCACGGCTACGCAGATGTTGCCGTTGGCCAGGTCGGAGATGTACTTGGACGAGTGGAAGTAGCCAATCGAAGGACGCAGTTTGAGGAACAAGGCCTCGGCTTGCTTGAGGTCTTCTTTCTTCTGGGTGTCGGTCGGCAGGCCCAGGTAATGCAGTGCCACTGGCAGCATTTCGGTTGGCGAATCGAGGAAGCTCACACCGCAGCCTTTCAACTTGGCGAGGTTTTCCGGCTTGAGGATGGTGTCCCACGAGTCGATCTTGTCGATGCCCAGTGCAGCCTTGACCTTCTCCGGGTTGTAGCCGATGCCGATCGAGCCCCACATGTACGGGAAGGCGTGCTTGTTGCCCGGGTCACTGATGGACACGGCCTTAAGCAGGGATTTGTTCAGGTTGTCGTAGTTCGACAGCTTGGACTTGTCCAGTTCCTGGTAAACACCGGCCTTGATCTGCTTGGCGAGGAAGTTGTTCGACGGTACGACGATGTCGTAACCGGACTTGCCTGCCAGCAACTTGGCTTCCAGGGTTTCGTTGGAGTCGAACACGTCATAGACCACCTTGATCCCGGACTCTTTTTCAAAGTTCGCGATGGTGTCCGGTGCGATGTAGTCGGACCAGTTATAAACGTGCAGCACTTTATCGTCGGCGTGCGCCGCGCCTGCCATGGCCCCCATCAGGGACAAGGCCAGGAGGGTCTTGCCAGCGTTCTTCAAACCTAATGCCTTCATTCGGTCATGCTCCAATTTTTTCTTTTTTGGGCCACGTTCGTTCTTTAAGTACAACGTGTTTCGCAGCCCGTCTAAGGGGCAACAAAACAGGGCGACAGTCTGGCAAGTTCAGGGGCCGGCTTTCAACCAATGCCCCGCTTTTCTAACACCCCAGAAGCAGCGCCCGACAGGCGCTGCGTTCTGAGCCTAGCATTTAGCCCTGCAATGCCGCCAAAGTCAGGTCCAGGCAGTGCCGCGCCTTGGTCACCAACTCGTCTATCTCGGCCTTGCTGATCACCAGCGGTGGCGAAATGATCATGGTGTCGCCCACGGCGCGCATGATCAGGCCATTCTCGAAGCAGAACGTGCGGCAGATCATGCCAACACCACGGCCTTCATAACGCTTGCGCGTTGCCTTGTCCTGAACCAACTCGATCGCACCGAGCATGCCCACACCGCGAACTTCACCCACCAACGGGTGATCAGCCAGTTCCCTCAAACGCTTTTGCAAATAGGGTGCCGTTTCGTCGTGCACGCGCTTAACAATTTGTTCATCGCGCATGATGCGGATGTTTTCCAGGGCTACCGCTGCCGCCACCGGGTGACCGGAATAGGTGAAGCCGTGGTTGAAATCACCGCCTTCGTTCAGTACTGCGACCACTTCGTCGCGCACGATCAGGCCACCCATCGGGATGTAGCCGGAGGTCAGGCCCTTGGCGATGGTCATCATGTCGGGCTTGAGGTCGTAGAAATCGCTACCGAACCACTCACCGGTACGGCCAAAGCCGCAGATCACTTCATCGGCCACGAACAGGATGTCGTACTTGGCGAGGATTTCCTTGATGCGCGGCCAGTAGCTGGCAGGCGGTACGATCACGCCACCGGCACCCTGGATCGGCTCGGCAATAAAGGCGCCGACGTTGTCCACGCCCAGCTCCAGAATCTTCTCTTCCAGCTGGTTCGCGGCCCACACGCCGAACTCTTCCGGGCTCATGTCGCCGCCTTCGCCGAACCAGTACGGCTGGGCGATGTGGACGATGCCCGGGATCGGCAAGTCGCCCTGTTCATGCATATAGGTCATGCCGCCCAGGCTGGCGCCGGCCACGGTTGAACCGTGGTAGCCATTCTTGCGGCTGATGATGGTTTTCTTGTTTGGCTGGCCTTTGATCGCCCAGTAGTGGCGGACCATACGCAGCATGGTGTCGTTGCCTTCGGAGCCGGAACCGGTGAAGAACACATGGTTCATGCCTTGCGGGGCGATATCGGAGATGGCTTTGGCCAGTTCCAGCACCGGCGGGTGGGCGGTCTGGAAGAACAGGTTGTAGTAAGGCAGCTCTTTCATTTGCTTGGCGGCCGCATCAGCCAGCTCATCGCGACCGTAACCGATCGCCACGCACCACAGGCCGGCCATGCCGTCGAGAATCTTGTTGCCTTCGCTGTCCCACAGGTAAACGCCGTGGGCTTTGGTGATGATCCGTGGGCCTTTCTCTTTCAATTGCTTGAAGTCGCTGAACGGCGCCAGGTGGTGATCGCTGCTCAAGGCTTGCCATTCACGGGTTTGCGGGTTGTTGCTGGACATACCAATCTCCTAGATGTTTCAGGTGAGGACGCGCCGTTTGAAGGGCGCGCCCGGCGCATCAGACGGCAAAGAGCAGGAATTCCCGCTCCCACGAACTGATCACGCGCTTGAAGTTTTCATGCTCGGCCCGCTTGACCGCGACGTAGCCTGTGATGAATTTGTGACCCAGGTATTTCTCGATGGTCTTGCTGTTTTCCATACGTTCCAGGGCGTCTTCGATGGTCAGCGGCAGGCGCAGGTTGCGGCGCTCGTAACCACGACCCACCACCGGTGCGCTTGGGCTGATGCCTTCGACCATGCCGATGTAGCCACACAGCAGGCTGGCGGCGATCGCCAGGTACGGGTTGGCGTCGGCACCCGGCAGGCGGTTTTCCACCCGACGGTTTTGTGGGCCGGCGTCCGGTACCCGCAGGCCTACGGTGCGGTTTTCTTCGCCCCACTCCACGTTGACCGGCGCCGAGGTGTCGGGCAGGAAGCGGCGGAACGAGTTGACGTTAGGCGCGAACAGCGGCAACAGCTCAGGGATGAATTTCTGCAGGCCACCGATGTGGTGCAGGAACAGCTCGCTCTTGGTCCCGTCTTCATTGGAGAACACGTTCTTGCCGGTGGCGATGTCGATGATGCTCTGGTGCAGGTGCATCGCGCTGCCGGGCTCGCCGGTCATGGGCTTGGCCATAAAGGTGGCCGCCACGTTGTGCTTGAGCGCCGCTTCACGCATGGTCCGCTTGAACACCAGGATCTGGTCGGCCAGGGACAGGGCATCGCCGTGACGGAAGTTGATTTCCATCTGCGCCGTGCCGTCTTCGTGGATCAGCGTGTCGAGGTCCAGCTCCTGCAGCTCGCACCAGTCGTAGACGTCTTCGAACAATGGGTCGAATTCGTTGGCTGCTTCTATAGAGAAGGACTGGCGGCCGGTTTCCGGGCGACCGGAACGGCCAATCGGCGGTTGCAGCGGGAAGTCCGGGTCTTCGCAGCGCTTGGTCAGGTAGAACTCCATCTCCGGCGCCACGATGGGCTGCCAGCCTTTATCGGCGTAGAGCTTGAGGACTTTCTTGAGCACGTTGCGCGGCGACAGTTCGATCGGGTTGCCTTGCTTGTCGTAGGTGTCGTGAATCACCTGGGCCGTAGGCTCTATGGCCCAGGGCACGAGGTACACCGCGTTCTCGTCCGGGCGGCAGATCATGTCGATGTCGGCCGGGTCGAGCAATTCGTAATAGATGTCGTCTTCGACATAGTCGCCGGTCACGGTCTGCAACAGAACGCTTTCGGGCAGGCGCATGCCTTTTTCGGCGATGAACTTGTTGGTCGGCGAGATCTTGCCCCGGGTGATGCCGGTGAGGTCGCCAATCATGCATTCGACTTCTGTGATCTTGTGGTCTTTCAACCAATCGGTGAGCTGGTCGAGGTTGTTACTCATAAATGCCTCTGGGCTGTGTTTCCTGACATCCATTAAAGGTCAGGCGTAAGTTGACGCAGCATCCGCGTCGCGTTGCATCACCCGCTTTCGACAAGCATTGCCAAATGCCTGGAAGATTGCGAGGTAGTGCGGGTTAGAGCTTACCTGCCATTCGGGGTGCCATTGCACTCCTAAAGCAAAAGCCTTGCCCGCGGGAACCGAAAAGCCTTCGATCAGGCCGTCCGGCGCGGTGGCCTCGACCTGAAAACCCGGCGCCAGGCGATCGATGCCCTGCGAATGAATCGAGTTGACCTGGATCGTCGACGGCAAGCCCAGGCTTGCCAATACCCCATTCGGGGAGATCGTCACCGCGTGCGCCGGGCCGTACTGGATGTCCAGCGGCTGGGTGTCGTCTTCGCGGTGATCCATCATGCCCGGCACTTCGTGAACCTTCTGGTGCAGGCTGCCGCCAAACGCCACGTTCATTTCCTGGAAGCCACGGCAAATCCCCAGCACCGGAACGCCTGCCGCTATGGCGGCACGCAGCAGCGGCAAGGTGGTTTGGTCCCGTGCAGAATCATGAGCAGTCCCGGGCGCGCTGGCCGGACCGTCGTAGTGAAAGGGTTCGATATTGGAAGGTGAGCCGGTAAAAAGAATGCCGTCCAGACCGTCAAGAATATTGGCCGGGTCGAGCACATCCGCCAGGGACGGAATAATCAACGGCAAGCCCTTGGCAGCGGTGGCCACTGCACGGACGTATTTGTCGCCACTGATGTGATAAGCATGCAGACCGACCTGTTTGGAGCAGGCGGTGACGCCGATTAACGGCAGGCGAGACATGAAGCACCCCGGTATTATTGCTGTTATGGGTTTGAATCGAGCTTAGCCTTGTTCATTTTTTTACACAACACCCCCGTAAAAAATACAACACGGCCCGCTCAAACGTGCTGGTTCCAAGAGCACCAATCCCAAAAAATCGCCCCAAAAAGCCCCAAAAAAGCCCTCAAGGCGCTTTTTTAGGGCAAAAAAGGCCTCGCTTGACTTCGGCATGCCGTTCGGGTTGACTGAAACCCGAAGAGATCAATGATTGATATTTTTAACAACAAAGGTGTTGCATCATGTCGGTACCCCCGCGTGCCGTTCAGCTTAACGAAGCGAACGCGTTCCTTAAGGATCATCCTGAGGTTCTGTACGTAGACCTTCTAATTGCGGATATGAATGGTGTGGTGCGCGGCAAGCGCATCGAACGCACCAGCCTCCACAAGGTTTACGAGAAGGGCATTAATCTGCCTGCCTCTCTATTTGCCCTGGATATCAATGGCTCAACGGTGGAAAGCACCGGCCTGGGTCTGGACATCGGTGATGCTGACCGAATCTGTTATCCAATCCCCGACACCCTGTGCAATGAACCCTGGCAAAAGCGCCCAACCGCGCAACTGCTGATGACCATGCACGAACTCGAAGGTGAACCTTTCTTCGCCGATCCTCGCGAAGTACTCCGCCAAGTTGTAAGCAAATTTGACGACCTCGGTCTGACCATCTGCGCCGCATTCGAGCTGGAGTTCTACCTGATTGACCAGGAGAACGTGAATGGCCGGCCACAACCGCCCCGCTCGCCGATCTCCGGCAAACGCCCGCATTCGACACAGGTCTACCTGATCGACGACCTCGACGAATATGTCGACTGCCTCCAGGACATTCTGGAAGGTGCAAAAGAGCAAGGCATCCCTGCCGACGCTATCGTCAAGGAAAGTGCCCCGGCGCAGTTCGAAGTGAACCTGCACCACGTTGCCGACCCTATAAAGGCCTGCGACTATGCGGTACTGCTCAAGCGCTTGATCAAGAACATCGCCTACGACCATGAGATGGACACCACCTTCATGGCCAAGCCTTACCCAGGCCAGGCAGGCAACGGCTTACACGTACACATTTCGATCCTGGACAAGGACGGCAAGAACATCTTTGCCAGCGAGGATCCCGAGCAGAACGCCGCATTGCGTCACGCGATCGGCGGTGTGCTGGAGACCCTACCCGCCCAAATGGCGTTCCTGTGCCCTAACGTCAACTCCTACCGTCGTTTCGGCGCACAGTTCTACGTGCCGAACTCGCCGTGCTGGGGCCTGGATAACCGCACCGTGGCGATTCGCGTACCGACCGGCTCGTCCGACGCCGTACGTATCGAACACCGTGTGGCCGGGGCTGATGCCAACCCTTACCTGCTGATGGCTTCGGTATTGGCGGGCGTGCATCACGGCCTGACCAACAAGATCGAGCCTGGCGCACCCGTGGAAGGCAACAGCTACGAGCAGAACGAACAGAGCCTGCCGAACAACCTGCGTGATGCCCTGCGTGAGTTGGACGACAGCGAGGTGATGGCCAAGTACATCGATCCTAAATACATCGATATCTTCGTCGCCTGTAAGGAAAGTGAGCTGGAAGAGTTTGAACACTCCATCTCCGACCTTGAGTACAACTGGTACCTGCATACCGTGTAAGCGGTTGCCGGGTTAAAAAGAACGCCGCAGGCTTTTGGCTTGCGGCGTTTTTTTATGGCTGTTGTGGCGAGGGAGCTTGCTCCCGCCGGGCTGCGAAGCGGCCCCAATAAGAACACCGGGTTCTCTCAGGCAGAACCGAGGCGCAGGTCTTGGGCCTGCTGCGCAGTCCCGCGGGAGCAAGCTCCCTCGCCACAAGGTATGGATCATCCAGTGGCTCTGCGTACAATGCCCGCTGCCCTGTAGGAGACTTCAATGAATCGCCCTGCCACCCCTCGCAAACCCCGCGCCCGCAGCCAGGCTCGGATCGACGCGATACTCGACGCCGCCCGCACCTTGCTGGCGGCCGAAGGCGTGGCCAGCCTGTCGATCTACAGCGTGGCCGAGCGGGCACAGATTCCGCCGTCATCGGTGTATCACTTCTTCGCCAGCGTGCCTGCCCTGCTGGAGGCGCTGACCGCTGATGTCCATGCAGCCTTCCGCGCAGCCATTCAGGCGCCGATTGATCACCCGTCACTCAAGCATTGGCGCGACCTGTCCTACGTGATTGAGCATCGCATGCTCACCATCTACAGCAACGACGCCGCCGCCCGGCAATTGATCCTGGCCCAGCACGGGTTGACCGAAGTGACACAGGCCGACCGCCAGCACGATCTGGAGTTGGGAAACCTGATGTATGAGGTGTTCAACCGGCACTTCGAGGTGCCGAGCCTGCCCGCCGATGTGGACGTGTTTGCCCTGGCCCTGGAACTGAGCGACCGCGTCTACGCGCGCTCGGTGCATCAGCATGGGCAAATCACCCCGCGCATGGCCGAGGAAGGCATGCGGGTGTTTGATGCGTATGTGGGGCTTTATCTGCCGGCATTCTTGCCCAAGCGCGCACTCACATGATCATTCCCACGCTCTGCGTGGGAATGTCTCATGGGTGACGCGGAGCGTCACGGGATGCATTCCCACGCGGAGCGTGGGAACGATCAGCGTGGGAACGATCACAGCTTGGCGATCGACACCTCGGTGGATTTAACGAAGGCAATCACTTCGCTGCCAATCACCAGTTCCAGTTCTTTCACCGAGCGCGTGGTGATCACGGAAGTGACGATGCCGGACGCGGTCTGCACGTCGATTTCCGACAGCACGTCGCCTTCGACGATTTCCTTGATGGTGCCTTTGAACTGGTTACGCACGTTGATGGCTTTAATAGTCATGGTCGTTCTTCCTGTGTAAGACAAGTGAGTTATTGAGCCCAACGCAATTGCGTAGGCAGCGGTGAAACAGGTTCGGGTTCCGGCGGGGTGCCGGGCAGCGACAACACACGGTTAAGCACTTCGGTTTCCAGCGCCGCCAGGCGGTGGGAGCCACGCACCCGCGGGCGGGGGAGTTCCACGTGCAGGTCGAGGCCGATTTCGCCGTCTTCGATCAGGATCACCCGGTCGGCAATGGCCACGGCTTCGCTGACGTCGTGGGTCACCAGCAACACGGTGAAGCCGTGCTTCTGCCAGAGGTTCTCGATCAGTTGCTGCATCTCGATCCGGGTCAGGGCATCCAGGGCCCCCAGCGGTTCGTCCAGCAGCAACAGGCGTGGCTGGTGGATCAAGGCGCGGGCCAGGGCCACGCGCTGCTTCTGGCCACCGGACAACGCCGCCGGCCACTCATTGGCGCGCTCGGCCAGGCCGACCGCTTCCAGCGCTTCCAGTGCCTGCGGGCGCCAGTTGCCCTTGAGGCCAAGGCCCACGTTGTCGATGATCTTTTTCCACGGCAGCAGGCGCGCTTCCTGGAACATCAACCGCGTGTCTTCAATCGCTTCGCTCAGCGGCGCGGAGCCGGCGAGCAGTTCGCCGCCGCTGGCTTTGTCCAGCCCGGCCAGCAGGCGCAGCAAGGTACTTTTGCCGCAGCCACTGCGGCCCACGACCGCAACGAATTGACCGGCTGGTATGTGCAGGTCGATTTCCTTCAGCACTTCCCGCGTGCCGAAAGCCTTGCGCAACTTGCGTACGGCCAGGGGAATGCCCCGCAGCAGGCGTGGAGGTTGTTGAGCTGTCATGCCGCACCTCCTTTATTCACTTGATAAGCCGGGTGCCAACGCAGCCAGACACGTTCCAGGCCGCGCGCCGCCAGGTCTGCCAATTTGCCGAGGACCGCGTACAGCACGATCGCCAGCACCACTACGTCGGTCTGCAGGAATTCCCGGGCGTTCATCGCCAGGTAGCCGATACCGGAACTGGCGGAGATGGTTTCCGCGACGATCAACGTCAGCCACATAAAACCCAGCGCAAAGCGCACGCCCACCAGAATCGAAGGCAAGGCGCCCGGCAAAATCACTTGGCGAAACAGGCTGAAACCGGACAGGCCATAACTGCGGGCCATTTCCACCAGCGCCGGGTCGACGTTGCGGATGCCGTGGTAAGTGTTGAGGTAGATCGGGAACAGCGTGCCAAGGGCGACCAGGAATATCTTCGCGGTCTCGTCGATGCCGAACCACAGGATCACCAGCGGGATCAGCGCCAGGTGCGGCACGTTGCGGATCATCTGCACCGAGCTGTCCAGCAGGCGTTCACCCCAGGTCGACAGGCCGGTGATAAAGCCCAGGGCCAGGCCGATACTGCCGCCGATCACAAAACCCAGGCCTGCACGCCAGCCACTGATGGCCAGGTGCGTCCAGATTTCGCCGCTGCGCACCAGGCTGATACCCGCTTCGATCACCGCGCTGGGCGCCGGCAGAATACGCGTCGACAACCAGCCGGCCGACACGGACAACTGCCATACCGCCAGCAACAGGATCGGCAGCGCCCAGGGCGCCAATCGATGACTTAATTTTTCAAGGTTCATGGCGGCGCCTCAGCTCTGGGACGCAGCTTTGGGAAGAATGTCGTTGGCGACCATTTCGCCGAACGGGCTGACGTAGCCGGCGCCTTTCGGCAGCTCGGGACGCTCGATGTCCAGATGCGGGAACAGCAACTCGGCCACGCGATACGACTCTTCCAGGTGTGGATAACCGGAGAAGATAAAGGTGTCGATGCCAAGGTCAGCGTATTCCTTCACCCGTGCAGCCACGGTCGGGCCGTCGCCCACCAAGGCAGTGCCGGCTCCGCCACGTACCAGGCCTACACCGGCCCACAGGTTGGGGCTGACTTCCAGGTTGTCGCGACTACCGCCGTGCAAGGCGGCCATGCGTTGCTGGCCTACGGAATCGAAGCGTGACAACGAGGCCTGGGCGCGGGCAATGGTTTCATCGTCCACGTGGGAGATCAGTTTGTCGGCGGCCTGCCAGGCTTCGGCGTTGGTTTCACGCACGATCACATGCAGGCGAATGCCGAAGCGCACGGTACGCCCGAGCTTGGCGGCCTTGGCGCGAACCTGGGCGATCTTTTCCGCCACCGCAGCCGGCGGCTCGCCCCAGGTCAGGACCATTTCCACCTGTTCGGCTGCCAGGTCCTGGGCCGCTTCGGAGGAGCCCCCGAAATACAGCGGCGGACGCGGTTGCTGGATCGGCGGATAGAGCAACTTGGCGCCTTTGACGCTGATGTGCTGGCCGTCGTAATCGACGGTTTCGCCTTCCAGTACGCGGCGCCAGATGCGGGTGAATTCCACCGACGCCTGGTAACGCTCTTCATGGCTCAGGAACAAGCCGTCGCCGGCCAATTCATCCGGGTCGCCACCGGTCACCAGGTTGAACAACGCCCGGCCGCCGGACAGACGATCCAGGGTCGCGGCCTGACGCGCCGCCACCGTCGGGGAAATGATCCCGGGGCGCAGCGCGACAAGGAATTTCAAACGTTGGGTCACCGGGATCAGCGACGCTGCCACCAGCCACGAGTCTTCGCAGGAGCGGCCGGTGGGGATCAGCACCCCGCCGAAGCCAAGGCGGTCGGCCGCCTGGGCCACTTGCTGCAAGTAACCGTGATCAACGGCGCGAGCGCCTTCGGCGGTGCCAAGGTAATGGCCGTCGCCGTGGGTAGGCAGGAACCAGAAAATATTGAGGCTCATGGAGTTGTCTCCTGAAGAAGTCGGATTACGGCGCTTTGGCAACGGCGGCGGGTGGCGTCCAGATCACGTCCTTGATGTTCAAGGGTTTGGGGATCAATTTGAGTTGGTAGAAGCTGTCGGCAATTTTCTGCTGCGCGGCGACCACTTCCGGGGTCAGGAACAGCGCGCCGTAGCCCTGGCGTTTTACCGAGGTCAGGGTGATGTCGGCCGGCAGGCCCAGCAGCGGTGCAACTTGTTCGGTGACTTGCTCCGGGTTGGCCTTGGACCATTCGCCCACGGCGCGCACTTCTTCCACCAATGCCTTGATCACTTCAGGGTGTTTTTCGGCGTAGGGCTTGGTGGCCAGGTAGAACTGATGGTTGTCGGCGATGCCGGTGCCGTCACGCAGGGTGCGGGCTTGCAGTTGTTTCTCGGCGGCCGCCTGGTACGGGTCCCAGATCACCCAGGCATCGACGCTGCCACGCTCGAACGCGGCGCGGGCATCGGCGGGGGGCAGGAATACGGTCTGCACGTCGGTGTATTTCAGGCCGGCATCTTCCAGGGCACGTACCAGCAGGTAGTGCACGTTGGAGCCTTTATTGAGGACGACTTTCTTGCCCTTGAGGTCTTGCACCGATTTGATCGGCGAGTCTTTCGCTACGAGGATCGCTTCGCTGGTCGGCGCTGGTGGTTCGTAGGCGACGTAGACCAGATCGGCACCGGCGGCCTGGGCGAACACCGGTGGCGTTTCACCCGTCACGCCGAAGTCGATGGAACCGACGTTCAGTCCTTCCAGCAGCTGCGGGCCGCCGGGAAACTCCGTCCACTGCACTTGCACGCCCTGCTCGGCCAGGCGCTTTTCCAGCGAGCCCTTGGCCTTGAGCAGCACCAGGGTGCCGTATTTCTGATAGCCGATCCGCAGGGTCTCGGCGGCCTGGGCTTGAACAATGGCGCCGAAGGACACAGCCGCAGCAAACAGTGCGACCAGACCACGACGCAAGATGACAGTGCGCATGGCGCTCTCTCCAAAATACGATGAGGGGGTTGGCTGCACCTGCTTGGCCGTTGGCGGCTGAGTAAGGTGAGTAGTACTTGTTGAATCCAGGTAAAGCTGGGTGAGGCTTAAATGCTCCAGCGAGCACTCAACAAACGTTCATTCAACACATTGGGATCAAGGGGTTTCGGGCGGCGGGCCATGGCGCTGTAGAAGGTTTCCAGGGCCTCGCTCAAACGTTGTTCCAGCACCGGCACCAGTTGCGCCTGGGCACTGCCTTCGCCGTACGCGATCTGGCTGTCTTCGGCGAAAATCCCGTGGAGCAATTCCTGGGCTTTCAGGGCCGACAGCACCGGCTTCAAGGCGTAGTCCACCGCGAGCATGTGGGCGATGCTGCCGCCGGTGGCCATCGGCAATACCACTTTGTGGGCCAGGGCGCGTTCGGGCAGCAGGTCGAGGATGGTTTTCAACGCGCCGGAAAACGAAGCCTTGTACACCGGCGTGGCGATCACCAGGCCGTCGGCGTTTGCCACTTGCTGCAGCAGGTCGATGATTTTCGGGCTGTCGAACCGCGCGTGCAGCAAGTCTTCGGCCGGGAAGTCCCGTATCTGATAACTCACCACTTCCACGCCTTGTTGCTGCAACCAGTTGCGGGTGTGATCCAGCAAGACCCCGGACCGGGAACGTTGGCTGGGGCTACCACCAAGTGTTACGACCAGCATGTAGGCAATTCCTTTGGAAAGTGTCGGCGGTTCGCTATGTGGCGATGGCGCCAAGATGGGACAGACCATATCAGCCAATTTATATATCTATAAATCTTATTTTTTCATTTGTTTATTCTTTAAATGCATATGTCGTCGACTCAATTCCAGGCATAAAAAAAGGCCGTCGAAACGGCCTTAAAACCCCTGCTTTGTGAGACGGTTTACAACTTGAACTCTCTGTTGCTGTCAGGCCGCTATCGCGGGCAAGCCCGCTCCCACAGGGGAATGCTGTCAACTGTGGGAGCGGGCTTGCCCGCGATGGCGATATCAGCCTTAACGATTCGGTTGGGGGGTGAGTCGCAGGTACGGCTTCACCGCCCGGTAACCCTTCGGAAAGCGTTTCTTGATCTCTTCCTCGTCCTTCAGCGACGGCACGATCACCACCTCATCACCATCCTGCCAGTTGGCCGGGGTCGCGACTTTGTGGTTATCGGTCAGTTGCAGCGAGTCGATTACCCGCAGTATTTCGTGGAAGTTGCGCCCGGTGCTGGCCGGGTAGGTGATGGTCAGGCGAATCTTTTTGTTCGGATCGATCACGAACAGCGAACGCACGGTGAGGGTGTCACTGGCATTCGGGTGGATCAGGTCGTACAGATCGGAGACCTTGCGGTCTGCGTCGGCCAGGATCGGGAAGTTGACGATGGTGTTCTGGGTTTCGTTGATGTCTTCGATCCACTTGTGGTGGGAGTCCACCGGGTCCACCGACAGGGCAATGGCCTTGACGCCGCGCTTGGCGAATTCATCTTTGAGCTTGGCGGTGAAACCCAGCTCGGTGGTGCACACCGGGGTGAAGTCCGCCGGGTGGGAAAACAGCACGCCCCAGCTATCGCCCAGCCACTCGTGGAAGCGAATCTTGCCGGCGCTGGAATCCTGTTCAAAGTCGGGGGCGATGTCGCCCAGTCTGAGGCTCATGGTGTGGCTCCTGATGAGTGCTTATGGAGCCCACTGTGCCTGCGTCGCGGATTATTTAAAAAGAATAAATATCGATTTATCTAGACGATAAAGGAATATTAAAAATCTGTTCATTGGACTTGGCGACAGGCGAGGATCAACATCGGCTTCAAGGTTCGAGAAGGCCTTGAGACGCTGTACAAAGAGGGGTTCAGGACGGGCTTGCGGGGGTTGAGCCCGACTTGAAAAGTAAAGCACCCTGCCCGGCGTTGCGCCGGGCAAGGTTTTACGCTCTTACAACAGCGGGATCGAGTAGCTGACGATCAGGCGGTTTTCGTCCTGGTCGCGAGTCGCAACATCGGTACGCCACATTGCGTTTTTCCACGCAACGCCGAGGTTTTTCAGCGGGCCTTCTGGAACAACGTAAGCCAGAGTCAAGTCGCGCTCCCACTCGGTTTTGTCACCGGCGGTAGTTTGAATGTTGCTGCCCTTGAGGTAGACAACACCAGCGGTCAGGCCTGGCAGGCCGACTTTGGCGAAGTCATACGCGTAACGAGCTTGCCAGGTACGTTCGCCAGCACGGGCAAACTTCTGGATCTGCATGTCGGTGGTGGTGCTGTTCGACGAACCGTCACCTTGGTTCAGCCAAGGGAAGTCACTGTCGCCCTTGGTGTACTGGTAACCGCCACCGAAGGTGTGGCCGTTAACCGAGTACAGCGCCAGGTAGCTGTACAGATCGTTGTCAACCTTGCCGCTGGTCGCAGGGCGGGCACCGTCGGTGTAGTAACCCGAGGTGTAGTAGCCAGCGGTATTGGCATTCGCGCCGTTATCGCGGCTGCGGTAGTAACGCAGGTCGCTTTTCAGCACGCCCGGGCCGATTGCCCAGTTGTGTACCAGACCCAGGAAGTTCTGGGAGTAGAAGTCTTTCAGCTCGCCAAAGTAGTACGAAGCGGTCAGATCCTTGGTGATCTTGTAGTCAGCACCGGCGTAGTAGAACTTGTTGCTGAATTTGCCGGTGTCATAGTTGGAGCTTTTGTTCGCGCCAGCAATCGACAGGTTTTCGTTGTTGCTGGAGTTACGGCCCTTGGCGGACTCGATTTGACCAGCAGTCAGAGTCAAGTCTTTGATTTCGTTAGAAACGATCTCGCCGCCTTGGAAGGTCTGAGGCAACAGGCGACCGTCGTTGGTCTTGATCACCGGGTTGTTTGGCTGCAGGGTGCCCAATTTTGCCACGGTCTGGGAGATTTTGACCTTGCCGGTCACACCCAGGCTGGCGAAATCATTGACTGCCTTATTGCCGTCGCTCGGGAACACAGTGCCACCCGAAGCGGTGCCGCTGTAGTTACCGTGATTCGCGCGGCTGGAGTCCAGACGCAGGCCGTACAGGCCAATAGCGTCAACACCGAACTGAACAGTACCTTGGGTGAAACCCGAGATGAAACGCAGATCGAAGCCTTGGCCCCATTCGGCGTTTTTGCTGCGGCTGCTGGCTGTTGGAGCACCATCACGGTTATCCGTGTTGATGTAGAAGTTACGCAGACCCAGTGTTGCCTTGCTGTCTTCGATGAAACCTGCGGCGCCTGCTTGCTGGGCGATTGCACCCAGGGTCACAGCCAACGCCAATGTCGACTTCTTCATGTACCGCTCCTCTCATTTCTAATTTTTGTATTTCTTAGGTCTCGGGTCTGACGCCCTCGATCCACAGATGCGCGATTAGCGCCAGATAGTGACTGACAAGTCAATCGTAACCTTGTGTGTCTACTACCTTCGTCTAACCGCAGTTGATTTGGTCCTTGCAGGGTAATGAGTTTTTCATACACCCAAAAAGAATTGTTTCATCCTTTTTCATACGATTCAGGAATAAGACTGTCCATGGGCTATCAAGCCGAAGAGGCGGTAAAACTCCATTGGGGTATTCCTGAAGAGTATTTCTCCACGCTTTTTTAGATCGTTTTGTATTCCCCAGACGGGTCATACGTCATGCGCGATCAAAAACGCGACGCCATCATGGCCAAATGCCTATCGTCTCGTCAATTTGTTACAGTTTTTGTATCGATGAAACTTTCTTTTGTCATTTCACCGAACCACCTCACCCTAACGGGCGATCATGACGGTTACCGTATCGGCATGTTTCAGAGTATCGGCAGAAATGATGTCACTTTAATGTCGATCGTATCGACAAATCGACAATCCGGCTGGAAGACCGGTCAGCATAGTCGCGATTGAAAAACACGCAGAACTGACAGACGAGAGGTTTGCCCTCTCGTCCAGTCACGCTTACAACGCCTTTTCGAAAATCTTCGAGTTACGCTGATAGTTGTACAGCGACGCCCGCGCCGACGGCAGGCGATCCACCGTACTCGGCACAAACCCACGCTCGCGGAACCAGTGGGCGGTGCGGGTCGTCAGCACGAACAACGTTTTCAAACCCTGGGCCCGGGCACGGGTCTCGATGCGTTCCAGCAGTTCATCACCGCGACCGCCATGACGGTACTCCGGGTTCACTGCCAGGCACGCCAGCTCCCCTGCGTCCGAGTCGGCGATCTGATACAGCGCCGCGCAGGCGATGATCATGCCCTCACGCTCCACCACGCTGAACTGCTCGATTTCCCGCTCCAGCACCTCACGGGAACGACGCACCAGAATCCCCTGTTCTTCCAGCGGGCTGATCAGGTCCAGCAAACCGCCGACGTCTTCAATCGCCGCTTCGCGCACCAGTTCGAACTGCTCCTGGGCCACCAGCGTACCGCCGCCGTCCCGGGTGAACAGTTCGGTCAGCAAGGCACCATCTTCGGCATAACTGACAATATGGCTGCGGCCCACGCCGCCACGGCAAGCTTCAGCCGCCGCGTCCAGCAGCTCGGCCTGGTAATTACTGCCCAGGCGTTGCAGGTGCGCGGGCACCTGTTGCGGCCGCAGTTCACGCACCAGCCGGCCATGTTCATCGATCAAACCAAGATCGGCGCCAAACAGCAGCAATTTGTCCGCGCCCAGGTCAATGGCGGCGCGAGTGGCGACGTCTTCGCAGGCGAGGTTGAAGATTTCACCGGTAGGCGAATAACCCAGCGGCGACAGCAATACGATGGAACGCTCGTCCAGCAGGCGGTTGATGCCCTTGCGGTCGACCCGGCGCACTTCGCCGGTATGGTGATAGTCGACACCTTCAAGCACACCGATCGGGCGCGCCGTCACCAGGTTGCCGCTGGCCACCCGCAGGCGCGAGCCCTGCATCGGCGAGGACGCCATGTCCATGGACAAGCGCGCTTCGATAGCAATGCGCAGATGCCCGACCGCGTCGATCACGCACTCCAGGGTCGCGGCATCGGTGATGCGCAAGCCTTCGTGGTAAGCCGGGGTCAGGCCGCGGGCGGCGAGGCGGGTTTCAATTTGTGGGCGCGACCCATGGACCAGCACCAGCCGCACGCCCAGGCTGTGGAGCAGCACCAGGTCGTGGACGATATTGCCGAAGTTCGGGTGCTCCACACCGTCGCCCGGCAGCATGACGACAAAGGTGCAATCCCGGTGGGCATTGATGTAAGGCGAAGCGTGACGAAGCCAATTGACGTATTCGGGCATAAAACCTGGGCCTGTAATAAAAAGCAGCCAAATAAAGGATGAATCGTGGAAACGCACAGCGGGCTGTTGGTTATCGTCGGAACAGGCTTGGCGACACGCTCGCTCTCCTTCTATGTACGGATAGGCAGGGGTTAATTTATGCAGATGTAAGGCAGTAATGCTGAATCAGTTCCCGCAATAGACGCACTGTAGGCGTCAAGCGTGACATTTCAAGGTACTCGCCGGGCTGATGGGCGCAGGCGATATCGCCAGGGCCAAGCACCAGGGTCTCGCAACCAAGGCGCTGAAGATAAGGCGCTTCGGTGCCGAACGCCACTGCTTCGGCGCGATGACCGGTAAGTCGTTCAGCTACCCGCACCAACTCCGCGTCCTCGGCCTGCTCGAACGGCGGCACTTCGGGGAACAGCGGCGCGTAGTCGATCTTCACCTGATGACGCTCGGCCAAGGGTTCAAGCTTCTGCCGGATGGCGGCGCGCAGCACCTGGGGATCCATGCCCGGCAAGGGCCGCAGGTCGAATTCCAGGGAGCATTGGCCGCAGATGCGGTTGGGGTTGTCGCCACCGTGGATGCAGCCGAAGTTCATGGTCGGCTGCGGCACACTGAATTGCGGATTGCGGTATTCGCGCTGCCAGGCCAGGCGCAGGCCACGCAGTTCGCCAATGGCGTCGTGCATGGCTTCGAGGGCGCTGTGGCCCAGGCTTGGATCGGACGAATGGCCGCTGCGCCCGAGGATATCGATGCGCTCCATCATCACGCCCTTGTGCAGGCGGATCGGTTTGAGGCCAGTCGGCTCGCCGATCACCGCCGCGCGGCCTAAAGGACGGCCCGCCTCGGCCAGCGCCCGGGCGCCGGCCATGGAGCTTTCTTCATCGCAGGTGGCAAGAATCAGCAGCGGTTGCTTGAAAGGCTGGTCGAGCAACGGCTGGACGGCTTCGATCACCAGGGCGAAAAAGCCCTTCATGTCACAGCTGCCCAGTCCTACCCAGCGGCCGTCGACTTCCGTCAGCTTGAGCGGATCGGTCTGCCATAACGCGCCGTCGTAGGGCACGGTGTCACTGTGTCCCGCCAACACCAGGCCGCCAGGGCCGCTGCCGAAACTGGCCAGCAAGTTGAATTTGCCGGGGCTGACCTGCTGGATGTCGCAGGCAAATCCCAGGTCCCCCAGCCAGGTGGCGAGCAAATCGATGACCGGGCGGTTGGATTGGTCGAGAGAGGCCTGGGTACAACTGACCGAAGGCGCGGCAATCAGCGCGGCGAATTGTTCTTTCATGGACGGTAAAGGCATGCGCTGTCTCTCAACTTCCCGGACGAAGCCCATCATAGAGCTATCTGAGTGACACAATAAACCGTTGCGGCGCGTTGCCGGGCTCAGTCCTGTACACTGCACGACCTTGGCAGCCACTCTTTTCCCCGGCTGCGCTCCCGATCCTGGATTTTCCGGCCATGCAGAAAGAAACCGAAATCAAGCTCCGCGTCAGCCGCGAAACCCTCGCCGCGCTGCGTGAGCACCCGTTACTGAAAAAACGCAACAAAAGTGGCTGGGAACGCCGTGAGTTGATGAACCAGTACTTCGACACCCCGGAACGCGACCTGGCCCAGGCCAAAGTGGCCCTGCGCCTGCGCAAAGACGGCGACGAAGTGATCCAGACCCTCAAGACCCGTGGCCAGAGCGTCGCCGGCTTGTCGGAACGCAATGAGTACAACTGGGACTTGGCCAAAGCCAAGCTCGACGTGAAGAAACTCGACGGCGAATGCTGGCCCGAGCAACTGGCCGAGCTGGACAAAAAGACCCTCAAACCCATCTTCACCACCGATTTCGTTCGCGAACGCGCCGAAATCGCCTGGGGCCGCGGCAAGGCCAAGGTCGTGATCGAAGCCGCCCTGGACCTGGGCCACGTGGTCGCCGGCAAGCAGAAAGAAGAAATCTGCGAGCTGGAACTGGAACTGCGCGAAGGCGATCCGGCCGCCCTGCTGGAGTTGGCCGCAGAACTGGCCTCCACCCTGGCACTGATGCCATGCGATATCAGCAAGGCCGAGCGTGGCTATCGCCTGTTTGACGCCAACAGCTATTCCTTGAGCTTGCCGGCACCTGTGCTGCACGCCGAAATGCCGCTGGACGACGCGTTTGCCGCCGTGATGTGGCACCTGTTGGGCAGCAGCCAGCGCCTGGCCGAGCAATACCGTTTCAATGGCCACTGGCGTCTGCTGCAGGACTGGGTGGAAAACCTCGGCGAACTGCGTGCTCTGCTCGGCAGTCTCGGCCAGGCCGCGCCACGCCAATCCACCAGCGAACTGCGCGCCGCACTGGACGCCTTGCTGGAAGACTGGCGTCCGCTGGTTCAGGCCGGTGACGACGATGAAGACATCCGCAAAGCCGCGCCGGAACAGTTCGCCGAAGAACTGGAAGACGTGCGCTGGGGCCTGTTCTCGCTGACCACTTCCCGCTGGCTGCTGGCTCGTACCTGGGCGGCGGATCGCAACGTGCGTGGCAATCGCCAAGGCGCGGCACAGCTCGCCAACTGGCTACCTCGCCTGTTGGCCGACGACGCCGTCGCCCTGCAACTGCCGCGCTACCAGCAACAGCCGGAAGACCTGGCCGAGCAACTGCCGCGTATCGAACGCATCCTGGCCTGGCTGCACCATGCACGCCAGGTGCTGGATATCGCCGAGCTGGACCGTCTGTATGGCGAGTTGAACAAGCTGGCGCACCTTGCCAATCAGCCGATTACCGATGAGTCGCTGGATGCGCGGATGCATCAGGCGATTGCGGTGTATCAGAATCGCGCCTGGAAGACCCTGCTGCGCCTGTAAAACCCTTGTGGCGAGGGAGCTTGCTCCCTTGCCACTAAAATCAGGCCATGACAACTATCAGCGCAACACCGGCAAACTCGTGGTGGACTTGATCTCCGACAAGGCCACTATCGAGTTGACCTCCTGAATCCCCGGCACCATCGAGAGTTTTTCGAAGAAAAACCGCTCATACGCTTCAATGTCCGACGTGACGATCCGCAGTAAAAAGTCCACCGCCCCCATCAGCACATAGCACTCCAACACTTCCGGAAAACCGCGAATCGCCTCGGTGAACTCAGTGAAGTTGGAACGGCCGTGGGCGTTGAGTTTCACCTCGGCGAAAATCTGCGTGTTGAGGCCGATTTTCTTACGATCCAGCAAGGTAACCTGGCCGCGAATCACGCCCTCCTCTTTCAGCCGCTGAATCCTGCGCCAGCAGGGCGATTGCGACAGGCCGACCTGTTCGGCAATCTGCGCGCTGGAAAGCGAAGCGTCCTCCTGCAACAGCGCCAGGATGCGCCGGTCGTACAGGTCCAACTCACTGTGCATAGAAATACCCGTTAATCGTACTTTCTGGAATCAGATGATTCCCTTATAAGCCAATACGGGCTTTTTTAGATAAGAAATCTCCCGCACCGAATGTAAAAATTTCTCCAGTCGAATCCGGAGAATCATCATGCACGTCGTCGAATCCGCCAACCCCGCCCCACGTGTCGATGCCTGGGCCGTTAGCAACGCTCACTGCCAGGCGCACTATCAAATCCTCGCCGAGGCTGAACCCGATGTGTTGTGCCGGGTGCTCAACTATTTTGCCCTGCAGTTCCTGGTTCCTCGCCAGGTGAACGTGCAGCGCGAAGACGACCTGCTGGCGATCGATATCGTGATGGATGGCCTGAGCTGGCACCGGGCCCAGGTGATCGGCGAAAAACTTCGTAACCTGATCAATGTGTGCTCGCTGGAACTGCACCCGGCTGATGCTGTGCGGTCTCTGGCGGTGCAGGCGGCCAGTCAGTAAAAGCCTGTAATAAACCCTGGAGGCCGACGCGCAAAGGGTGACTAGCCTGAGGACTACGCCTAATCGTTGCCCAGGAACGTCACCATGCCCGTTGCGCCAAATACCCAGGATCGCTGGCTGGAAATCCACCAGCTGCTACCTGCCTTGATCGACCAGGGCCTGGTGCCCGCCGACCTGACCGTACCGGCAAACAGCGGGCTGCATCCCCTGGAATGCATTGCCGGCTCGGGGCCGCCGCTGGAAATCCTGACCGAATGGCTGGCCCGTCACTGCGGGCAGCCTTACCTGCGTATCGACCCGTTGAAAATCGATGTCGCGGCGGTGGTGCCGCTGATGTCCTACGCCTTTGCCCAGCGCCACAAAATCCTGGCGGTTGCGGTCGACGCCCACAGCGTTACCGTCGCCAGTGCCCAGCCTTACGTGAGCAGTTGGGAAGCGGGCCTGGCTCAAGTGTTGAAGCGTTCCATCAGGCGAGTGGTGGCCAACCCCCAGGATATCCAGCGCTGCACCGTGGAGTTTTACCGGTTGGCAAAATCGGTCAGCGGTGCGGTTGATCAAAAAACATCCGGCGCTCCCAACATCGAGCAACTGCTCAACCTCGGCGCCAGCGACCAGGAACCCGACGCCAACGACGCGCACATCGTCAACATCGTCGACTGGCTGCTGCAATACGCCTTCGGCCAACGGGCCAGTGATATCCATATCGAACCCGGACGCGATCAGGGCCATGTGCGTTTCCGTATTGATGGGCTGCTGCACGACGTCTATCAGTTCCCATCCCAGGTCATGATGGCGGTGGTCAGCCGCCTGAAAAGTCTCGGCCGGATGAACGTGGCGGAAAAACGCAAACCCCAGGACGGCCGGGTGAAGACCAAAAGCCCGGCGGGCGGCGAAGTGGAACTGCGTCTTTCGACCTTGCCCACAGCCTTCGGTGAAAAACTGGTGATGCGCATTTTTGACCCACAGGTGCTACACAAGGACTTCCAGCAACTGGGGCTCTCCGACGACGACCTGCAACGCTGGCAGTCCATGACCGGCCAGGCCAACGGCATCATTCTGGTCACGGGCCCCACGGGCTCGGGCAAGACCAGTACCCTGTACACCACGCTCAAGCAACTGGCCACCCGCGAGGTCAACCTGTGCACCGTCGAAGACCCGATCGAGATGGTCGAGCCGGCCTTCAACCAGATGCAGGTCCAGCACAACATCGACCTGACCTTCGCCAGCGGCATCCGCGCCCTGATGCGCCAGGATCCGGACATCATCATGATCGGCGAGATTCGCGACCTGGAGACCGCAGAAATGGCGATCCAGGCCGCCCTGACCGGGCACCTGGTGCTGTCGACACTCCACACCAACGACGCACCCGGCGCCATCAGCCGCCTGCAGGAACTGGGTATTCCCCATTACCTGATCAATGCGACGTTGCTGGGGGTGATGGCCCAGCGCCTGGTGCGGCTGTTATGCCCGCACTGCAAGCGACCCAGCGGGCAGGTCTATCAGGCAGTGGGTTGCGGGGACTGTCGGGAAAGTGGTTACCGAGGGCGAGCCGGGATCTACGAGATCATGCTGATGAACGACCGCCTCAAGGCGCTGGTCACCCCGGGCACTGACCTTCAGGTCCTGCGTCACGCGGCCCTTGACCAAGGAATGTGCAGCTTGCGGTCTGCCGGTACGCGCAAGGTAATGGCAGGGCTGACGACCCTGGAAGAAGTACTGCGAGTGACGCCTGGGGATTCAGAAACAAATCCTTTGATTGATGGGCCGGTAAACCGTCCTTATCCCTGACAACACCGTTACAATCGGTTAAACCTCGCGTTACCGCCAACACCAGATAGGGAATCGTTATGCAGATCGGAACCGTACTGCTTCTTTTCGTAGGCTTGGCCGTCGCCATCCTCTTCATGGGTTTCAAAGTGGTCCCCCAGGGTTACCAGTGGACGGTCGAGCGCTTCGGCCGCTACACCAACACCCTCAAACCGGGCCTCAACATCATTATTCCGGTCATGGACCGCATCGGTCGCAAAATCAACGTGATGGAAAGCGTGCTGGATATTCCACCCCAGGAAGTCATCACCGCCGACAACGCCACGGTGCAGATCGACGCCGTGTGCTTCTTCCAGGTGGTCAATACCGCCCAGGCCGCCTACGAGGTGAACAACCTCGAACACGCCATCCGCAACCTGCTGCAAACCAACATCCGTACCGTGCTCGGCTCCATGGAGCTGGATGCGATGCTCAGCCAGCGTGACGGCATCAACGAAAAACTGCTGCGCACCGTCGATGAAGCTACCGCACCGTGGGGCATCAAGATCACCCGGATCGAGATCAAGGACATCAGCCCGCCTGCCGACCTGATGGCTGCCATGTCCGGCCAGATGAAGGCCGAGCGGATCAAGCGTGCACAGATCCTCGAAGCCGAAGGCCTGCGAGCCTCCGCAATCCTGACCGCCGAAGGCAAGAAGCAGGCGCAGATCCTGGAAGCTGAAGGTGGTCGTCAGGCCGCCTTCCTGGAATCCGAAGCCCGCGAACGTCAGGCTGAAGCTGAAGCCCGCGCCACTCAAGTGGTATCCGAAGCGATCGCCACCGGTAACGTGCAAGCCATCAACTACTTTGTCGCCCAGAAATACATCGACGCACTGGGCAAGCTGGCATCGGCCAACAACAGCAAGGTGATCCTGATGCCGCTGGAAGCCAGCCAGGTGATTGGTGCGGTCGGGGGCATCGGCGAGATCGTCAAGGCAACCTTCGACAACAAGAAAGCCTGAGGCACGCACCATGTGGGAATTCCTGCAGCACCTGTCGTTTTGGGACTGGCTGGCACTGGGCACGGTGCTGTTGATCCTTGAAGTGTTCGGTGCCGGTGGTTATCTGCTGTGGATGGGCATTGCTGCAGCAGCTGTAGGCGTGATCAAGTTCCTGATCCCGAACCTGGGCCTTGAATGGCAACTGCTGTTGTTCGCGGTGTTGTCGATCCTGACGGCGGTGTACTGGTGGCGACGCCAGCGCAGCAGCGCCAAGGTCAGCGACCAGCCGGGGCTGAACATGCGCGGTTCTGAGCTGATCGGCCGCACCTTTGTGGTGCATCAGGCCATTATCGAGGGCCGGGGCAAGATCAAGGTTGGCGACGGCGTGTGGATGGCTTCCGGGCCTGACGCGCCAGTTGGGGCACACGTACGTGTCATTGGTCAGGAAGGCGTGATTTTGCAGGTTGAAACTGTTTAGTCATCCATGGAACTCGGCTGGGCTATCTACAATCAAACTGTTCAGATAACCCAGTCGGAGTCACCCATCATGCGTCTAAAATATGCTGTCGCAACCCTCGCTGTGCTTTCCCTTCCTGTCGGTTCAGCCATGGCCGACAGCTTCTGGCGTAATGTCATCTCATCGGGTGCCACGACCGGCTCGACGTACCTGACCTTCAAGGACCACAAAATGGTAGTCGCCGCTCAAGACGACGCCGGTAGCTTCGTTGCCAGCGACGGCAGCATCCGTGGCCCTTACCTGGAAGCTGCGATGCAGAAGGTCCGCGCCGATAACCCTGGCCTCAAGGCCACGGACATGGACCTGGCCAACGCGATCCTGGCGAAAAACGCCATTGCCTCCGAGTAATACCGTCGCGTAAAAAATGCCGCTCTTCGAGAGCGGCTTTTTTTTGCCCAGACTTCCTACACCCGACATTGGCGATTCAACATTCGAACAGGAAAAGTCCTGTCGAGCTGCCTGCGCGCCCGGCAACAAGCTATCGATTCCCTTTAGACCGAGTGAATCGATGACCATGCAAAAACTCTCTTACGCCCTGATACTCGCCGCCATTGCCGCCCCGTATGCCCAGGCAGAAGGCTGGTACGGGTCGGCAAAGCTCAACAGCGCCCGTCAGAATCTCTCAAGTTCCCTGTTGACCAGCCCGCGGGTAACCCACCGGGTAGAGGCGCCTGACAGCAGCAAGACATTCACCGGTTCATTTGCCGTCGGTTATGCCTTGGCTGATGGCTGGCGCCTTGAAGGTGAATACACCACGCCCAGCCACTCGAACTCCAAATCCCATTGGGCACCGTTCAATGCCAACGTCAACAGCCTGCAGACCGACAGCCAGCGCTTGATGCTAAACGGTTATAAAAATATCCCGATCAATGAATGGCTGTCGTTCTACGGTATGGCGGGGGTGGGCCTGGCCCAAATTGACGCCAAGGGTTATCAGACCAACGAAACCCGTCGCTTCGCCAGCCATCGCCAACACAACTTCGCCTACAGCGTGGGCCTGGGGCTGGATGCCAAGGTCAGCGAAACCCTGACCCTGGGCACCGGCTGGCGTTACGTGGACATGGGCCGGATCGAAACCGGCTACAACACCTTCGCCAACCGGATAAATGCCCTGGACGAACAGCTCAAAGGCAAGCTCAAGGAACAGAATGTGTTTCTTGAGGCACGCGTCGCCTTCTGACACCGATGCTGAAAATGCCGCTCCCAAGGCGGCATTTTTGTTTAAGGGGGGGACGATTCATTCACAGATGACAGGCTATATTCAGTCGAGCCGTGCAACCATGCCCGGCATTGATATGCTTTTTTCTCATCGCCTTCTGAAACGGATGCCTTCAACGTCATGAGCCAACTGCCCTTTCTGCCGTTCTCCAAGCCCACCATTGATGAAGCCACCATCTCGGCGGTGGGCGACGTACTGCGCTCCGGCTGGATCACCAGCGGGCCCAAAGTGCAGGCGTTCGAAGCGCAGCTGTCGGAATACTTTGGCGGCCGCCCGGTACGCACCTTCAACTCCGGCACCTGCACCATGGAGATCGCCTTGCGCATCGCCGGTATCGGCCCTGGGGACGAAGTCATCACCACCCCGATTTCGTGGGTAGCCACAGCCAACGTGATTCTGGAAGTCGGCGCCACGCCGGTGTTCGCCGATATCGACCCGGTGACCCGCAATATCGACTTGGCCCAGGTGGAAGCCGCGATCACGCCGCGCACCAAGGCAATCATCCCGGTATACCTGGCCGGTCTGCCGCTGGACATGCCTTTGCTCTACGCGCTGGCCAACAAGTACAACCTGCGCATCGTTGAAGATGCGGCCCAGGCCCTGGGTTCCAGCTGGGATGGTCAGCGCATTGGTGCTACCGGCGATTTCGTGTCGTTCAGCTTCCAGGCGAACAAGAACATCACGTCATCCGAAGGCGGCTGCCTGGTATTGAACAACGCTGAAGAAGCGCGCCTGGCGGAAAAATATCGCCTGCAAGGCGTTACCCGTACCGGCTTCGACGGCCTGGACGTGGATGTACTCGGTGGCAAGTTCAACATGACCGACATCGCAGCGGCCATCGGCTTGGGCCAATTTGCCCATATCGAGAAGATCACCGCTCATCGCCAGGAACTGGCGCGGCACTATTTCGAATGTTTCGGCAGTGATTTCGAAGAGCAGTACGGTGCGCAATTGCCGCCAGCAGACTTCGAAAACAGCAACTGGCACCTGTTCCAACTGGTACTGCCGGAACGCCAGGACGGTTTGCCGGCACGTGCCACGTTCATGGAGCAGATGCAGGCCCATGGCGTCGGCATTGGCTATCACTACCCGCCGATCCACCTGCTGAGCTTGTACAAGGCGCAGGGATTCAAGGAAGGCATGTTCCCGGTAGCGGAAAAAGTGGGTCGTTTGATTGTGTCGTTGCCGATGTTCACGGCGATGACGAAGGCAGATGTAGAGCGTTCTGTGGCGGCGGTCAAAGCGGTATTGAAGCGCGGATAAAACCTTTGCGGGAGCCGGTTGCCGGCTCCCGCAGCGGGATCACTCGCCGATGGCTGCCTTGTAACCGGCAGCGTCCAGCAGCGTGTCCAGCTCAGCCGGGTTGCTTGGCTTGAGCTTGAAGATCCAGGCGCCGTAAGGGTCGGAGTTCAACAGCTCTGGCTCGCCGCTCAAGGCGTCGTTCACCGCGATCACTTCGCCAGCAATTGGCGAGTAGATATCCGAAGCGGCCTTTACCGACTCAACCACACCCGCCTGCTGAGTCGCTTCAAAGACGTTGCCGACTTCAGTCAACTCGACAAACACCACATCCCCCAATGCTTCCTGGGCATGGTCCGAGATCCCGACGGTCACGGTGCCGTCAGCTTCCAGACGGGCCCATTCGTGACTTTCGGCAAAACGCAGGTCGGCAGGGATATCGCTCATAGTCTGTGTCCTCAAGAAAAAATGTCAGCGGCCATTGGCCCGCCGGAAACGTTAAATCAATGTTTTGCCATGACGCACGAAGGTCGGTTTGACCACCCGAACCGGGTACCACTTGCCGCGGATTTCCACCTCGGCCCGGTCAGCAGTCGCCGACGGCACACGCGCCAGGGCAATGGATTTGCTTAGCGTAGGAGAGAAACTACCACTGGTGATCTCTCCTTCGCCAACATTGGCGATGCGAACCACCTGATGAGCACGTAAAACCCCACGCTCCTCCAGTACCAGGCCGACCAGCTTGGACTTCACACCGGCAGCCTTTTCGGCCTCCAGGGCGGCGCGGCCGATGAAATTGCGCTCGGCCGGTTCCCAGGCGATGCTCCAGGCCATGTTGGCTGCCAGGGGCGAAACGTCCTGATGAATATCCTGACCGTAGAGGTTCATGCCGGCCTCAAGGCGCAGCGTGTCGCGGGCGCCGAGGCCGATGGGTGAAATACCTGCGCCCACCAGATCGTTGAAAAACGCCGGGGCCTGGTTGGCCGGCAGGACAATTTCCAGGCCGTCTTCGCCGGTGTAACCGGTGCGCGCAATAAACCAATCGCCGTCGGCCAGGCCTTCAAAGGGCTTGAGCTGGTGAATCAAGGTGGCGCGTGATTGGGTGACCAGCTCGGCGATCTTCTGCCGGGCATGGGGGCCCTGAATAGCGAGCATGGCCAATTCTGGCCGCTCGTGGATCTGGGCCTGAAAGCTGCCGAGCCGAGCCTGCATCCAGGCCATGTCCTGGTCACGGGTGGCGGCGTTGACCACCAGCCGGTAACCGCTCTCGGTGCGGTACACGATCATGTCGTCCACCACGCCGCCCTGCTCGTTGAGCATGGCGCTGTACAACGCACGGCCGCAGCCGTGCAATCGGTCAACATCATTGGCCAGCAAATGCTGGAGCCATTCCTTGGCCTGGGGGCCTGTGATATCGATCACGGTCATATGGGATACATCAAACACCCCGCAGTCGCGTCGCACCTGATGGTGCTCTTCAACCTGCGAGCCGTAGTGCAACGGCATATCCCAACCGCCAAAATCGACCATTTTCGCGCCAAGGGCGAGATGCAGGTCATACAGAGGCGTGCGCTGTCCCATGGGTTTCTCCTTCCGGGCGTGGCGAAGGTGCGGACGGTCGCCTTCGGGCCGCACGCCTTGAAATACAAGGCCTGTAGCCGCGTTCAGCAACCCGATCTGAAAGATCGACCGCACCGAATGCCGCGCATTGTAGCCTCAAGCCGTAGGACTGGCACCTAACCGATTCGTCTCGCCGAACGTCGGATCAACCCGATGACCGGTAACAGGCCCACCAACACCAGCGTCAAGGCAGGCAGCGAAGCCCGCGCCCACTCCCCTTCGCTGGTCATCTCGAAAATCCGCACCGCCAGCGTGTCCCAGCCGAACGGGCGCATCAGCAGGGTCGCCGGCATTTCCTTGAGCACATCGACAAACACCAGCAGCGCCGCGCTCAGGGTGCCCGGCAGCAAAAGCGGCAGATACACTTTGCAAAACAGTCGCGGCCCGCTGACGCCCAGGCTGCGGGCGGCTTCCGGCAAGGACGGTCGGATTCGCGCCAGGCTGTTTTCCAGCGGCCCGTAGGCCACCGCAATGAAGCGCACCAGATACGCCAGCAGTAAGGCCGACAAACTGCCCAGTAACAGCGGTTTGCCGGCCCCCCCCAGCCAGCCTGATACCGGGATCACCAATTCCCGATCCAGGTAGCTGAACGCCAACATGATCGACACCGCCAGCACCGAGCCCGGCAGCGCGTAACCCACGTTGGCCAGGCTGATGCCGGAGCGGATGGCCCGGGTGGGCGCCAAACGATGGGCGAACGCCAGCACCAGGGCCACGCTGACGGTGATCAGGGCCGCCATGCCACCCAGATAGAGGGTATGGACGATCAAGCCGGCGTAGCGCTCGTCCAGATCGAAGCGGCCACGCTGCCAGAACCAGGCCACCAGTTGCAGCATCGGAATCACAAACGCGCAGGCAAACACCAATCCGCACCAACCGCTGGCCGCCGCGGCCTTGAACCCTCGCAGGTGGTACAGCGCCTTGCCGCGAGGCCGCTCATTGCTCGGTCGGCTGGCGCCTCGGGCACGGCGCTCGCCGTACAGCACCAGCATCACCACCAGGAGCAACAGGCTGGCCAGTTGCGCCGCACTGGAGAGGCTGAAAAAGCCATACCAGGTCTTGTAGATGGCGGTGGTAAAGGTGTCGAAGTTGAACACCGAGACGGCGCCAAAATCAGCCAAAGTCTCCATCAACGCCAGGGCCACACCCGCACCGATGGCCGGGCGCGCCATGGGCAAGGCCACACGCCAGAACGCTTGCCACGGCGACTGCCCCAATACCCGCGCCGCCTCCATCAGGCCCTTGCCTTGGGCGAGAAACGCGGTGCGCGCCAGCAGGTAAACGTAGGGGTAGAACACCAGCACCAGCACGATGATCACGCCGCTGGTGGACCGTACGCGAGGCAGGCGCAGCCCCATGCCGAACCAGTCACGCAGCAGGGTTTGCACCGGACCGGAGAAGTCCAGCAAGCCAACGAAGACGAAGGCGAGCACATAGGCGGGAATCGCGAAAGGCAGCATCAACGCCCAGTCCAGCCAACGCCGGCCGGGGAATTCGCAGAGGCTGGTCAGCCAGGCCAGGCTGACGCCCAGCAGCGTGACGCCCACACCGACGCCCAGCACCAGGGTCAAGGTGTTGCCCAGCAGGCGTGGCATCTGGGTTTCCCACAGGTGGGACCAGATTTGATGGTCGATGGTCTGCCACGACAGCAACAGCACGCTCAGCGGCAACAGCACCAGGGCGGCGACGGTGAAGACCGGCAGGTACCAGCGGCGTTGGGCGGGATGGGCCAAAGGTTAATTCTCAGAAAATGAATAGCTTGAAGCCACCGCTAACCAATGTGGGAGCGGGCTTGTGTGGGAGCGGGCTTGCTCGCGAAAGCGGCGTGTCAGTCAACGCACAGGTGACTGATACACCGTCTTCGCGAGCAAGCCCGCTCCCACACAAGCCCGCTCCCACATTCAGATCGGCGGTGCCTTACAAATTGTATCTAGTTCCAGCCAGCCCGATCCATCAAGCGAATAGCCTCAGCCTGACGCTTGCCCGCCACTTCCACCGGCAACGTATCGGCCACAAACTTGCCCCAGGTCGCGACTTCAGCCGACGGCGGCACGGCCGGGTTGGCCGGGAATTCCTGGTTCACATCCGCAAAGATCTTCTGCGCTTCCGGCGTGGTCATCCACTCCACCAGCGCCTTGGCTGCTTCCGGGTGCGGCGCGTGCTTGGTCAGGCCGATGCCCGAGAGATTGACGTGCACCCCACGGTCGCCCTGGTTCGGCCAGAACAGTTTCACCGCCAGGTCCGGCTTCTGCTTGTGCAGGCGGCCGTAGTAGTAGGTGTTGACTATACCGACGTCGCACTGCCCGGCATTGATCGCCTCGAGCACGGCGATGTCATCGGAGAACACGTCGGTGGACAGGTTGTTGACCCAGCCCTTGACGATTTCTTCGGTCTTGGCCGCGCCGTGGGTTTCGATCAGGGTGGCGGTCAGCGACTGGTTGTAGACCTTCTTCGCAGTGCGCAGGCACAGGCGGCCTTCCCATTGCTTGTCGGCCAGGGCTTCGTAGGTGGTCAGGTCGCCCAGCTTTACGCGATCGGTGGAATAGGCGATGGTCCGCGCACGCAGGCTCAAGCCGGTCCAGGCATGGGCCGAAGAGCGGTATTGAAGGGGGATGTTCTTGTCGATCACCGCGGAGGTGAACGGTTGCAGGATGCCCATCTGCTCGGCCTGCCAGAGGTTGCCGGCATCGACGGTGAGCAGCAGGTCGGCGGTGGCGTTTTCACCTTCGGCCTTGATGCGCTGCATCAGCGGCGCTTCCTTGTCGGTGATGAACTTCACCTGCACGCCGGTCTTCTTGGTGTAGGCGTCGAACACCGGTTTGATCAGTTCGTCGATGCGCGAGGAGTAGACCACGACTTCGTCGGCCGCCTGCACGGTGGTGCTGCCGATCAGTGTGAGTGCCAGGGCAGTCAGGAGGCGCTTGGGTGCCAACATGGGTGCGGTCTCTCATTTGCGAAAAGAGGGCAAATGATAAGGACTCACATTTGGTAACGCTCGACGGAGCCGTTACCAAATGTTGCGCAGCCCCTCTCAGGCCTTGGCCAGTTCCGGCAAATCCCCGGACAAGCCCAAGGCCTGACGCACAAACAACGCTTTGGCCTCCGGCATCTGCTCAACCGCCTTCAGTCCGGCATTACGCAGCCAACGCAACGGCAGCTGATCGGCCTGGAACAACCGCTCAAAGCCTTCCATCGCCGCCATCAACGCCAGGTTGTGCGGCATGCGCCGGCGCTCGTAACGGCTGAGCACCTTCGCATCCGCCAGGCGCTCGCCACGCTCGTTGGCCGCCAGCAGTACTTCGGCCAGCACCGCCGCATCGAGGAAGCCCAGGTTCACGCCCTGCCCCGCCAACGGGTGAATGACGTGGGCTGCGTCGCCAATCAATGCCAGGCCTTCGGCCACGTAACGTTTGGCATGGCGCTGACGCAACGGCACGCACACCCGTGGATCAGCGCTTAATACTGTGCCCAAGCGCCCTTCGAAGGCGAGTTCCAGTTCACGGCAGAAGCTTTCATCGTCCAGTGCCATCAAGCGCTCGGACTCACTCGGGGTGGTCGACCAGACGATCGAGCACCAGTCTTCCTGCCCGTCCCGCACCAGCGGCAGGAACGCCAGCGGGCCGTTGTCGGTAAAACGCTGCCACGCCGTGCGCTGATGCGACTGACTGCTGCGCACACTGGTGACGATGGCGTTGTGCAAATAATCCCACTCACGGGTGGCGGTGCCGGTCAGGCGGCGCACGGCCGAGTTGGCACCGTCCGCCGCGACCACCAGCGGCGCGCGCAAGGTGCGGCCATCGGCCAGGGTCAGCAGCCAGTCATCGCCGGAGCGACGCATCTGCTCCAGGCGCGCATTCGCCAGCAGGCCGAGGTCGCAGTCGTGCAGCCGATCGAGCAACGCATCCTGAACCACACGGTTTTCGACGATATGCCCCAGCACCTCGGCATGCACACTGGCTGCCGAGAAGTGGATCTGCCCGGTGCCGCTGCCGTCCCATACCTGCATCTCGCCGTAAGGGCTGGCACGCCGCTCGACGATGCCGTCCCACACGCCAAGGCGCTCGAGGATACGCTGGCTGGCGGCCGACAAAGCGCTGACCCGCGGCTCGAACGCAGCATGAGGGTCGAACGGTTTGACGCTCAGCGGGCTGCCGTCCAGCAGCAGCACCTGCAGGCCACTGCCCTGCAACGCCAGCGCCAGGGCGCTTCCGACCATTCCGGCCCCGACAATCAGCACATCTGCGCGCATGTCCATGCTTTAAGCCTGTCTCGCTTGCGGCTTGCGCCGCACGTAAAGGGTTTTGTCGACCCGCGCCACCAGGGTGCCGGAGCCGTCATGAATCTGCACCTTGAGCTGCGGCAAGTATTTCTCGCCGCCGGCGGTGTGCTGGCGAATCTCGTCCAGCAACCCTTGGTCGATGGAAAATTCGGCAAACACCGGGCCTTTGCCCGGCGAGATGAAATCGATGGCCGCAGCCTTGTCCCAGACAATGTAATCGCGCCCCAGATTCTCCATCAGCATCAGCATGTAGAACGGGTCGACCATCGAATACAGGCTGCCGCCAAACTGCGTGCCGACGTAATTGCGGTTGTACCAGCCCAGGCCCATGCGCACCTTGACCTCGCGAAAATCGCTGCCGATGTGCAACACCCGGACTCCGGCCCCGAGGTACGGCGGGTACAAGGTCATGATCCAGCGCAACAGCCGCGCCTTGCCCAGGCGTTGGGTCAGCCACTCACGCATCGGGACGAGTGCCCAGGCCCATGGCCTGACGCGCGAACCAGCGCTTGGCCGGCGGCAGCAGGTCCAGACCCAACAACCCCATGTTGCGGCCCAGCGCTACCAACGGTTGCGCACTGCCAAACAGACGGGTGACTTGGTCGGAGAAGCCGACGGTGAGTTTCTGGTCCATGCGCTGACGCTCGCGGTACGCCTGCAGTGTCGCCAGGTCGCCAGGGATCGCAGGCCCGGCCAGCAGCGCCTCGGCGAGCGCGTAGGCATCCCGCAGGGACAGGTTGAAGCCCTGACCGGCAATCGGGTGCAGGCTGTGGGCGGCATTACCGAGCACCGCCAGATGGGAGCGCACTTGCTCTTCGGCTTCCACAAGGGTCAGCGGGTACAAGTGACGTGCGCCGACCTGCTTGAGGGTACCCAGGCGGTAACCGAACACGCCCTGCAATTCACTGAGGAAGCTGCGCTCGTCCAGCTCGGCCAGGCGCTTGGCGTCCATGCCGATGCGGGTCCAGACCAGCGCGCAACGGTTGTCCGGCAACGGCAGCAAGGCCATCGGCCCTTCGTCGGTGAACCGCTCGAACGCCTCGCCGTTGTGGGCTTCGCTGGGGGTGATGTTGGCGATCAGCGCACTCTGGTTGTACGGCCGCTTTTTAACGCCGATGCCCAGTTGTTCGCGCAAGCCGGAGCGGCCGCCATCGGCCAGCACCGCGAGGTCGCACTTCAGCACGGTTTCGTCATTGAGGGTCAGGCGGTAGCCATCGGCAAGCGGCTCCATGCGGGTGACTTCCGCCGGGCAGCGCCAACTGACCACCTCCTTGTCCAGGCCTTGCCACAGGCATTGGCCCAGCCAGGCGTTTTCCACCACGTAGCCGAGGGCGGGCACGCCTTCTTCCATCGCCGACAGGCGCGCAGTGGAGAAGCGGCCACGGTCCGACACATGAATCTGCTTGATCGGCTCGGCGCGACGGGAGATTTCCTGCCAGACGCCCAACCGTTGATAAATCTGCCGCGCGCCAAAAGACAGTGCCGAAGAACGCGCGTCATAGCTCGGCTGGTAACTGTCGCCGGGGGCAAACGGCTCGATCAGCACGATCTTCCAGCCACGGGCCTTGGCCCCGGCCTGCAACGCCAACGCGAGGCTGGCGCCCACCAGGCCGCCGCCGATAATCGCCAGATTGACCCGGCTCATCGGGCACCCGCCATCAGCGCTTCGATCTCGGCGACGGACTTGGGCACGCCACCGGTCAGAATTTCACAGCCTTGCTTGGTCACCACCACGTCGTCCTCGATGCGTACGCCAATGCCACGCCATTTCTTCGCCACGCTCTGGTTGTCCGGCGACACGTAAATCCCCGGCTCCACGGTCAGCGCCATGCCGACTTCCAGCACCCGCCACTCACCGCCTACCTTGTATTCGCCCACATCGTGCACATCCATCCCCAGCCAGTGGCCAGCGCGGTGCATGTAGAAGGCTTTATAGGCTTCGCTGGCGATCAGCTCGTCGACGTCACCCTGCAACAATCCCAGCTTCACCAGCCCGGCAGTGATCACTTGCACCGTCGCCTCGTGGGCCTGGTTCCAATGCTTATTCGGGGCGATTTCGGCAAAGGCGGCTTCCTGGGAAGCCAGCACGATTTCGTAAATCGCCTTTTGTTCAGCAGAGAACTTTCCGCTCACCGGCCAGGTACGGGTGATGTCGCTGGCGTAGCAGTCGATCTCGCAACCGGCGTCAATCAGTACCAGATCGCCATCCTTGAGCACCGCGTCATTCTGCTGGTAATGCAGGATGCAGCTGTTGCGCCCCGAGGCGACGATGGAGCCATAGGCCGGCATCTTCGCCCCGCCTTTGCGAAACTCGTAGTCGAGCTCCGCCTCAAGACTGAACTCATACAACCCGGCGCGACTGGCTTGCATTGCCCGCACATGGGCCGCACAGGAAATCCGCGCCGCCTCGCGCATCACCTTCACTTCTGCCGCCGATTTATACAGGCGCATGTCGTGAAGCAGATGATCCAGGGCAACAAATTCATTCGGCGGCTGGGCGCCGAGGTGCGCTTTAGAGCGGATCACGTTGATCCACTCCATCAGGTGCCGGTCGAATTCGGCATTGCTGCCCATGGCCGAATACACCCGGTCGCGGCCTTCGATCAGGCCGGGCAGGATGTCGTCGATATCGGTAATCGGAAATGCGTCATCGGCGCCAAAATCGCGGATCGCACCTTCGGTGCCCGCTCGCAGGCCGTCCCACAGTTCGCGCTCGGCATTGCGTTCGCGGCAGAACAGCACGTACTCGCCGTGCTGGCGGCCTGGCATCAGCACAATGACCGCTTCCGGTTCGGGGAAGCCGCTCAGGTACTGGAAGTCGCTGTCCTGGCGGTAGACGTGCTCGACGTCACGGTTGCGGATGGCCACCGCAGCCGCCGGCAGGATGGCGATGCTGTTGGGTTCCATCTGCGCCATGAGCGCCTTGCGGCGCCGGGTGTATTCCGCTTTGGGGATATGGATCATGGGCAGATGGGCTTCCTTTCTTAGTGCAGCGACGGCTTGGGTGCAGCGGGCTCAGCCGATTTACGGGTCTCGGTGAACAGCAGCAGCGGCGCGACGCGCAGGTATTCCATGACTTCCATGTAGTCGCTTTCGCCGTCTTCGGACTCTTCCAGGGCGTCTTGCACCTGGGAGATGGCGGCCAGGTCTTGCAGCACTTCCTGGGCATCGGTGCTCAGGTCCAGGCCGCCGGCGTTCACGCCGAAACCATGGAGGAAGCCTTGGCACCATTGGCCCAGCGCTGCGGCGCGCTCGGTGAGCGGCGCGTCATCGGTCGGCAGCAGCAACACGACGGTGACGTCATCACCGGTCAGCTCGCCTTTGACCATCTCTTGCAAGCCGATGAGGGCGTTGCGCACGTTCTCGGTGGGCTCGGTTTCCAGCAGCTCGGCGACGTCGGCCAGCCAGTTGTCGGCATCAAAGCCGACACCGGTGCAACTGCGACCCAGCAGCACGCCGTGCAACTCGGCAGGCGAGCAAGGATGACCGCTGGAGCTCAGCAGTTTGGAAAAAGCATCGTACGGGGAATTCTGAATAGGCATGGTGAGCTAGGCGCCAGGCGGCGCAATGTCTAGAATGAAGCGCTGTATCCTAGCATCGGCAGACGTACCAAGACTATCGAGGGCGTCAGATCGTTTATCCAGCAGTTGCCATTCATCAGACAAATCCAGTGGAACCCAATGGAAGACACCGACCTGCAAGCGCTGATGGCCAGACTCGAGCTGCTAATTAACCGGGTCGAGCAACTTAAGAGCCAAAACGGACTCCTATTAGCTCAGGAAAAGACCTGGCGCGAGGAACGCGCTCACCTCATTGAAAAAAACGAAATCGCCCGGCGTAAGGTCGAATCGATGATTTCGCGCCTGAAGGCCCTGGAGCAAGACTCATGAGTTCAAGCAATAGCGTCACCGTGCAGATTCTCGACAAAGAATATTCGATCATCTGCCCACAGGAAGAACGCAGCAACCTGGTGAGCGCTGCCCGCTACCTGGACGGCAAGATGCGTGAAATCCGCAGCAGCGGCAAAGTCATCGGCGCCGATCGCATCGCGGTGATGGCCGCCCTGAACATTACTCACGATTTACTGCATAAGCAGGAACGGCCTGACGTGCAGGCCAGCGGCTCGACGCGCGAGCAGGTGCGCGACCTGCTGGAGCGGGTCGATCTGGTACTTTCTACCGATCCAGAGCCACCCAAGGGCTGATTGCGGCGTCGGTTTCGGGTATACTCGCCCCACTCCCTGGCGTGCTTGCCAGTCGGCGATGTCCCTGAGCCGATTCGCACTACCCTGGAAGTTACACGTTGGGCTGGTGTGCATGTCCGCTAGACGGAAAGCCTTAAAGCCTACTGTTTCTTCCACCTTGAACTTTCGGGTTCAAGGGCTAAGTCGACAGCGGTTCTGTCGGGGAGCCTGATTCCCAAATCCAATGCCAGTCTTAGGACTGGCATTGTTTTATGAGCCGAAAACCATGACCGAACCTGCGCCGCTTTCCCGCCCGCAACTTCGACGCATGCTGCGCAAAGCCCGCCGCGCCCTGACGCCCAGCGAGCAACGCCAGGCCGCCCTGGGCCTGTATCGGCAACTGGCACAGCACCCGCTGTTTCGCCGGGCCAAACACATCTCCTTGTATCTACCGACGGACGGTGAAATCGATCCGCGCCTGCTGCTGCGCGCTGCACAGCGCCGGGGCAAGGCGACCTACCTGCCGGTGCTCAGCGCGTGGCCGCGAACCAAGATGGTGTTCCAGCGCGTACGGCCCGGCGAAAAGCTGAGCCCTAACCGTTTTCGCATCCTTGAGCCACAGGTGAATGTCAGCCGGCAACGCAAGGTCTGGGCACTGGACCTGGTGCTGTTGCCGCTGGTGGGCTTCGATGACATGGGCGGACGGCTGGGCATGGGCGGCGGTTTCTATGACCGCAGCCTGGCCTACATGGCCCGCCGGAAATCCTGGCGCAAGCCGACGCTATTGGGCCTGGCCCATGAATGCCAGAAGGTCGAACGATTGGCGCAGGCAAGCTGGGATGTACCGCTTGAGGGCACAGTCACCGATAAGGATTGGTATATAGCAGAGACGCTACTGGAATCAGCAGCGCCTTGAAGACAGGTCAGCGCTTGAACGGTTGCGGCTGTTGCTGTGCGAGTTCAATCGGTGCGTCAGTCTTGTTCGACCACAAGCTCTGCGCATAGCCGGTGGTCACGACACCAAGACCAAACAAAATGACCAATATCCATAGTAAATCCGGTTTGCGTTTCATCGATTGCCCCCCTTCAGGCATCTTGCACACGATGACAGCAACGTTCCATAAGTAGTCCGTGCCAGCTGCGTCAAGCTCAAAACCCCGGCATTCTGCGTTAACGTGAACCAACACGCAAACCTTGACGTCAACCGACCGTCGGTTTGTCATAAAATTGCCGGACAACTTTCCCAATCGACTTTTGAGGAGCGAAAACATGGCCTATTGGCTGATGAAATCCGAGCCCGATGAACTGTCCATCAAGGGCCTGGAAAAGCTCGGCGAAGCCCGTTGGGACGGGGTGCGCAACTATCAGGCGCGTAACTTCCTGCGCGCGATGGCGGTGGGTGACCAGTTCTTCTTTTATCACTCCAGCTGCCCGGAGCCGGGGATTGCCGGCATCGGTAAAATCATCGAGGCGGCGTACCCGGACCCGACCGCGCTGGAACCTGACAGCCATTACTTTGACGCCAAGGCCAGCCCTGAAAAAAACCCGTGGAGCGCGATCAATGTCGCCCACGTCGAGACCTTCCCGAAAGTCCTGGGGCTGGGCTATCTGAAACAGCAAACCGCCCTCGCCGAGTTGCCCCTGGTGCAAAAAGGCAGCCGCCTTTCGGTGATGCCTGTCACCGCGGAGCAGTGGGCCGCCGTACTCGGCCTGCGCTGAACAGCAGAACCCTGCGGTCACGCCCATGGCGCATGCATCTGTGCGCCAACCGGGTTAGGCTGGCGCTTCATTTGACCCGCATCAAGGGCCTTCGGGCAGGATCGGTCAAACTAGGACGCTAACGCCGCAGGATGCACCCATGTCGACGAACCACCGCACCTCCCATCTTTTCGCCATTCCATTGATTGTCTTGCTGCTGGCCGCCGGCGGCTTTGGCTATTGGCAATCCACCCAGGACCGCCTGCCCGAAGGCTTGAGCATGGGCAATGGCCGGCTGGAATCGACTGAAGTGCAGATCGCCGCCAAGATCCCTGGGCGCCTCGCCGAGGTACGGGTGGACGAAGGCGACAAGGTGCTCAAGGGCCAACTGCTGGCGCGCATGGACACCCGCACCCTGGAAGCCCAGCGCGCCCAGGCCGAAGCCGAAGTGTTGCGGGCCAAAGAGAATTTCGCTGCCGCCCAAGCCAATGTGCAACTGCGCCAGAGCGAACAACTGCTGGCCAGCCAGGAACTCAAGCGCACCCAGGAACTGTACAAACGCGGCTTCGCCAGCGGACAGTTGATCGACCAGCAGCAAGCCCGACAGAACACCGGCAACGCCGCCGTGGTCGCCGCCCAAGCCCAGGTCAACTCGGTAAAGGCCGCCATTGGCGCCGCCCAGGCCCAAGTCGCCCAGCTCACCAGCGAAATTGAAGACAGCAGCCTGCGGGCGCCCATCGATGGCATCATCCAGCTACGCTTGGCCGAACCCGGCGAAGTGCTCGGTGCCGGTGGCCGCGTGTTGCTGCTGATCGACCCCAACGACCAATACATGAACCTGTATCTGCCCGCTTCGGTAACCGGCGCCCTGACCGTCGGCAGTGAGGCGCGGATCGTCCTCGACGCCCTGCCGAAGCAACCGTTGCCGGCGAAAATCAGTTTTGTCGCGGCCAAGTCGCAGTTCACCCCCAAGGAAGTGGAAACCCGCGACGAGCGCCAGAAGCTGGTGTTCCGGGTCAAACTACGCCTGACCCAACCGAGCGCCGTGCCCCAAGCCAAACCGGGCATGCCTGGCGCCGGCTATGTGCGCACCGCTGACCTGGACTGGCCGGCCAACCTGCAATGAGCGGCCTGGCGCTGCACGCCACGGGGATCAACCACCGCTACGGCAAGCAACAGGCGCTGACCGACATCGCCTTCAGCCTGCCCGCCGGCACCCGCTGCGGCCTGATCGGCCCGGACGGCGCCGGCAAGTCGAGCCTGCTGGGTTTGATTGCCGGGGTAAAAAAGCTTCAACAAGGTGAGCTGGAAGTACTCGGCGGCTCCATCGAAGACCGCCGCCATCGCAACAGCCTGTACCCGCGCATCGCCTTCATGCCCCAAGGCCTGGGCGGTAACCTGTACCCCGAGCTGTCCATCAGCGAAAACATCCGGTTCTTCGCCACGCTGTTCGGCCTGTCGAAAGCCGATTGCGACCAGCGCATGCACAACCTGCTGCTGGCCACCGACCTCGCACGCTTCGCCGAGCGACCTGCCGGCAAGCTCTCCGGCGGCATGAAGCAGAAACTCGGCCTGTGCTGTGCGCTGATCCACGACCCGGATTTGTTGATCCTCGACGAACCCACCACCGGGGTCGACCCATTGTCCCGTCGGCGCTTCTGGGAGCTGGTGGAAACCGTACGCAGCGAACGCCCGCAGCTGACACTGCTGGTGGCCACCGCCTACATGGAAGAAGCCGAGCAGTTCGAACACTGCCTGATGCTCGACCGCGGCAAGCTGATCGCCGACGGCCTGAGCAGTGAACTGGCCGCCGCGACACCCAGCGGCAAACTGGACGAAGCCTTCACCCACTTCCAGGGCGACAGCGCCCATAACAACGAACCGCTGGTGATTCCGCCACGGCAAAGCGACAACACCGACATCGCCATCGAAGCCCACGACCTGACCCTGCGCTTCGGCGATTTCACGGCGGTGGACAAAGTCAGCTTCGCGATTGGACGGGGCGAGATCTTTGGTTTCCTCGGCTCCAACGGCTGCGGCAAGACCACCACCATGAAAGTCCTCACCGGCCTGATGCCGGCCACCGAGGGTACCGCGACCCTGCTCGGCAACCCGGTCAACGCCAAGGACCTGGCCACCCGCAAGCGCGTGGGTTTCATGTCGCAAAGCTTCTCGCTGTACGGCGAGCTCAGCGTGCGCCAGAACCTGGTGCTGCATGCGCAGTTGTTCGACCTGCCGAAGGCTGAAAGCGGCCAGCGCATTGATGAGTTGATCGAGCGTTTTGACCTGGGCGACGTTGCCGAGCAGCCTTCCGGCGAGTTGCCCCTGGGTTTGCGCCAGCGCTTGTCCCTGGCGGTGGCGGTGCTGCACCGCCCGGAAGTGCTGATCCTCGATGAGCCGACTTCGGGCGTCGACCCGGCCGCGCGGGATGATTTCTGGCGGTTGTTGATCGAGCTGTCCCGGGAACAGGGCGTGACGATATTCCTGTCCACGCACTTCATGAACGAGGCCCAGCGCTGCGACCGGATCTCGCTGATGCACGCGGGTAAGGTACTGGCCTGCGACACGCCAGATGCGCTGCAACAGCAATTCCACGGCGAGACCCTGGAAGCAGCGTTCGTCACCTGCCTGGAACAGGCCCAAGGTGCGCCCGAAGCAACCCCCGCGCCCACCGAAACCGTCAGCGAACCCATGACGCCGCCCGTCAGCAAACGCGGGTTCAGCCTCGCCCGCCTGTTGGCCGTGGCCAGCCGCGAAGGCAAGGAACTGCTGCGGGACAAAGTGCGCATGGCCTTCGCCCTGCTGGGCGCGATTTTCATGATGGTGATCTTCGGCTACGGCATTTCCCTGGACGTGGAAAAGCTCGCCTTCGCTGTCTACGACCAGGATCAAACGCCGCAAAGCCGCGCCTACCTGGAAGCCTTTCGCAGTTCCCGTTACTTCGCCGAACAGCCGCCGATCACCGATTCCAACGAGCTGCACAAACGCCTGCAACGCTCGGAAATCAAACTGGCGCTGGAGATTCCGCCAGGGTTCGGCCGCGATCTCTACGCCGGCCGCCAGCCCGCCGTGGCCGCCTGGCTCGATGGCGGCATGCCGTTCCGTGCGGAAACCAGCCGCAATTATGTCGAGGCCGTGCACCAAGCCAATCTCCAACAACTGGCCGAACTGAACAGCACACCACTGAATCAGCAAGCCGCCGCCAAACTGGAAACCCGTTTTCGCTACAACCAGGACGTGGTCAGCGTGAACGCCATCGGCCCGGGCGTGATGGCGCTGATCCTCGCGTTTATTCCGGCGATGCTCACGGCCCTGGGGATCGTGCGCGAAAAGGAACTGGGCTCGATCACCAACTTCTACGCCACACCGCTGACCCGCCTGGAATTTCTGCTGGGTAAGCAGGCGCCGTACCTGGCCGTGAGCCTGATCAACCTGGGGCTGCTGGTGGCGATGAACCGCTGGCTGTTCGGCGTGCCGTTCAAAGGCAGCGGTGTGACCCTGGCCTTCGGCGGCCTGTTGTATGTGCTGGCCACCACCAGCATGGGCCTGCTGATTTCCGCATTCACCCGCACCCAGATCGCGGCGATCCTCGGCACCATGATCATCACCAGCCTGCCGACCATCCAGTTCTCCGGGCTGATCGTGCCGCGCTCGTCCCTAGAAGGCGCCGCCGCGTTGATGGGCATGCTGTTCCCGGCGGGCTACTTCCTCGACATTGCCGTGGGTACCTTTACCAAGGCCCTCGACCTGCGCCAGTTGTGGCCGCAGTGCCTGGCGCTGTTCGGGTTCTTCCTGGGGTTCACCGGGCTTAGCCTGATCATGCTCAAGAAGCAGGAGGCCTGAGATGCACAAGTTCGCCCATATCCTGCGCCTCGGCATCAAGGAACTGACCAGCCTGCGCCACGACAGCGTGTTGCTGCTGTTCCTGTTCTACGCCTTCACCGTCGCCATCTATATGCCCGCCGCCGGTTCGGTGATCGGCGTGCACAACGCGAGCGTGGCCTTTGTGGATGAGGATCACAGCGCGCTGTCCCGGCAACTGGCCGAAGCCCTGCAACCGCCGGAGTTCCAGGCCGCGGTACCATTGCCCTACGACCAGTTGGACAAGGTGATGGACAGCGGCCAGTACACCTTCGTGATCAACGTGCCGGCGAACTTCCAGGCCGACCTGTTGGCCGGGCGCCAGCCGGGGGTGCAGGTCAACGTCGATGCCACGGCCATGAGCCAGGCATTCATGGGCGCCGGGTATATCGGGCGGATTTTCCAGCGGGAATTGCTGACCTATGGCGGCCAGGCTGATGCAGCCCAAAAGAGCCCTGCGCTGCTGACCACCCGGGCGCTGTTCAATACCAATCTGGAAGGTGGCTGGTTTCTCGCGGTAATCCAGATCGTCAACAACATCACCATTCTCGCCATCGTGCTGACCGGCACCGCGCTGCTGCGTGAGCGGGAACACGGCACCCTCGACCATCTGCTGGTGCTGCCACTGACGGCGCTGGAAATCATGCTGGCGAAAATCTGGAGCAACATGCTGGTGGTGGTGCTGTGCACATGGCTGTCGCTGGAGGTGGTGGTGAAAGGTTTGCTCGGTGTGCCGCTGGCCGGGTCGCTGACGTTGTTTTTGCTGGTGACGGCGTTGTACCTGTTTGCCAGCACCGCCTTGGGCATCTTCCTCGCCACCCTCGCCCGCTCGACGCCGCAGTTCGGACTGCTGGCGATCCCGGTGATTATTCCGATGCTGTTGTTGTCCGGCGGCAGCACGCCACTGGACAGCATGCCGCAGTGGTTGCAATGGGTGATGCAGGGCTCGCCGTCGACGCACTTCGTGAGTTTGAGTGCGGCGATTCTGTTCCGGGATGCCGGCGTGAGTGTGGTGTGGCCGGACTTGTTGGCGCTGACGGGGATCGGGTTGTTGTTCTTTGCGGTGGCGTTGGCGCGGTTCAGGAAGAGCCTGGCTTCCTGAGGTGCCTGTCAGGGCCTCTTCGCGAGCAAGCCCGCTCCCACATTCAACCGCATTCTCATGTTAGAACTCGGTCAAGTGTGGGAGCGGGCTTGCTCGCGAAGGGCGCGAAGCGACCGGCTTACTGGATGATCAGGTTGTTGAACAACAAATCCTCAACCTGCGGCTTGCCGGTCTCGTCGTTCATTACTTGCTGGGTCTGCTTCAGGGCTTCCTGGCGCAGTTTTTCCTTCCCATCAACGCTGCTCATAGCGTCGCTGGTTTGCTGGGTAAACAGCGCCACCAACTGGTTGCGAATCAACGCATCGTTGGCTTTGACGGCGGCCGCCGCCTCAGGGCCGGTGACACGCAGGGCGATATCCGCCTTGAATACCTTCAGCTTCGCGGTGCCATCCAGGCCGTAGTTACCGACAAACGGCGGGCTCAGGCTGATATAGCTGACCTTCGGCGCGTCGCCTTCTTTGGCTTCTTCGGCCAGGGCTGCCGTCGGCAGTGTCAGGGCCAGCATCAACAGGATCCACGCTTTCACAATTCATTCCTCAATTCGGTTGCCCAGTAGCATAACGCTAGCAGCCCTGAGCACAAGCTTATGGCGACTTATCAGGCCGGGGCATGCTCGTTGACCCGTCGCCCTGCCCACCTACACTTATCGGCCAACACGCCAAAAGGAATAGTCCGATGAAAGCTGTGCTGTGCAAAGCCTTCGGCCCCGCCGAAACCCTGGTGCTGGAAGACGTCGAAAGCCCGGCGATCAAGAAGAACGAAATCCTGTTGGACGTGCATGCCGCCGGGGTCAATTTCCCGGACACCCTGATCATCGAGGGTAAATACCAGTTCAAGCCGCCCTTCCCGTTTTCGCCGGGCGGTGAAGCGGCGGGCGTGGTCAGCGAAGTCGGGGAAAACGTCAGCCACCTGAAGGTCGGTGACCGGGTGATGGCGTTGACCGGTTGGGGCAGCTTCGCCGAGCAGGTCGCCGTGCCGGGCTACAACGTGCTGCCGATCCCGCCGAGCATGGAATTCAACACTGCCGCCGCGTTCAGCATGACCTACGGCACGTCGATGCACGCATTGAAGCAGCGGGCCAACCTGCAACCCGGGGAAACCTTGCTGGTGCTCGGTGCTTCCGGCGGTGTCGGCCTGGCCGCAGTGGAGATCGGCAAGGCCATGGGCGCCCGGGTGATCGCCGCTGCCAGCAGCGCGGACAAACTGGTGGTGGCCAAGGCGGCCGGAGCCGATGAGTTGATCAACTACAGCGAAGCCAGCCTCAAGGACGAAATCAAACGCCTGACCGGCGGCAACGGCGTGGATGTGATTTACGACCCGGTGGGCGGCGACCTGTTTGACCAGGCCGTTCGCGGCATCGCCTGGAATGGCCGGCTGCTGGTGGTGGGCTTTGCCAGCGGGCGCATTCCGGAATTGCCGGTGAACCTGGCGCTGCTCAAGGGCGCGGCGGTGGTCGGGGTGTTCTGGGGCTCGTTTGCCCAGCGCCAGCCGCAGGACAATGCCGCCAACTTCCAGCAACTGTTCGGCTGGTTTGCCGAAGGCAAGCTGAAGCCGTTGGTGTCCCAGGTGTACCCGCTGGAGCAGGCCGCGCAGGCGATTAATGACCTCGGCCAGCGAAAGGCCGTCGGCAAGGTCGTGGTGCAGCTACGCTGACGATTGTTTCATTTTGTCCACGGGGTGCCTGGGCCCATGATCGGCCGAGGCACTATTCATTGGCAGGAAGAAAAATGGTCACACGGCTGCGCGCACTGTTTCTGGGGGTCTTGATGGTGGTGTCGGCCCAAGCCCTTGCCCATAAAGAAGACAAGGATGTACGTGGGCTGAGCAATGTGACGGTGCTGATCGTGCGCCACGCGGAAAAACCCGATGAAGGCCCGTTGCTAAGCCCCAAAGGCGAACAAAGGGCGGCAGCCTATGCCAGCTATTTCGACCCGCTGCTGTTGAACGGCATCTCCGTAGTGCCCCAGCGGCTGATCGCTACCAGCGACAGCAAGGAAAGCTCCCGCCCTCGCCTGACCCTGACACCGCTGGCCCAGCGCCTGCAACTCCCACTTGAAACACCCTACTCCGACGACCAAGTCGGCAAGCTGGTGAAGTCCCTGCGCAAGTCCAACCAGGCCCAAACCGTGCTGATCGCCTGGCACCACGGGCATATCGACAAGTTGATCGAAGCCTTTGGCGGTGACGGCCCGGCGCTCACCGGCATGAAGAAATGGCCAGAAAATGTGTATGACTGGCTGATCGTGTTGCGCTTCGACGAACAGGGCCAACTGGTGGAGTCCCGCAGCCAGAAAGTCCAGGAACACCTGCTTCCGGGCGACGTGGCGGCCATCGGCCCCTGATCATTGGCCAATCTAGTTACATCCAGACACATCCAAACCTGAAAGCGCCCCTCACTTGCCTGCAAGCGACATGTTCGTAAAAGAACATGCAATTGCACTCAATTCCTATGCCCGCTGATAAGAGGCGGTGCTATTTTCGGTAACGAAACTGTAACATTCGCATCCGCAGTCAAAACAAGAAATTTGGAGCTCTTGAATGTTTGCTTTCTTCCGCCCTGCCGCACACCAGGCGCCCCTGCCTGAAGAAAAAATAGACAGCACGTACCGACGCCTGCGCTGGCAGATCTTCGCCGGTATTTTCTTCGGTTACGCCGGGTACTACCTGCTGCGCAAAAACTTCTCCCTGGCCATGCCGTACCTGATCGACGAGGGTTACACCCGTGGCCAGTTGGGCCTGGCGATGTCGGCGATTGCAATTGCCTACGGCCTGTCCAAGTTCCTCATGGGCCTGGTGTCCGACCGCTCCAACCCGCGCTACTTCCTGCCCTTCGGCCTCCTGGTGTCCGCCGGGGTGATGTTCATTTTCGGTTTCGCACCTTGGGCTACGTCCAGCGTGACCATGATGTTCATTTTGCTGTTCATCAACGGTTGGGCCCAGGGCATGGGCTGGCCGCCAAGTGGGCGGACGATGGTGCACTGGTGGTCGCAGAAGGAACGCGGCGGCGTGGTTTCCGTATGGAACGTGGCGCATAACGTCGGCGGCGGCTTGATCGGCCCTCTGTTCCTGCTGGGCATGGCCTGGTTCAACGACTGGCACGCGGCGTTCTACGTCCCGGCCACCGTGGCCCTGCTGGTGGCGGCATTTGCCTTCATCACCATGCGCGACACCCCGCAATCGGTGGGCCTGCCACCGATCGAGCAATACAAGAACGATTACCCGGAAGGCTACGACGCCAGCCACGAAGACGAATTCAGCGCCAAGGAAATCTTCGTCAAGTACGTGCTGCGCAACAAAATGCTGTGGTACATCGCCTTCGCCAACGTCTTCGTCTACCTGCTGCGCTACGGCGTACTGGACTGGGCCCCGACGTACCTCAAGGAAGCCAAGCACTTCGACGTGGATAAAACCTCGTGGGCGTACTTCTTCTACGAATGGGCAGGCATTCCGGGCACACTGCTGTGCGGCTGGATGTCGGACAAGATCTTCCGTGGCAACCGTGGCCTGACGGGCATTGTGTTCATGGGCTTGGTGACCGTCGCGACCCTGGTTTACTGGCTCAACCCGCCGGGCAACCCGATGGTCGACATGATCGCGCTGTTCTCCATCGGCTTCCTGATCTACGGCCCGGTGATGCTGATCGGCCTGCAGGCGCTGGAGCTGGCACCGAAGAAAGCCGCCGGTACTGCAGCGGGCTTCACGGGCCTGTTCGGTTACCTGGGTGGTTCGGTGGCAGCGAGTGCAGCCATGGGCTACACCGTTGACCATTTCGGCTGGGACGGTGGTTTTGTGCTGCTGATCGGCGCGTGCCTGTTGGCGATTGCGTTCCTGATCCCCACCTTGTGGCACACCAATAGCGTCAGTACCGCACGTTAATCGTCGGAACAGCCTTTGGAACACCGCTTGAGCCGCGCCTCCAGATTCTTGTCTGGCATGGCGTGGCTACGCAGGGCGTTGACGGTCTGCTCGACATAATCGCGAGTGGTCCCGTAACGCCCGCAAGCGCTTTGCAACACGTGATTCAGCACAATGTCGGGCAAATTCCCGGCGTAGCTGGGCAGGTGCCGCTCCAGTACAAATCCCAATGCCTGCACCTGGCTGCCATCTTCAAGACGGCAGGTGAGCCAGTGTGGCCGGTAGGACGGGTAAGGCATCTCGCGCTGCCACAAGGCATAAAGCGAAGCCTCCAGCTGATCTTCCGGCAAGCGGTAGGCAAACCCACTGCACGAGCCACCGCGATCCAGGCCAAACACCAACCCCGGTGTTTCCGGCGTGCCCCGGTGCTCATGGGACCACAGGTACAAGCCGCGGTGATAACCGTGGACCCGTGCCCGCATCCGTTGTGTCGACGAACATTCAGGCCGCCAGATCAGCGAACCATAAGCGAATAGCCAGACCGGCCCACCCTTATGCAAAGCCATGGTGGCTTGCATCGAGCTGATCAACTGTTCGTGAGTGAGTTGCGGCCCCAGATCGAGCCGCGGAGGGTAAGCCAATTGCAAAAGATCAGATTCAATGGCGGTCATGGCAAATCGCTTAGGTCTCCTTTGTCGTTACGAGAAGCTGTTACCAGTTGTAAGCAACTTTACCGTAATAGAACGCGCCGCTGTAACCGTACGGCGAAAAAGTGCTATAGGCCAAATTGCCACCACTGCTGGCGTAGGCATTGAGTTTTTCCGGGTACTTGTCGGTGACGTTGTCGCCGCCAACGGTGAAGGTCCAGTTTTTCAGCTTGTAGTCGGCTGACAGGTCCAACAGCCAAGCGGCCTTGAAGCTCTGGTCGTTGGCCGGGTCCGCCTGGTAGCTGGTAAATGAACCATAGCGCACCAAATTACTGTGCAGCGCCCAATTGCCGAAGCTCAGGTCGTTACCCAGGCTCAACTTGTGCTGGGGTGTGGTGTCGCCCAACAGGCCGATGCGTTCGCGACGATCCACCCGGACCAGGCTCGCACCCAGGCTATCCAGTACAGACGGGTTGGCTTTTACGTCGGTGACCTTGGTGTGGTTGTAGTTGTAGCCCACGGTGCTGTTCCAGCGCACACCGTTATCCAGCTGGTAGCGATAGTTGGCCACCAGGTCGACGCCATTGGTGGTGGTGTCGGTGGCGTTGGTGAAGTAACGCACGGTGGTGTAGTTGATGTTGCCGACGCCGTTGGCCTGCAGGTACGCCAGCGCAGCCGGGTTTTTGCTCAGGTCCAGGTTGGAGGACAGGCTGATGCGGTCGCTGATGTCGATACGGTAGACGTCGGCGGTCACGGTCAGGTTGTCGGTCGGCTCCAGCACCAGGCCGAGGCTGTAGTTGCGGGACTTCTCGGCTTTCAGGTCCTCCGCACCGAGCAGGCGCGCCACCCGGCTGTTGGCCGGGAACGTACCGGCTTCCTGGATGGTGTTGCCGATCAGCTGCGACGAGGTGTAGGCGAAGTTCTGCTGCGCCAGGGACGGCGCGCGGAAGCCGTTGGAAACACTGCCGCGCAACGCCACTTGCGGGGTGAAGTCGTAGCGCGCCGAGAGCGAGCCGCTGACGTTGGAACCAAAATCACTGTAGTCCTCATGACGCACGGCAGCCGAGGCGCTGAGTTTTTCGGTGAAGTTGGTTTCCAGGTCCAGGTACTGCGCCCAGTTATGGCGCGTGCTGGTGCCTGCGTCGGAATCACGGAAGCCGCCCAGGCCCGAACTGCCGGTCTGGTAGTAGGACGCCGGGTCACCCGCCTTGATCTGATAACCCTGGTCCAGGTATTCGCCACCAAACGCTACCGACACCGGATACGGCAACCAGCCCAGGCTGAATTCCCGCGACAGGTCCAGGCTGAGTTGCTTCTGGTCATTGACCAGGGTGCCGTTGTCGAACTTGCGCGGCGTCGCCAGGCCCAGCGAAGTGTTGATGGTTTCGGTGCCGATCTGGTACTGGTTCTTGCCGTAGTTCACCGACACGTCGTAGTGCCAGTCATAGGCCAACAGGCCGCGCAGACCGACCGCCAGGGACGTGTCTTCCACGTCGCCGCGAATCAGCGGCAAGTAGCCGTTGGGGTTAAGCGCTGGAATGTTGTTGCTCGCGTTGCTGGCCCGGTAGAACGCCGCCGTCTCGCCGCGAGTCTTGCTGTAGCCGCCAAACGCATAGAACTCGGCCGCATCACTGAAGGAATATTCCGAGTTGAGAAACAGCTTGCCCTGGTCGGTGGCCGGCTCGCCCTGGCGGAACACCCGCTGGCCGTAGGTCGTCGAACCAACGCTGCCCGGACGCAGGTCCTTGCCGGCGCGGTTGGTGTAATCGTTGTCGGCGCCTTCGGCAGAGATGTTGATAAACCCGTTATCGCCCAGCGCCACACCGGTGTTGCCGCTGAGATTGCGCTGGATACCGTCGCCCTTCTTGTACTCACCAAACTTGCTGGTGATCGAGCCGCCGTGGTCGTCATGCTTGAGGATCACGTTGATCACCCCGGCAATCGCATCGGAGCCGTAGCGGGCCGATGCGCCGTCACGCAGCACCTCGATATGGTCGACCGCCGACAACGGGATCGCATTCAAATCCGCCGGCGCCGAGCCACGCCCAACTGCACCGCCGAGATTGACGAAGGCACTGGTGTGGCGGCGCTTGCCGTTGACCAGCACCAACACCTGGTCCGGTGACAGGCCACGCAGCTGCGCCGGGCGCACCAGTTCGGCACCGTCTACCAGGCTCGGGCGTGGAAAGTTGATGGAAGGAATCAATCGGGCCAACACCGCGCCCAACTCATCAGAGCCGGTGCTGCGCAAGGTGTCGCCGGAAATCACATCGATAGGTGACAACGAGGCACTGGCGGTGCGCTCTTGGGCGCGAGTGCCGGTCACGATGACTGTATCGAGTTTGGGTACATCGGCAGTGGCCGTTTCAGCGGCTGCCACTGGACTGAATCCCACAGCGGTCAGCAAATTAGCCGACAAAATCGCCGTGTACAGCAGGTGCTGCTTGTTGCTCCCCATACCGCTCCCCTTGGAATCAAAAGCCAGAACGTCAATGCTCTGAGCTCATACGATCGATCCGTGTGGCGGACGGTGGCGGTCATTTATTGGTTATTGGCAGAAAGTCGGTAGTCCGTTGTCATATAGCTTAATGATATTTATGTAACAAATTAAATACCTTTAAAGAATAAGCGAATGCATAAGCCCGGCCGCTCCGCTCATCAGGATTGGCCGCCTCAATCCCTGTAGTTTCAGCGCAGGTTCAGCCTGGAGGCACGCTGAGCCTTCAAACTAGGCGCCTGTCACGACCCACTTAGCCGCCAACCGAACCGACTATCGAGGTCACACCATGAAATACCGACTTCCCAGCCTGTTGTTCCTTGCACAGGCCACCACCGCCCTGGCGGTGGAAGCGCCGCCCCAAGACGAAAAAGGCTTCTGGTACGCCCAGACGAGCGTCTACACCCGGCATTTTTCGCCGGACAAGGACCACAACAACAATCAGGACCTGATCGGCCTGGAGCGCAATGAAGCGTCAGGCCTGGTGTATGGCGGGGCGACGTTTCGCAACTCGTTCAGCCAGCGTTCGTACTACGCCTATGCCGGCAAACGCTACGACATGAACGCTTACCCGGTGTACTTGAAGCTGACGGGCGGCGTGATCCAGGGCTATCGCGGCAAGTACCGCGACAAGATTCCACTGAATGGGCTCGGGGTGGCGCCAGTGATCATACCCTCGGTGGGCACTCACTATGGGCCGGTCGCCGCCGAGTTGGTGTTGCTGGGGTTCAATGCGGCGATGGTGACGACGGGCGTTCGTTTCTGATTGAGCCGCTGAAGGGCTTTTGTGGCGAGGGAGCTTGCTCCCGCTGGGTCGCGAAACGGCCCCTGAAGTTCATGCGGTCTTTCAGGTAGAACACAGCGACTGTTTTGGGGCTGCTGCGCAGCCCAGCGGGAGCAAGCCCCCTCGCCACACGTTACGGGCGGGGCGCGTAGGCAAATACGTCAGCACGCATCTGGTGTGCATCCATGCCGGCTTCGACCAGCGCATCCAGGGTGCCGTAGATCATCGCCGGTGAACCGCTGGCGTAGACGTGCACGGCCTTGAGGTCGCTGATGTCTTCGCACACGGCTTCATGCAATAACCCGCAGCGCCCTTCCCACCCGCACAGGTCGCTGACCACTTTGTGCAGGAACAGGTTGGGCAGTTGCAGCCACTGGTCCCAGTGCTCGATGTCGTAGAAGTCTTCCGGTCGACGTACACCCCAATACAGGTGCACCGGGTACTTGAAACCACTGGCGCGGCAGTGTTCGATCAAGCTGTGCATCTGCGCCATACCGGTACCGGCGGCGATCAGCACCAGCGGCCCGTCGGGCAGTTCGGCCAAGTGGGTGTCGCCAAACGGCATCTCGATGCGAGCCATCTGGTTACGCTGCAACTGCTCAAGCAGGCTGCGAGCACTGTCTTCCCGGGCCAGTACGTGCAGTTCCAGCTCGCGCCCGGCGTGGGGTGCGGAGGCCAGGGAGAACGCCGACTTCTCGCCGTTTTCCCGTTCGATCATCAGGTATTGCCCGGCGTGGTAACGCACAGCCTTGCCGGCCGGAGCCCGCAGGCGCACGCGCCACACGTCACCGCCCACTTCAACGCATTCACTCAGTTGGCAAGACAATTTGCGCACCGGCAACTCTCCCGGCGCCAGCACGCCATCCCACAACACAATGCAATCTTCCAGCGGTTCGGCAATGCAGGTATAGAACTCGCCATGGTCACGCACCTCACCGGCTTGTTGCACCCGGCCCTCTACCAGCAGCGCTGCACATACGTGGCACACACCATTGCGGCACGCCTGAGGGCAATCGTAGCCCAGGCGGCGCGCGCCTTCGAGAATCCGCTCGCCAGGCGTCAGTTCAAGTACCGCACCGGAAGGCTGCAGGGTTACACGCATCAATCTATTCCTAATTCTTTCCAGAGCGCATCCACACGGGCAGTTACCGCTTCGTCCTTGACGATCACACGGCCCCATTCGCGGGTGGTTTCACCCGGCCATTTATGGGTGGCATCCAGGCCCATTTTCGAGCCGAGGCCCGATACCGGCGAGGCAAAGTCGAGGTAGTCGATCGGCGTGTTATCGATCATCACCGTGTCGCGCTTGGGGTCCATGCGCGTGGTGATGGCCCAGATCACGTCGTTCCAGTCGCGGGCGTTGATGTCGTCGTCGGTGACAATAACGAACTTGGTGTACATGAACTGTCGCAAAAACGACCACACACCCAGCATTACCCGCTTGGCGTGGCCGGGGTACGACTTCTTCATCGTCACGATGGCCATGCGGTACGAGCAGCCTTCGGGCGGCAGGTAGAAGTCGGTGATTTCCGGAAACTGCTTTTGCAGGATCGGTACAAACACTTCGTTCAACGCCACGCCGAGGATCGCCGGCTCATCCGGCGGGCGGCCGGTGTAGGTGCTGTGGTAGATCGGCTTGATCCGGTGGGTGATGCGCTCGACGGTGAACACCGGGAAACTGTCGACTTCGTTGTAGTAGCCGGTATGGTCGCCGTAGGGGCCTTCATCGGCCATCTCGCCGGGGTGAATCACGCCTTCGAGGATGATTTCGGCGGTGGCCGGCACTTGCAGGTCATTACCACGGCATTTCACCAACTCGGTGCGGTTACCGCGCAACAAGCCCGCGAAAGCGTACTCGGAAAGGCTGTCGGGCACTGGCGTGACGGCGCCGAGGATGGTCGCCGGGTCGGCGCCCAGGGCCACCGAAACAGGGAATGGCTTGCCGGGATGTTTTTCGCACCATTCACGGAAATCCAGCGCGCCGCCACGGTGGCTCAGCCAGCGCATGATGACCTTGTTACGGCCGATCACTTGCTGACGGTAGATGCCGAGGTTCTGGCGGTCTTTGTTCGGACCTTTGGTGACGGTCAGGCCCCAGGTGATCAGCGGGCCGACGTCCCCAGGCCAACAGGTCTGCACGGGGAGCATGCCGAGGTCGACGTCATCGCCTTCGATGACCACTTCCTGGCAGACCGCGTCCTTTACGACCTTGGGGGCCATGGCGATGATCTTGCGGAAGATGGGCAGCTTCGACCAGGCGTCCTTCAGACCCTTGGGTGGCTCGGGCTCCTTGAGGAAGGCCAGCAGCTTGCCGATCTCCCGCAGTTCGCTGACGGACTCGGCGCCCATGCCGAACGCAACGCGGTCGGGGGTGCCGAACAGGTTGCCGAGCACCGGAATATCAAAGCCCACCGGGTTTTCGAACAGCAGCGCCGGGCCCTTGTTACGCAAGGTGCGGTCGCAAATCTCAGTCATCTCCAGGACCGGGGAAATCGGCACCTGGATACGTTTCAACTCTCCGCGCTGCTCAAGTTGCTGCACGAAATCCCGAAGATCCTTGAATTTCATTAACCATGCCACCCGTAAAATAGGCGTACATCCTACCTGCTCTTACGGTCGCTGGCAGCTTATTGAGCAGCATTGCCGACGACAATGACTCAAAGAGCCGAGGCCTGGGTTTCATTGCGCAAGGCCTTGAACAACGGTTCAAGGAACGCCTCGACATACCGCGAACCGACCGCCGAGAGGTGATTATCGTCGGTGTACAGCGACTGACCGTCCAGTTCCACGCGACACCAGTCATTCGCACTGCATAGCTTGGGCGCCGGATCCATTACCTTTACCCCGGGATCCGCCGCCGCGATTTGCTCGAATACCTGACTGATATAGGCCTGACGCTGAAGGTGTTCAGCCAGGGGCATGCCTTCTTTGTCGGTGGGCCGACCGAGCATCGCCAACCGGCTGAGGCGGTAAGGCGGACTGAATTCCTGCAGCGGGACTTCCTTGACCAGCCACACACGATGGCCGCTGGCGCGCAATTGCTGCACAAGGGCGCGCACGCTTTCGGCGAAGCGCTGCTCGGCGATAGCACGATCATAAGTACCGGTCGCCGGGTTGAGCAGTGAAGCCTCGGTGTCGCCATCGAGCTGCCCATAGACATAAAGGCTCCAGCGCGCTGCCAGCACTACGTCGCTAAAGGTTTCCTGACCCAGCAGTTGGGTGACTCGCTGGTTAAAGCTCAAGCAACCTGGAACGCTTTCCTTGCGATTAAACGGCAGGCAGCCGGCATACCCTGCCTGAGTGACGCTGACACCGTATTTGCTCGCGCCGTCTTGCAATGCCGGAACCAGCGCCGTGGCATGGCTATCGCCCCAGACCAGCGCGCGTGTCGGCGCGGACTGAGGTCCGAAATGACAAAATCCATGATGGCGATTTTTCCCACCATCCACCAGGCAGGCCATAAGGTCCGGGCTCCACTCGCGCGCCTGGGCAAATTGCAGCGCCTCGGGCGACAGGCGCCAAGGCAAGCCCTTCGTCAAGACCAGGCCTTTGCCGAGCAGTCCCACCCCAAGCAACGCGATACCCGCCGCCACCAGGATTTGCTTGCGTCCTGCCAACAGCCGACGCTCACGGAACGGGGCCTCGACAAACCGCCAGGACGCATAACCCAGCACCAGGCTCAACACAAACAGTGCACCAAGCTCCCACGTGCCCAGCCCGTCGACACTGGCGTACTTGCCAAACACGTACACCGGCCAGTGCCACAGGTACCAGGAGTAGGAGATCAGGCCAATCCCCACCAGCAAGCGGCTACCCAGCAGCTTGCTCGTCAGAGTAGTTTGCTGGCCGTTGGCCCAAATCAGGCAGACCACGCCCACCACTGGCAACAGCGCTGCGGCGCCGGGAAACGGCGTGCTCGGGTCATACGCGAAGACCGCCAGCAGGATCAGGCCGAGGCCGGCAAGGCTGACGGCCTGCGCCAAGGCCGGGCTCGCGCGGTACTCGCGTACCGGCATCACGGCCAGCATTGCGCCCGCCAACAGCTCCCAGGCACGCATCTGCAGCAGGAAAAAGGCTCTTTCCGGAGAGTGGGCCACCGCCCACGTACTCATGCCGAACGACACCAGTAGCAACACGAACAGCGCCGTACGCCAATATTTGAGCCGGCTCGACAGCAGTGTCAGCAGCAGTGGGAAGAGGATGTAGAACTGTTCTTCAACCGATAATGACCAGGTATGCAGCAACGGCTTGATATCGGAAGCCACATCAAAGTAACCGTCCTGGCGCATGAAAAACAGGTTGGAGATAAACACCACCTGGTTATGTATCGAGCGCCCCAACTCGCTGTAATCCTTGGGCGCCAGCAGAAACCAGCCCACCACCAGCGTGCCGAGCATCATCACGAACAGTGCCGGCAGGATGCGCCGCGCTCGACGGGCCCAGAAGCTGACAAAACTGAAACGGCCGGCCTCACGCTCGCGCCAGATGATCGAGGTGATCAAGTAGCCGGAGATCACGAAAAACACGTCGACGCCGACAAAGCCGCCGGTAAAGCCCGGTACACCAAAATGAAACAGCACAACAGCGAGCACAGCTATGGCACGCAGGCCGTCAATGTCCCTGCGATAAGCGAGAATGGTCATAAAATCTTGTAATTTGCCTGATCGGATGGACAGCGAGTGTAGTCACACACGCGAATTTGTTTCTAAACAGACACACACTAAAGCCAAACCTCCTTTTCCAGAAACAAAAAAAATGGCGCCCCATGGGGCGCCATCCTTTTTGACCGAAGCGTCGTGTTACTTACGCTTCATCGACAGGAAGAACTCGTCGTTGGTCTTGGTGGTTTTCAGCTTGTCAATCAGGAACTCGATGGCAGCCACTTCGTCCATTGGGTGCAGCAGCTTGCGCAGGATCCACATGCGCTGCAGTTCGTCATCGGCGGTCAGCAACTCTTCGCGACGTGTGCCGGAACGGTTGATGTTGATAGCCGGGAACACACGCTTTTCAGCGATACGGCGGTCCAAAGGCAGTTCCATGTTGCCGGTACCCTTGAACTCTTCGTAGATCACTTCATCCATCTTCGAGCCGGTTTCAACCAGCGCGGTGGCGATGATGGTCAGCGAGCCGCCTTCTTCGATGTTCCGCGCGGCGCCGAAGAAACGTTTCGGTTTCTCCAGGGCGTGGGCATCGACACCACCGGTGAGCACCTTGCCGGAGCTTGGGATCACGGTGTTGTAGGCACGGGCCAGACGGGTGATGGAGTCGAGCAGGATCACCACGTCTTTCTTGTGTTCGACCAGGCGCTTGGCCTTCTCGATCACCATTTCGGCAACCTGCACGTGGCGGGTTGGTGGCTCATCGAACGTCGAGGCAACCACTTCGCCGCGCACGGTGCGCTGCATTTCGGTTACTTCTTCCGGACGCTCATCGATCAGCAACACGATCAGGTGAACTTCAGGATTGTTACGGGCGATGTTCGCTGCGATGTTCTGCAGCATGATGGTCTTACCGGCTTTCGGCGGGGCCACGATCAGGCCGCGCTGGCCTTTGCCGATCGGGGCGCACAGGTCGATGACACGACCGGTCAAGTCTTCGGTGGAACCGTTACCGGCTTCCATCTTCATGCGCACGGTCGGGAACAGCGGGGTCAGGTTCTCGAAGAGAATCTTGTTTTTCGCGTTCTCGGGACGATCGTAGTTGATCGTGTCGACCTTGAGCAGGGCGAAATAACGCTCGCCTTCCTTTGGAGGGCGGATCTTGCCAACGATGGTGTCACCGGTGCGCAAGTTGAAGCGACGGATCTGGCTCGGCGAGACGTAGATATCGTCTGGGCCGGCGAGATAGGAAGCGTCTGCAGAGCGGAGGAAGCCGAAGCCGTCCTGGAGAATCTCCAGCACGCCATCACCGGAGATTTCCTCGCCGCTTTTCGCGTGCTTTTTCAGCAGGGAGAAAATCACGTCCTGCTTGCGCGAACGGGCCATATTTTCTATGCCCATCTGTTCGGCCAATTCGAGCAGTTCGGTAATCGGCTTTTGCTTGAGTTCAGTCAGATTCATATAGGAATGACGTAATCATTTATGGAGGGGGGGAAATTAAGCTTTTGGCTTAATGAGGCCGCGCCGCAGAGAAGGCGACAGGATCGCGTACTAATCGAAAAGGAGAGCGTCGGCGACGGCTTGCAGGGGGCAGTGGAGAAACCAGTGCGGGGCCGAATGTACCACCTGAATTTCAGAGCGTCTAGCCCTGTTTCACGAAAAAGCCCCGCAATTTGCGGGGCTTTTTAAGGACGCTTAGATGTTGGCGTCGAGGAAAGCTTGCAGCTGGGACTTCGACAGCGCGCCGACCTTGGTGGCCTCGACATTGCCGTTCTTGAACAGCATCAGCGTAGGAATACCACGCACGCCGTGCTTGGCCGGGGTTTCCTGGTTGTCGTCGATGTTCAGCTTGGCAATGGTCAACTTGCCTTCGTAAGTGGTGGCAATGTCGTCCAGGACCGGAGCGATCATTTTGCAAGGACCGCACCACTCAGCCCAGTAGTCAACCAGCACCGGGCCCTGGGCCTTCAGTACTTCGGCCTCAAAGGTCGCGTCGGTGACGTGCTTGATAAGATCGTTGCTCATGGATGTCTCCGGGTTGTAAGCAAAAAAAACGTTGCCCATCATAGCCGCCCTTCCCGCGTTCAGGAAGCCGCAGCTGATTGACTCTTGCTATGGCGCCGCATGAGTTTGGGTATAGCCCAACTCATGGCGTTACCGGAGTGATGAAGGCGATGCCTGTACGCAACGCCGCGTTACGCACATGTTCCTGCATGCTTTTCTGCGCAGCCCCGCTGGCGCGCCGGGCCAGTGCACGGAGGATCTTGCGGTGCTCCTGCCAGGTCTCCATGGCCCGCTCCGGCCGGATGAACGGTAGCTTCTGACTCTCCAGAAACACCTCGGCACTGGCACTGAGGATGCTCACCATCGCCTGATTACCGCTGGCCAGCAGGATGCGCTGGTGGAATTCGAAGTCCAGCCGGGCCGCTGCCTCAAAGTCACCGGCCTTGAGCTCCTTGCGCATCGCCTCGACGTTATCTTCCAGGAGGTCCAGCTCATCGGTGGTCAACGTCACCGCCGCCAGCCCCGCCGCAAAGCCTTCCAGGGCGTAGCGCAGTTGAAAGATATCCAGTGGCGTCGCCTGCGCCGTAAACGGCCAGGCCAACCCAGGGAGTTCTTCCGCCGCTTGCACGAACACGCCCTTGCCCGGCTGCACACTCACCACGCCCAACGCACTGAGGGACGACAAGGCTTCGCGCAATGAGGCCCGGCTCACGCCCAATTGCAGCGCCAAATCGCGCTGGGAGGGCAACGCATCGCCCGGCCCGAAGCCCCCGTCAGCGATCAGTTTGCGGATGGCCTGTAGCGCCACTTCCGGTACACCTTGGGCGATGGAATTCATAAAAACTCGAGTTTCCAGTCAACTGAACGGCTAGTTGTAAAGCTATTCGTGACGCCCGGCAAGCCACGCCCCAAAGGGGCTCGCAAGGTTTTGGAGGCGCTCGAAAAAGGTGCAAAAAGCCCTTTAACTGTTCAGACCAGTAAGACCGCCAGAACTCAACGGCCACCGGCCTCCCAGCTGATTAATGCGCTACTGGCATGGGCTGTGCACTGGCAAAACTCAGAAAATCCTTTCGTCCTTTTCGGAGAGTTGCCATGACCAAGCGTTGCAGCGCCCTGCTCACTGCCCTGTTTGCCAGCCTGATGCTGAGCCAGGCGCCCGCCCAGGCCAACGGTCTGGACGATATCGTCGCCCGTGGCACCCTCAAGGTGGCCGTGCCTCAGGATTTCCCGCCGTTCGGCTCGGTCGGCCCGGACATGAAGCCCCGCGGGTTGGACATCGACACCGCAAAACTGCTGGCCGACCAGCTCAAGGTCAAGCTTGAACTGACCCCGGTCAACAGCACCAACCGCATCCCGTTCCTCACCACCGGCAAGGTCGACCTGGTGATTTCCAGCCTGGGCAAGAACCCCGAGCGCGAGAAGGTCATCGACTTCTCCAAGGCCTACGCGCCGTTCTACCTCGCCGTGTTCGGCCCGCCAGATGCGCCAATCAGTACCGTTGACGACCTCAAGGGCAAAACCATCAGCGTGACCCGCGGCGCCATCGAAGACATCGAGCTGACCGCCGTTGCGCCTAAAGAGGCGACGATCAAGCGCTTTGAAGACAACAACTCGACCATCGCCGCCTACCTCGCGGGCCAAGTGGACCTGATCGCCAGCGGCAACGTGGTGATGGTGGCCATCAGCGAACGCAACCCCAAGCGCGTGCCGGCACTGAAAGTGAAGCTCAAGGACTCGCCGGTGTACGTGGGCGTAAACAAGAACGAGCCGGCGCTGCTGGACAAGGTCAACCAGATCCTGGTCGCGGCCAAAGCCAACGGCAGCCTGGAAAAGAACGCAATGCAGTGGCTCAAAGAGCCGCTGCCGGCTGATCTCTGATCGCGGTAACGAGGGTTAGCTATGGCCTATCAATTCGACTTTGTGCCGGTTCTGGCCAATACCGATCTGTTGCTGCGCGGCGCGCTGTTCACCCTTGAGCTGACCGCCATCGGTGCAGTACTGGGCGTGGCGCTGGGAATCGTCGGCGCCGTGGTGCGGGCGTGGAAGATCCAGCCGTTCAGCTGGATCTTCGGGGTGTACGTCGAGTTGATCCGCAACACGCCGTTCCTGGTGCAGCTGTTTTTCATCTTCTTCGGCCTGCCGTCCCTCGGTTTGAAAATCACCGAATGGCAGGCGGCGGTGCTGGCGATGGTGATCAACCTGGGGGCGTACTCCACGGAGATCATCCGCGCCGGGATCCAGGCGATCCCGCGGGGGCAACTGGAGGCCGCGGCCGCGCTGGCCATGACGCGTTTCGAAGCGTTCCGCCACGTGGTGTTATTGCCCGCACTGGGCAAGGTCTGGCCGGCCCTGAGCAGCCAGATCATCATCGTGATGCTCGGTTCGGCGGTCTGTTCGCAAATCGCCACAGAAGAGCTGAGCTTCGCCGCCAATTTTATCCAGTCACGCAACTTCCGTGCGTTTGAAACCTATGCACTGACCACCTTGGTCTACCTGTGCATGGCGCTGATGATCCGCCAGTTGCTGAACTGGATCGGCCGTCGCTATGTCATGAGGAACGCCCGATGAGTGATTTTTCCTTCTGGGACATCGTGCGCAACCTGCTCACCGGCTTGCAATGGACCTTGCTGCTGTCGCTGGTGGCGTTTATCGGCGGCGGCGTGATCGGCTTGCTGGTGATGACCATGCGCATCAGCACCAAGGCTTTCCCGCGCAACGTCGCCCGTACCTATATCGAGCTGTTCCAGGGCACGCCGCTGTTGATGCAGCTGTTCCTGGTGTTCTTCGGCATTGCCTTGCTCGGCGTGGACATCTCGCCCTGGCTGGCGGCGGCGATTGCCTTGACCCTGTTCACAAGCGCCTATCTGGCCGAAATCTGGCGTGGCTGCGTCGACTCCATTGCCCACGGGCAATGGGAGGCGTCCGCGAGCCTGGCCCTCAACCCGCTTGAGCAATTGCGCTACGTGATCCTGCCCCAAGCCCTTCGCATTGCCGTGGCGCCGACCGTGGGCTTCTCGGTGCAAGTGGTCAAAGGCACTGCCGTGACCTCGATCATCGGCTTCACCGAGCTGACCAAAACCGGCGGCATGCTCGCCAACGCAACCTTCGAGCCCTTCATGGTCTACGGCCTGGTGGCGCTCGGTTACTTCCTGCTTTGCTACCCCTTGTCCCTCAGTGCGCGCTACCTGGAAAGGAGACTGCATGCCTCTGCTTAGAATTTCTGCCCTGCATAAGTATTACGGCGATCACCATGTACTCAAGGGCATCGACCTGACGGTCGAAGAAGGCCAGGTGGTGGCGATCATCGGCCGCAGCGGCTCGGGTAAATCCACCTTGCTGCGCACCCTCAATGGCCTGGAGTCGATCAATGACGGGGTGATTGAAGTCGACGGTGAATACCTCGACGCCGCCCGTGCCGACCTACGCACCTTGCGGCAGAAAGTCGGCATGGTGTTCCAGCAGTTCAACCTGTTCCCGCATCTGACGGTGGGCGAAAACGTCATGCTCGCGCCACAAGTGGTGCAGAAAGTGCCGAAGGCCAAGGCTGCGCAACTGGCGCGGCAGATGCTGGAACGGGTCGGGCTGGGGGAGAAGTTCGACGCTTTCCCCGATCGGTTATCCGGCGGCCAGCAGCAGCGCGTGGCCATCGCCCGGGCGCTGGCCATGTCACCCAAGGTGTTGCTGTGCGATGAAATCACCTCGGCCCTGGACCCGGAACTGGTCAACGAAGTGCTCAGCGTGGTGCGCCAACTGGCCAAGGATGGCATGACGCTGATCATGGTCACCCATGAGATGCGTTTTGCCCGGGAAGTGGGCGACAAGCTGGTGTTCATGCATCAGGGCAAGGTGCATGAAGTGGGTGATCCAAAAGTGCTGTTTGCCAACCCGCAGACCGCCGAGCTGGCCAACTTTATTGGCTCGACAGAGGCCCCGGACTGAGTCGTCAACCAGCAGGCACCAGCTCAAAACGCCCTCTGCCCTCCAACACGGTCTTATCGCGAACGGCGGTGGCCGTGTTGAAGAGATAAGTGTCGACCTGCACCTGAGCTGAAAACACGCGACCCACGGCGGGCAGCCCGGCAGCCAGCACCACCATGGCCTGGTCCGGCAACAATTGGCTGTTCCGCTCGGCCCGATGATGCAAAGGGGCCAACTCGACAGGCCTGCCGTCCAGCACTGGCTGCTGGAGGCTCAGGGTGAAATACCCCTGGTGGCCAAACCTGAAGCCTTGGCCCACAGCGGGCACGCCTCGAAAACGCACGGCGATGACCGTGTCTTGTTGGCACACCACATTCAAATGCACCGTGCGCTTACCAAAAAGTACGCCTTGGGCAGCAACCTGCCCACCTTGGCGTAACGCGCCAAGATCAACTTCTGGCCGGCTCAACGAGAGACGACATTCTGCGGCATGGACCTCCCCCACCATCAACAGGCCGGATAACAGCGCGCCCGCAGCGCCTACCTTAACGGCAGGTCGCGGAAGCGGTTTCATAGGGTCGTTCATCATAGGATTGCTCCGCCAGGTCGAGTTGGAGTGTGCACGAGGCCCCGCTCGGCGATGACACCGTGAGGGTTTGCGCGCTATCGATATTGCTCAGGAAAATCATGCCGTCTGCCACCACGTTGGTCAGGAACGCATTACCTGCGCCAAGCACCGATGCCCCCTGAGGCAGAGGCTCGCCCGTCGTATCCGTGGCCCTCAGTAGCACGCGTCGAACTTTAACCACCTCGAAGTCGACCTTGCTGAATGAACCTCGCCCGGCCTCCAGCACTTTCGTACCGTTCTTGATATCCACCTGCCGCGGCAGGGACTTGCCTTCGATTTCAAGCTGACTGACTTGATAGGCGGGCAGCCCGGGAAGCACCGCCATGCCCCAGCGATCAGTCCACACAGGCCCTTGGGGAGTACTGATACGAGCCCCCGTAATATCCCCGGCCGAGGCAACGCCGAACGTATCCTCGACCCGGTACGGCGTAAAGGTCACGCCCCGATCATGGGCCACCACGGCGCCCTGCAATTGCCCGCTGTAGCGTGTACTCGATCCATCCCGGTCAATGCCCGCACCGACCTGGGTATAACGCGACAACGTATTAACCCAGCCGCCCACGGCCTGCTCATGATCGCCCCTCAAGTCTCTCTCGCCACGAAGCTCATAGTTCAGGGTCTCATCCACACGTTCGGTATACGTGGTACCAATACTGGATCGACGACCTTGGTGTCGTGCAACAGAGGTGAGGGACCGCTCGCGGCCCAGCGGAACGGCGACCTGCAAGCGAAACCCGACGCCATCCTTATCGCCGCGGGTAGCACCCGACGTACCCACCTGCGAGTCCACCGTCACACCCACGTTCGCGTACCTGAAGTCCTTGCTCCAAGAGCCGTAGATGTTTTGGGTGGTCCTGCTATTGAAATGAGCCGCCCGGGAATAGCCCAACGAAAACTCGCCAAACTCCCGTGCAGCCCAACTGAAGCCCGCGGTGTACTGATTTTTAAACCGTGCGTCCCGAGCGTCGCCGGCGGCAGTACGCAGGGTTTCGAGCACCTCACGATAGCCTGGGGTTTGAGTAGTGGCGCTCAGCGAAACCTGTACGTTGCCAGGCAACGTGCTTCCCACGGAAATGCTATTGCGCGCGCCCTGGCGCTTTTTTTTACGGTCCCGCGCAAGGTTGTTACGCAGCCCCAGGGAAAAACGTTCGCCAAAGCCGGTGTCCAGCGCAAAGCCCACCGAATTGTAGTTGTCGGTGCCCTGCACCCCGGAGCTGAAGGCGCTGCTCTTGCCAAACGCCCAGGTTCCGCTGGCCATTCCTAGCACAGGCTCTTTGGCGCCACTGCGGTCCACATCACGCACCTTGCCCAGCCCAGCCGTATAACCCGCCCTGACCGGTACCGCCGCGCGAAAAGACGCCGCCGGTACCACGAAACTACGTTGTGCCCCTCGTGTATCGATGACGCTGACCTGAAGGTCACTTGTGCCATTGAGCAACGGTAAATTGCTCAATGAAAAGGGGCCTTCGGGCACCACCGTGGTGTAAATCAGGGCGCCTGATTGACGCACTTCAACCCGTGATTGGCTGACGGCTACGCCCTCGACCACCACGCCACCGCCGCTCGAACTGCTCGCGATCCCGTCGGGAAACAACTGTGCGCCCAACAGTTGCACACCGCCAAATACCGGGCTGATGCCGGATATCTGCCCCAATTGGAACGTAGAAGCCAACGGCACTAAATCACGTTGCGCATAGGCAAACAGATGCTCGGCGGTGGAGCGCCCGTTGCTGGAGACGTACAGCTGGCGACTACGTGCAATCCAGTCTCCGAAGTTGAACCCTGCTTCTGTCGAAGCGGAGAAATAACGGCTGGTATCCTCTCGCGAATGGCTATTACTGCCCTGCAGGTCATAGTTGAGCATCCCTGCGGTACCGCCCCGGGAATAGTGGCCAGACCCGCGTTGCAGTTCGCGCAATGCCTGGGTAGGCACCACCAGGAATACTTCCTCGCTTCCCGGGCGTAACGTTGCGACCGTCTTGGGATACTCAGAGAGGAAGTCATGGCAAGCCTGGTCACCCGCTGCGTCTTTGTTCAGTACCCGGGAAGGCACCTGCAAGCCCGCTCGGTCGAGCAAACCACGGGTGAAACACAACTCGCCTTCATGATTGAAACGCACATCCGCCAGCCCCACCCGGTCACCATTCACCGTGAGCCCGACAACGCGCACGCCTTCGGTGAAACGCGCAGCGCTACGGAAATAACGAGCGACGCCGGGGTCAATACCGCGAGCCTGTAAGGTCGCCAGGTCGAACCCCAGCAACTGGGTGCCGGGCTGGGCAGCGTAAGCCTGCTCAGTCATCCCCGACAGGATCGCCACACACACCAGGCCATTACGCCTGAATCGCTCATCGTCACGCTTGGTTTTAGATAGCTTTTTACTGACTGCACCGGGAACTCTTTTGACTTTTCTCATGACCGGTCAAGGCGCATTGGCTAGGAGTAATGCGTCGTAGCTGTCGACGGTAAATCCATAGATGGTGGCCGGCTCGAGGGTCACTGAAGTGGCGTCCGGTACGGCCTTCTTCAGGTCAACCCTCAACACTTCGCCCGGCAAGATGTAGGCGCGAGGAAGGTTGGCTTGAATGTTTTGCGGGTTGACCTTCACTTCAGTGCCCAGTCGGACCACATACGGACTGTCGTTGCGCACGATCAGAGTGCTGGCTTGCAGTTGCCAGGTCAGTAGCTCCCAGGGTGCTTCATTTCGAGGCAAGCCTTTGGGGTGCAGGATCAGGGGCAAATTCTGCCGAAGGCTGATACCGATCGTCGCACCCGAACCGGGTCGCGTCTGAGGAACGCCCTCGAAAGACACACGCTTCAAACGCTGAGTCTTGAGCGGCTCCTTGCCAATTGCCAGGAACCTGACCATCTGCTGCTCCCCTGCATCGACTCGCGCAACAGGCGGCGTTATAAGCACCAGCGGCTCAAGGTCCTCAGGAATATCTTCGATCGTCGAATGAAGTAAGGCGGGCCCTTTATCGGTATTGGTTACGTTGATGCTGACTTCGCCCTCCGATTCGTTCAGCACAATAACAGTTGTTTCAGGACGCATACCATCTGCCCATACATCAGCAGCAAACACCAGACTCAAACAAACATACAAAGGCGCAAGAACTTTGAATCTCAACTTAGTCATTGACCAACCTTCCCATTACCTCAAGATTACAAACCAGTCGACGCAGGTTTTGGCAATTAACTTCCAGCCCTAACCTGCATCGACCCAATTCAAATGGTTCTTAGAGGTAACGCAGTTCCAAAGTCGCCTGACCATCAAGAGCGATTTGACTCGTCATATCAAGCTCAGAAGTTCTATTGATAACTGCCTGAACTTCCAGATTCCCGGCCAGTGTATTCAGTTGGAGTGGCGTATTGGTTCCAATGTGCCATGCCGCAATATTCGCGCCTTGCCCCAAAGCCGGCCCGCCCTGCACCCAACTGGTGCCATTGTTGCTACTGGTAAGAACGTTTACCGCCCGGCCATCAGCGACAGAATTACGCAGATGCACAACGTAACCGCCTATTTTCTGCGCTCTCGCGGTAGTGCCCAAACCGTAGTTATAGGTATCGGTGTAAGGCGCACCGAACTGGCTGACCATCAGGTTCGGGATACGGCTGCTGGCCCGGTTATCCACGGCCTTGATACCCACCTTGGTCTTTACACTGCTGGCACACCTGATTGCGTAAGGCGTGGTCTTGGCGGCCAACTTGGTATAGTTGGTGGGGCTCAAGGTACTCGGATTGATAGCGCCGTAATCAATAACAGAGTTGGTGATTGTGAAACTGCAGCTGCTGGGCGCAATGGTGCCCTTGACACGAAGATCGGCGGCTTGTGCACTCAGACCTGCAACAGCTAGAAACATGCCCACCCATACAGCAATATTTTTCTTCATCAGATAGTTACCTTTCAATGAGAGATACGGCTAATTACAGATGGACAGAAACGATCATTGCCCCGTCCGCACGGACAAGTTCATGCCACATGACGTTCTGATCCATAAATAAATACCGCCACGGCACAAATGCCGAACCGAAGTATCGGCATATCGACTCCACAATAAAGCCGGAAAAAATTGCAATCCTCGTATGAACCACCAACGCTATTGCCTTGAAGCTTCCGGCGCCGCCGTGCGAGTGAGTACAAAATCGCTCAGGATGAATACGAAAACGTGTAGGACCTATCAGTTACCCCAGTAAGTGCTGGGTTGCATAAATATGGATTACATCAACTATTAACTTGGTAATACGAGACGAGCGAACATTTCCCACAATGGCAAGTCAACGGTCCCATGGCGGTGCTGGAAAAATTACTCTGGCACTACGCGTTGGCGTCAGCGGTTGATCGTGGCACGATGGCGAGGTTATCGACCGAGACCCCTTAACCATGCCGCAATCCCAAGCCAAGAATCTGTCCCTGATCGCCGCCATCGACCTGGGCTCCAACAGCTTTCACATGGTCGTGGCCAAGGCCCAGAACGGCGAAATCCGCATCCTTGAGCGGCTCGGCGAGAAAGTGCAACTGGCTGCCGGGATCGACGACGAGCGTCAGCTCAATGAAGAATCCATGCAGCGCGGGCTCGATTGCCTGAAGCGCTTTGCCCAACTGATCAACGGCATGCCCCCTGGCGCCGTGCGGATCGTCGGCACCAACGCCCTGCGCGAAGCCCGCAACCGCGGCGAATTCATCCGCCGTGCCGAGGAGATTCTCGGCCACCCCGTAGAGGTCATCTCCGGCCGTGAGGAAGCGCGCCTGATCTACCTCGGCGTGTCGCACACCCTGGCAGACACCCCGGGCAAGCGCCTGGTGGCCGACATCGGCGGTGGCAGTACCGAATTCATCATTGGCCAGCGCTTCGAACCGCTGCTGCGCGAAAGCCTGCAGATGGGTTGCGTCAGCTACACCCAACGCTATTTCAAGGACGGCAAGATCACCCCGGCCCGCTACGCCCAGGCGTATACGGCGGCGCGGCTGGAGATCATGAGCATCGAGCACGCCCTGCACCGCCTGACGTGGGATGAGGCCATCGGCTCGTCCGGCACCATCCGCGCCATCGGCCTGGCCCTCAAGGCCGGCGGCCACGGCACTGGCGAGGTCAATGCCGAAGGCCTGGCCTGGCTCAAGCGCAAGCTGTTCAAGCTGGGGGATGCCGAGAAGATCGACTTCGATGGCATCAAGCCTGACCGCCGCACGATTTTCCCGGCGGGCCTGGCAATCCTCGAAGCGATTTTCGATGCCCTCGAACTGCAACGCATGGACCACTGCGACGGTGCCCTGCGTGAAGGCGTGCTGTACGACCTGCTGGGCCGCCATCACCACGAAGACGTGCGTGAACGCACCCTCAGCTCGCTGATGGAGCGTTACCACGTCGACCTGGAGCAAGCCGCTCGGGTTGAACGCAAGGCGCTGCATGCTTTCGATCAGGTCGCGGCGGATTGGGACCTGGAAGACGGCGTCTGGCGTGAACTGCTGGGCTGGGCGGCCAAGGTCCATGAAGTGGGGCTGGACATCGCCCACTACCATTACCACAAGCACGGCGCCTACTTGATCGAGCACTCGGACCTGGCGGGTTTCTCCCGGGAAGACCAACAGATGCTCGCCCTGCTGGTACGCGGCCACCGGCGCAACATTCCGAAGGACAAGTTTGCCGAGTTCGGTGACGAAGGCATCAAGCTGATTCGCCTGTGCGCGCTGCTGCGTTTTGCGATCCTGTTCCACCACATCCGTGGTACCCAGGAAATGCCACAAGTGGTGCTGCGGGCCAATGCCGACAGCCTGGACGTGGTATTCCCGAAAAACTGGCTGGATGAAAACCAGCTGACCCAGGCGGATTTCGCCCAGGAAGCCGAGTGGCTGACGCGGGTTGGGTTCACGCTGAACGTGCGCTGATAGGGGTGAGTGACGCGGAGCGTCACAGGATGTATTCCCACGCAGAGCGTGGGAACAATCTAACGCCACAAAACAAATGTGGGAGCGGGCTTGCTCGCGAAGGCGGAGTGTCAGTCAACAGATTCATCGACTGGTCCACCGCCTTCGCGAGCAAGCCCGCTCCCACATTTTTGACCGCGTCGGCTTTTAGTTCACCGTCAGAATCGGGCTGCCCAGCTTCTCCAGCAACGTCGCCTGGGCGCTGCGCGGGTTCTGGTTGCCGGTCGGAGTATTGCGCACATAGCGCCCGTCCGACTGCAGGCTCCAGCTGTGGGTGTTGTCGGTGAGGTAACTCTCCAGCTCCTTCTTCACCCGCATGATCAGTTTCTTGCCTTCCACCGGGAAGCAAGTCTCCACACGCTTGTCGAGGTTGCGCTCCATCCAGTCGGCACTGGAGAGGAACATCTGCTCCTCGCCGCCATTGAGGAAGTAGAACACCCGCGTGTGCTCCAGGAAGCGCCCGATGATCGAACGCACGTGGATGTTATGGGAGACCCCTGCGATGCCCGGACGCAGGCAGCACATGCCACGCACCACCAGGTCGATACGTACGCCCGACTGGCTGGCCTTGTACAACGCACGGATGATCTTCGGATCGGTCAGCGAGTTGAACTTGGCGATGATGTGCGCCGGCTTGCCTTCGAGGGCGAACTGGGTCTCGCGGGCAATCATGTCGAGCATGCCCTTCTTCAGGGTGAACGGCGCGTGCAGCAGCTTCTTCATGCGCAAGGTTTTGCCCATGCCGATCAACTGGCTGAACAGCTTGCCGACGTCTTCACACAAAGCGTCATCGGAGGTCAGCAGGCTGTAGTCGGTGTAGAGCTTGGCGTTGCCGGCGTGGTAGTTGCCGGTGCCCAAGTGGGCGTAACGCACGATCTCGCCGGCTTCACGGCGCAGGATCAGCATCATCTTGGCGTGGGTCTTGAAGCCGACCACGCCATAGATCACCACCGCACCGGCCGCTTGCAGGCGGCTGGCCAGTTGCAGGTTGGATTCTTCGTCGAACCGCGCCCGCAGTTCGATCACCGCCGTCACTTCCTTGCCGTTACGCGCGGCATCTACCAGCGCATCGACGATTTCGGAGTTGGCGCCGGAGCGGTACAGGGTTTGACGTACAGCCAATACATGCGGGTCCTTGGCGGCCTGACGCAGCAGGTCGACCACCGGCGTGAAGGACTCGAACGGGTGCAGCAGCAAGATGTCCTGCTTGCTCACCACGCTGAAAATGTTCTCGCTGTTTTGCAGGAGTTTCGGGATCTGCGGGGTAAACGGCGTGTATTGCAGCTCCGGGTGGCTGTCCAGGCCGGTGATGCTGAACAGGCGCGTCAGGTTCACCGGGCCATTGACCTGGTACAGCTCGGTCTCGCTCAGGTTGAACTGCTTGAGCAGGTAGTCGGACAGGTGTTTCGGGCAGGTGTCTGCCACTTCCAGACGTACCGCATCACCGTAGCGACGGGAGAACAGCTCGCCGCGCAGGGCGCGGGCCAAGTCTTCGACGTCTTCGGAGTCCAGCGCCAGGTCAGCGTTACGGGTCAGGCGGAACTGGTAGCAGCCCTTGACCTTCATGCCCTGGAACAAGTCATCGGCATGGGCGTGGATCATCGACGAAAGGAATACATAGTTATCGCCAGCGCCCCCCACCTCTTCCGGTACCTTGATGATCCGTGGCAGCAAGCGCGGTGCCGGGATGATCGCAAGGCCGGAATCGCGACCGAAGGCGTCGATACCTTCCAGCTCGACGATGAAGTTCAGGCTCTTGTTCACCAGCAACGGGAACGGGTGCGTCGGGTCGAGACCGATAGGGGTGATGATCGGCGAGATTTCGTCGCGGAAGTAGCGGCGTACCCAGGTCTTGATCTTGGCGGTCCAGTGACGGCGCCGGATGAAGCGGACCTGATGCTTTTCCAGTTCCGGCAGCAGGATGTCGTTGAGGATCGCGTATTGGCGGTCCACATGGCCGTGCACCAGCTCGCTGATACGGGCCAGGGCCTGGTGCGGTTGCAGGCCGTCGGCGCCGGCTTGTTCACGGGCAAAGGTGATCTGCTTCTTTAGGCCGGCGACGCGAATCTCGAAGAACTCGTCCAGGTTGCTGGAGAAGATCAGCAGGAACTTCAGCCGCTCCAGCAACGGGTAGGACTCATCCAGTGCCTGTTCCAGCACGCGGATGTTGAATTGCAGTTGTGACAGCTCGCGATGGATGTACAGGCTGCTGTCATCCAGGTTGGTAATCGCAACCACCGGCGCCGGTGCGGCAGCGGGCGTTTCGACCACCACGGCAGGCGGTGCCGGCTCCAGCTCCGGCGGGGTCTCGGTGACTTGTTCGACCACCGGGTGAGCGTCTTTTACGGCAACTTCTGTGAGTCCTTCGGTATTCATCGAGTGTTCCTGTGAGGGCTAGTGTTGCTCTCTAAGCAATTGGGCGGCGCGGGCGGCGAAGTAAGTCAGGATGCCATCAGCACCCGCGCGTTTAAAGGCAGTCAGGGATTCAAGGATCACCCCTTCACTCAACCAACCATTCTGGATCGCGGCCATGTGCATGGCGTATTCACCACTGACCTGATAGACAAAGGTCGGCACCTTGAATTCATCTTTGACCCGATAAAGGATGTCGAGGTAGGGCATCCCGGGCTTGACCATGACCATGTCGGCACCTTCAGCCAGGTCCGCCGCAACTTCGTGCAGGGCTTCGTGGCTGTTGGCCGGGTCCATCTGGTACGAGGCCTTGTTGGCCTTGCCCAGGTTCAGCGCCGAACCCACCGCATCGCGGAACGGCCCGTAATAGGCGCTGGCGTACTTGGCCGAGTAAGCCATGATGCGCACGTTGACGTGGCCGGCCAGCTCGAGGGCTTCGCGAATCGCCTGGATGCGACCGTCCATCATGTCCGACGGCGCCACCACCTGGGCACCCGCTGCGGCGTGGGACAAGGCCTGCTTGACCAGCGCATCAACGGTGATGTCGTTCTGAACATAGCCTTCGTCGTCGAGAATGCCATCCTGCCCGTGGGTGGTGAACGGGTCCAGCGCCACGTCGGTGATCACTCCCAGTTCCGGAAAACGCTCACGCAAGGCACGGGTGGCGCGCTGAGCAATACCGTCCGGGTTCCAGGCTTCGGCGGCGTCCAGGGACTTGAGTTCAGACGGCGTGACCGGGAACAGCGCCAGTGCCGGAATCCCCAGTTCAACCCAGTTCGCCGCCTCTTCGAGCAGCAAATCAATGGTCAAGCGCTCCACACCCGGCATCGACGCCACCGCTTCCCGACGATTTTCACCGTCCAGCACAAACACCGGCAGGATCAGATCATTCACCGTCAGGACGTTTTCACGCACCAGGCGACGGGAAAAATCATCGCGACGGTTGCGACGCAAACGGGTGGCGGGAAACAGGCGGTTGGCGGGGGTAAAGCTCACGGCAGACTCCTGAGCCCGGGTTGACGGGCGAGCGTGACAGTTATAAGCGGCCATTATGACGAAGGAATTACAGTTGTGGTTACCTCATGCACCGTAAGCCAACCGGCATGTGACCTGTAGTCGCATTCGTCGTTTATGTAGGAATTGTTCACTTCGTGACACATCTCGATACTTTCATGAATGTTCACGAAGGCGTAGGCTGCGCGTTCATTTCGCCAGCACCCAGACCATGCTTCAACAATTTCTGCATGACTTCGGCTACTTTGCGCTGTTCCTCGGCACCTTCTTCGAAGGCGAAACCATCTTGGTTCTCGCAGGCTTCCTGGCGTTCCGTGGATACATGGATATCAACCTGGTGGTGGTCGTTGCCTTTTTCGGCAGCTACGCCGGCGACCAGCTGTGGTACTTCCTGGGGCGCAAGCACGGCCGCAAACTGCTGGCGCGCAAGCCGCGCTGGCAACTGCTGGGCGACAAGGCCCTGGAGCATATCCGCAAGCACCCGGACATCTGGGTGCTGAGCTTCCGCTTTGTCTACGGTTTGCGCACGGTGATGCCGGTGGCCATTGGTTTGTCGGGCTACCCGCCGGGCCGCTACCTGTTGCTGAACGGGATCGGCGCCGCCGTGTGGGCCGCGGCGCTGGGGGCTGCGGCTTACCATTTCGGCGCGGTACTGGAAGGCATGCTGGGCAGCGTCAAGAAATATGAGCTGTGGGTACTGGGCGCACTGCTGGTGCTGGGCCTGGGCTTGTGGATCCGCCGGCGCGTCAAGAACGCCCGCCTGACCCGCGAAGCCTGTGCCGCCGAGAAGGTTCGCCTGGCGGCCGGCGAACCTGAAAAAGCCGAAAAGCCTACGACGCCAGTCGAGTAAGCCGGTCTCTGCAACAGTAGAGGCCGATGCCGCTGAGCAAGCTGTAACTGACCAGGCCCAGCCAGCCCAACGAGCTGGCCGGCCACAGCCCCACCAGCGGCGCCAGCCATACCAAAGGCACATTCAGTGCCAGGCGCACCAGCTCAGCCTTCAACGCCCACGGGCGATTCTCAAGCGCCACCCCCAGGGTGAACAACCCCAATGCCATCGCGCTCCAGCCCAACACCAGGGCGGCGGTCGGCAAGCCCTCGCCGAAATTCATCAAATAGCTGCCAAAACCTACGTACACGGCAAACTGCAGGGCGATGTAAATTTGTTGGCGCCCATCCAACGGCACCTCGAATTTGCGGAACTGGCTCAAGTCCGGCTTGGCCATCGGGTACTTCGCCGCCACGTCCGCCGGGCGCCAGCCGGTGCGCATGAACCAGATCCGCAGCTTGTCCCACCCACTTTCGGTACGCCGTGCATCACTCCACAACTGCGCATAAAACTGCAGGTTGGCCCACAGCGGGTTCCAACTGGCCAAGGGTGTGGTCACGCCAAAGATCACCGGTTCGTTATCGTCTTCTTCCTGGAAGGAGCCAAACAGGCGGTCCCAAATAATGAACACCCCGCCGTAGTTGCGATCCATGTAGAGAGCGTTCTGTGCATGGTGGGCCCGATGATTGGACGGCGTGACGAAGAACCACTCGTACCAGCCGAGCTTCGGCACATGGCGCGTGTGCACCCAGAATTGATACAGCAGGTTGAGAGATGCCACGCTGATAAACACCACCAGCGGCACGCCGAGTACGGCCAGCGGCAAGTAGAAAATCCAGCTCAGCAGAAAGCCGGTGCTGGTCTGGCGCAAGGCGGTGCTGAGGTTGTAGTCCTCGCTCTGGTGATGCACCGAGTGGGCCGCCCAGAGGATGTTGCGCTCATGGCCCATGCGGTGCAGCCAGTAATAGCAGAAATCGTAGAAGACAAAAGCGAACACCCAGGTCCAGACGCTCTGGGCCGACAGCTCGATGATCGCCAGGTGCTTGAGGGCGAAGGCATAGGTGAGGATGCCCACGCCTTTGGTCAAAAGCCCGGTGGTGGTGGACAACACGCCGGTGCTGAGGCTGTTGATGGCATCGGCCACCCGGTAGTTGCGTTGGCCGCGCCGGTAGTCGGCCAGCAGCTCCACCACGATCAAGGCAATGAAAAACGGTACCGCGTAAGGGACGAAGTCCATGGGCAAGTCCGGTCAATTATTGTTACATCTAGAGTAGGTGTAGCGGCTGGATATCCCATTGGCAATGAGTGACAAATGAGTAGACATTTAACGCCATGAATCAGGAGAAATGCCCATGAGCAAAAAGATTGCAGTGATCCTTTCAGGCTGTGGCGTGTACGACGGGGCTGAGGTTCATGAGAGCGTGATCACCCTGCTGCGCCTGGACCAGCGCGGCGCCGAGGTGCAGTGTTTTGCGCCGAACATTGCCCAACTGCACGTGATCAATCACCTCACGGGCGAGGAAATGCCTGAGTCGCGCAATGTGCTGGTGGAGTCGGCGCGTATTGCCCGTGGCGAGGTGAAGGACATTCGTGAGGCCAACGCCGAGGATTTCGACGCACTGATCGTGCCCGGCGGGTTTGGCGCGGCGAAGAACCTGTCGAACTTTGCCGTGGAAGGCGCCGGGTGCAGCGTCAACCCGCAGGTGCTGGAACTGGCCGAGGCGTTTGCCGAAGCAGGCAAGCCCGTCGGCCTGATCTGCATCTCGCCGGCCCTGGCGGCGAAGATCTATGGCCCCGGCGTGACGTGCACCATCGGTAACGATGCCGACACCGCAGCCGCCATGGACAAGATGGGCGCCACTCACCAGGAATGCGCGGTAGACGACATCGTCGAAGACAAGGCGCGCAAGCTGGTGAGCACCCCGGCCTACATGCTGGGCAAGCGCATCAGTGAAGTGGCTTCAGGCATCAACAAGCTGGTGGACCGAGTGCTGGAACTGACCCACCAAAACGATTAAGCCTTCATCAATCGGGTCAGGATCCGATCCAGTGAGTTGGCAAACGCCTGTTTGTCCTTGTCCCCATGGGGTGGCGGGCCACCGCCCATCTGCCCCTGCTCCCGCAGATCGGTGAAGAGGTTACGCACCGCCAGCCGCTCGCTCATGTTCTGCGGGCTGAACTCCTTGCCTCGCGGGTCCAGCGCCGCCACGCCGTTTTTTACCAAGCGGTCGGCCAGCGGCACATCGCTGCAGATCACCAGCTCGCCAGGCACCGCGTGTTCCACCAGGTAGTCATCGGCCGCGTCCGGGCCGCTGGGCACCACAATCAGCTTCACACACGAGAAGCTCGGTTTGATCTGGCTCTGCCCGGCCACCAGCACCACTTCGAACTGGCGTTTGAGGGCGAACTTCACCACCTGGTCCTTGGCCGCCCGCGGGCAGGCGTCTGCATCGATCCACACGCGCATGGTTACGCCACCACCCGGCGCTTTTCAGCCAGCCGGCTGCGGCCGTACAGCACCACAATTGCCAGGATGGCCACGGCCTGGGCACTCAGGGAATAAGCGTCGGCGTGAATGCCCAGCCAGTCGAAGTCAAAGAACGCCACCGGCCGGGTGCCGAAGATCCCGGCTTCCTGCAACGCCTTGACGCCATGCCCGGCAAACACCACCGACAGCGCACACAGCAACGCCGCGTTGATGCCGAAGAACAGCGCCAGCGGCAGTTTCGCCGAGCCCCGCAGAATCACCCAGGCCAGGCCCACCAACAGCACCAGCGCCGTGGCACCACCGGCCAATACCGCGTTGTGCCCGGCGGGGCCTGCCTGCAACCACAGGGTTTCGTAGAACAGGATCACTTCGAACAGTTCGCGGTACACCGAGAAGAACGCCAGCATCGCAAAGCCAAAACGCCCGCCACCGCCCACCAGGCTGCTCTTGATGTAGTCCTGCCAGGCGGCCGCGTGGCGGCGGTCGTGCATCCAGACCCCGAGCCACAGCACCATCACACTGGCAAACAGCGCCGTGCAGCCTTCCAGCAACTCGCGCTGGGCGCCGCTGACGTCAATCACATAAGCCGCCAACGCCCAGGTGGCCAAGCCGGCCAATAGCGCCAGGCCCCAGCCGACGTTGACGCTGCGCACCGCCGATTGCTGGCCGGTGTTACGCAGGAACGCGAGGATCGCCGCCAACACCAGGATCGCCTCCAGGCCCTCGCGCAGCAGGATCAGCAAACCGGAGATGTAACTCAGGGACCAGCTCAAGCCATCGCTGCCCAACAGGCCGGCCGACTCGGTGAGCTTGCCTTTGGCCACGTCCAGGCGCTGCTGCACCTGCTCGATCGGCAACCCGTCCTGCAAGGACTGCCGGTAGGCCATCAGGGCTTTTTCGGTGTCCTTGCGCACGCTGGCGTCGACGTTGTCGAGGGAGCTTTCAACCAGCTCGAAACCTTCCAGGTACGCCGCTACCGACAGGTCGTAGGCCTGCTCATGTTCGCCATTGCGGAAGGCGGCGAGGCTTTTGTCGAGGGTGGCGGCGGTGTAATCGAGCAACTGCGCCGGGCCACGCTTGACCTGCGGCGGCTGGGCGCGCTGGGCACGGAACGTCGCGACTGCGTCCGGGCCTTCGGCGGCCAGCACTTCGTTGGGGGTCTGGCGCGCAAGGTCGGCGAGGTTGAAGGACTTTTCGCTTTTCGCTGCAGCCGGGTCGGCGGTGAAGCCCGCAATATAGGTGGCCAGGTCCCAGCGCTGGCGGTCGTCCAGCTGATCGGCAAACGACGGCATGTCGGTGCCTTCCACGCCCAGCCCAAGGGTGTTGTAGATCGCGTAGAGGCTCAAGCGGTCGAGGCGTGCAGCATCCCGAAGGTTGGCGGGCGGTGGGGTCATGCCAACGCCTGCGGGGCCATCGCCGGCACCCGTGGCGCCGTGGCAGACCGAACAGTTCTGGGCGTACAGCGGCGCACCACGTGTTGGGTCGGGCGTAATGGCTGGTGCCTGGCTGACTTCATAGGCCACCGCCAGCTTGGCGCCCAACTGCCGGGCTTGGTGCGCAACCACCGCGCCGTCCTGATGAGCCGTTACGGCGGCCAGCAGTTCATCCACGCCTTTTATCAACTCGGCGCGCTCGGGCTTTTCCGGCAGTTCAGCCACCAAGCCTTGCAGGACCCCGAGAAACTCCACCTGCTCGCGGTATTCCGAATCATCGATAACCTTGCCCGCCTCCACCGTCGGGGGATAGTCCGCACCGATGTAGTCCAGTAAATGCAGGGCTTGGGGGGCGCCCTCGGCCGTTGCGGCCAGCAGGTTGAAACTGCACGACATCAACGCCGGCAGCACCAGCCAGGCAAGAAAACGGAAGGGGGCAATCATGAATGAATCTCAAATGGAAATACGAAGTAACACATTGTCAAACCTTACGGGTTTTGACTCAAGGTGTTAGTGATCTGGGTTGGGATTACCAAGGGGCGGATGCTGGCATCCTCTCTGGAAATAGGATCCAAAAGGCCATTGTTTTGCCAGCAATGCAGCTTATAATGCCGCGCTTTCGTTATTGCGAAATGGCATTTTGGCTCCTCTTTTTATGAGGAATTGGCAGGATTGCGACACCTTCCTGCCATTGGTGATTCGGCCCGACCAGCACATTCGGCCGATTACGTTCAGGGAAGAAGCTCCTCAATGGTATCTCGCGCCTTTACCTCGCTCGCGCTCGCAGCAGTCACCTTGCTGTCCGGTTGTTCGATGTTTCGCAGCTACGACACTGAGCTGCAAGCCACCAATCAGCAGTTGGCCACCGGCAATGTCGACGGCGCGCTGACCCTGCTTGAGAAGAACAACACCGGCGACGACAAGGACCTTCTCTACTACTTCGAAAAGGGCGAGTTGTTGCGGGCCAAGGGCGACCTGGCCGGCAGCCAGACCGCCTGGCGCAGTGCCGACCTGCAAGTCTACAAGTGGGAAGAGTCGGTCAAGTTCGACACCGACAAGTACCTCGCGCAGTTCGGTGCCTTCCTGGTCAATGACAAGGTCCGCCGCTACGAAGGCTACGACTACGAAAAAGTCATGCTCACCACCCAGATGGCCCTGAATCTGCTGGCGCTGAACGACTTCGACGGTGCCCGTACCGAGATCAAGAAAACCCACGAACGCGAGGCGGTGATCGCCGACCTGCGGGACAAGGAATACCTCAAGAGCGAGAACGAAGCCGAGCGCCAGGGCATCAGCACCCAGTTCAAGGACCTGCGCGGCTACCCGGTGGAAAGCCTCGACGCCCCGGAAGTGGTCGGCCTGAAAAACAGCTACCAGAGCGCGTTCAGCCATTACCTCGCCGGCTTCGTCTACGAAGCCCTGGGCGAAAAAGACCTGGCCGCACCGGGTTATCGCAAGGCTGCCGAGCTGCGCCCCAACACCCCACTGCTGGAACAGGCCCTGCTCAACCTGGACAAATCCAAGGTCGGTGCGGACGAGACTGACGTGCTGATCGTGGTGCAGAGCGGCCTGGCGCCGGCCCGCGACTCGATTCGCCTGCCGTTGCCGATCCCCATCGACGGCCACCTGGTGATCACCCCGCTGTCGTTCCCGGTGATCAAGCCCGACAACTCCACCGCGACCTTCGCCCAGATCGGTGTCGACGGTCAGCAGCAGAACCTCACGGCCCTCAACAGCACCACTGTCATGTCCCGCCGCGCCCTGCGGGATGACATGCCGGGCATCATCCTGCGCACCACCGTGCGCGCCGTCACCCGCGGCATCACCCAGAACAACCTGAACAAGACCAACCCAATGGCGGGCCTGGTACTCGGCATCGCCTCGGCCGTCACCGAAGGCGCCGACACCCGCACCTGGCGCACCCTGCCGGACATGACCCAGGTGACTCGCCTGCGCCTCAAGCACGGCGAACACCAGGTCAGCCTGCCCAACGCCCTGGGCGGCACGCTGGTGACGGTCAAGGCCGATCAGCGCTACCAGGTGATCACCCTGCGGGTGGTCGGCAACCAGGTATTCGCCGGCGGTCTTGCGGCCCATGTGGTGCAGAGCAATCCGCCCCAGGCCGTCGCCACTCTCAAACAACCTTAAGGAGCACGCTATGCGTCATTTCATCCTCGGTGCCCTGGCGCTGATCCTGCTGGCCGGTTGCGCCACCCCGCCACCGCCGGAACCCGGCAGCGCCGCGAGCAAAATCGTGGTGATGGGCAAGTTCAAGGGCATCGCAGTGGGCGCCATCCGCGTCGCCCGGGAAAACGGTTTCCTGACCGCCAAGGTGCAGTTGAGCAATATCACCAGCAGCAACCAGATGATGTATTACCGCTTCGCCTGGCTGGGTGCCGACGGCTTCCCGGTGGGCGACGAAGAGACCTGGAAAGTGCTGAACCTCTACGCCAACCAGGCGACCTTCCTGCCGGCCATCGCCAATCTGCCCCAGGCCGCCGACTTCCGCCTGGAAGTTAAAACGCCTTGATCCGCCCACTCATTCAGTTTCAGAGAGACATCCCCATGTTTGCACGCTTCTCGTTCCTCGCCGTGGTCGCCGTTCTGGCCAGCGGCTGCGCCAACACCTCGCCGGTACTGGGCGGTAAAAACATCAGCTACGGCGACACCAAAGCCGTGGAACTGGTGACCAACGAGTTCGGTTCCACCGACCTGCAGATGATCGCCGAAAGCATGACCCGCTCCCTGGCCCAGTCCGGCATCCTCCAGGGCCGCCCGGTGGTGCAGGTGTATGACGTGAAGAACAAGACCAGCGAGTACATCGATACCCGCGAGATCACCACCTCGATCAAGACCCAGCTGATGAAGACCGGCACCGCCCGCTTCGCCAGCGACAACACCGACATGCAAAGCCAGGTCGACCAGCTGAAGCTGCAGAACCAGAGCGGCCTGTACAAGAAGTCGACCGTCAGCAAGACCGGCAACATGGTCGCCGCCAAATACCGTCTGGAAGGCTCCATCAGCTCCATCGTCAAGCGCAGCTCGGACTACAAGGACGTGTTCTACAAGTTCAGCCTGCAACTGATTGACGTTGAAAGCGGCCTGGCCGAATGGATGGACGAAAAAGAAATCCGCAAGACCACGGAGCGCTAAACAATGCGTGCATGGATCGGCATGATCGGCCTGCTGTGCGCCTTTGGCGCCTCGGCCGCACCGAAGATCGCGGTGACCGACCTGGCCTACGAGGCCCGGGTGGAGGAGTACATCCACCAGGTCGCGGCTAGCAACAACTTCCAGGCCAGCGCCTACAACGCCAGCGGCGGCTCGAGCTACAGCGAGTACGAGAGCCGCAACAGCTACATCGAGCAGACCGAACTGCGCAAGTTCAGCGGCGACATCAAGGGTGAAATCCTCAAGTCGCGGCAGTTCCAACTGGTGCAGGGCACGCCTTACACCGCTGACGCCAAGGGCGATGTGTATGACGTGATCAAGCGGATCAAGGCCGGTAACTTCAAGGGCGCGGACTACGTGTTGTTCGGCACCTTGTCGGACATCGACTTCACCCAGGACGTCAACGCCCTGGACCACACTAACAGTTATTCGGCGGTGCTGGGCCTGACGCTGGTGGCGGATTTCAGCCTGATCAACACCCGCACCTTTGAGATCACCTCGGCGTTTACCGCCATGGGCGAAGGCCAGGACACCAAGCTGGTGAACAACCGTGACGTGCGCGTGAGTCTGAACCGGCCGCGTGTGGTGCGGGAAGTGTCGAAGGCGTTGGGCGAGGATGTTGCGCGGCAGTTGGCCGAGCAGCTTGGCGGTGGTTATCAGGAAGCACCCGGGCAGCCTGCATTGCGCAATAACCTGCCACGGGATGAAGCGCCGAAGATCCTGCGCTGAACGAAAATCACGCTACCGACATAAAACCAATGTGGGAGCTGGCTTGCCTGCGATGCAGACACCTCGGTGTATCAGTTACACCAGGGTGATGCTATCGCAGGCAAGCCAGCTCCCACATTTTTGATCCGGTTTCGTGAATTACGCCGTTGCGCGATGCAAGCTGGCCAGGAACCCCGCCGCACCAACAAACAGCCCGGCAAACGTGCGGTTCATGCGTTTCTGCTGTTTCGGTGTGCGCAGCAAGCGCAACACTTTCGATGCGAGCCCGGTGTAGCCAGCCATCACGATCATGTCCACGCAGATCATCGTCGCGCCCAGGATCAGGTACTGGTTCAGCAACGGCGCCTGCGGGTTCACGAACTGTGGCAACACCGCCAGCATGAACACCAGGGCCTTGGGGTTGCTGGCGTTGACCAGGAACCCACGGAACATCATCGCCATCGGTTTGCCGATCGGGCGAATCGCCGCGTCATCGCTAAGGTCGGTTGGCAGCGCGCGCCATTGCTTGATGGCCAGGTACACCAGGTACGCCACACCGAACCACTTGATCGCATAGAACGCGGTGGAAGATGCCGCGAGAATCGCACCCAGGCCGCCGGCAACCACGGCGATTTGCATCGCCAGGCCCAGTTGCAGGCCCAGGGCATTCCAGTAACCGCGCAGGAAACCGTATTGCAGGCCGCTGGACATCGAGGCAATGGCGCCAGCGCCAGGAGAAAGACTGATGATCCAACTGGCCAGGAAAAAGGCCAGCCATGTGTCGAGCGCCATTACACACCTCAGAGCTGAGTTTGCTGAATGTTTCTAAACTAACGCTGCTGGCCGAGAAATGGCTACAAAAATTTTGGGGTGCGCCTTTGTGGCGAGGGAGCTTGCTCCCGCTGGAGTGCGTAGCGCTCCCGGCTTTTTTTGGGGCTGCTACGCAGCCCAGCGGGAGCAAGCTCCCTCGCCACGGCAAGCTCTCTCGCCAAAGGTTAAGGCAGTATGTCGCTGCCGCGCCAACGGCGCACCGAGCGCTGGAAGAACAGGCTGTTGGGCACTTGCACCATGACACTGCCGGTACCGGCCTCTTCCACTTCGATCAGCGTGGTGTAGAGCAGGTTGATCGCCACCACCCGGCCTTTGACGCCGGGCTTGTCGACGGTGTCCACCAACTCGACCACGTCGCCCAAGCGGAACGGCCCGACGGTGAAGATCAGAATGGCGCACAGCAGGTTCGACAACACCGACCACATGGCGAAGAACGCCACTGCGGCCACCGCCACAAAGCCCGACAACGCCGTCCACAGCACCGTGGCGGACACGCCCAAGCGCTCCAGCACAAAGATCAGCGCACTGCCCATGATCAGCCAGCGCAGGCCGCCGCGCAGGGGCATCAGCAACTGCGGCGGGAACGGATAACGTTCCCCCAGGCGGTTCAGGCATTTGGCGACGAAACGCTGAGCGAGATAGCCGGCCAGCAGGATCAGCAGAATCTGTACGGCCACCCAGATCGGCGCGATCCATTGGGCCGGCAGTGGCAGTTGCAGCGCCTCCATCAGGACAGCGCCTCCAACTCCGCTTGCAAGGACTCCAACAGTTCGAGGGCTTCCATCCAGGTCTCCTCCAACTGTGCTTCACGTACCTTGAGCTTGGCCTGCTCGGCCAGCAGGTCGCGCAATTCATCCTTGCGGGCCGGCTCGTACACGGCGCTGTCACCGAGGCTGGTTTCGATCTTCGCCAGCTTCTCGTGGATCTTGCCCAACTCGGCCTCCAGCTTGTCGGCTTCACGCTTGTGCGGTGCCAACTGCTGTCGCAGGGCAGCAGCGGCCTGGCGCTGGGCCTTCTTGTCGGTCTTGTCCGGGTTGACCGGGGTGTTGCTGACCGGCGCGTTGCGCAGGCGGTAGTCCGACAGCCAACGGGCGTAGTCTTCCAGGTCGCCGTCGAACTCCTCGACCTTGCCGTCAGCCACCAGCAGGAAGTTATCCGTGGTGCTCTTGAGCAGGTGCCGATCGTGAGACACCACCAACACCGCGCCGCTGAATTCCTGCAGCGCCATGGTCAGCGCCAGGCGCATTTCCAGGTCCAGGTGGTTGGTCGGTTCGTCGAGCAGCAGCAGGTTTGGCCGGTCCCAGGCGATCAACGCCAGGGCCAGGCGGGCCTTTTCGCCACCGGAGAAATTCAGCACTGGCTCGTCGATGCGCGCACCGCGGAAGTCGAAACCACCGAGGAAGTCCCGCAGGGTCTGTTCGCGCTCAGTCGGCGCCAGGCGCTGCAAGTGCAGCAGCGGGCTGGCCTTGGCGTCGAGGGAGTCCAACTGGTGCTGGGCGAAATAGCCCACCACCAGGTTCTCACCGCGCACCAGGCGACCGGCCAAAGGCTGCAATTCGCCCGAGAGGTTTTTGATCAGGGTCGACTTGCCCGCACCGTTGGGGCCGAGCAGGCCGATCCGCGCGCCGGGGGTGAACTGCAACTTGACCTTCTCGAGGATGGTCTTGTCGCCATAACCCAGGCGGGCGTCGGACAGATCGAGCAGCGGGCTGGAGATTTTCACCGACTCGCGAAACACAAAGTCGAACGGTGAATCGACGTGGGCCGCCGACAGTTCTTCCATGCGCTCCAGGGCCTTGATCCGGCTCTGGGCCTGACGGGCTTTGGTGGCCTGGGCCTTGAACCGGGCGATGTAGCTTTCCATGTGCGCGCGTTGCGCCTGCTGCTTCTCGTACGCCTGCTGTTGCTGGGCCAGGCGTTCGGCGCGGGCGCGTTCGAAGGCGCTGTAGCCACCGCGGTACAGGGTGATTTTCTTCTGGTCGACGTGAGCGATGTTGTCGACCACGGCGTCGAGGAAGTCCCGGTCGTGGGAAATCAGCAGCAAGGTGCCCGGGTAGCTTTTCAGGAAGTCTTCCAGCCACAGGATCGCATCGAGGTCCAAGTGGTTGGTCGGTTCATCGAGCAGCAACAGGTCCGAGGGGCACATCAGTGCCTGGGCCAGGTTCAAGCGCATGCGCCAGCCGCCGGAGAAGTCGGCGACCGGGCGGTCCATCTGTTCGTTGGTAAAGCCAAGGCCGGCCAGCATCTTGCGGGCGCGGGCGTCGGCGGTATAGCCGTCGGCGCTGTCCAGTTCCGAGTGCAGGCGGGCCTGTGCGGCACCGTCCTGGGCTTTCTCGGCCTCGGCGAGGTCGTGTTGCACCTGGCGCAGGCGCAGGTCGCCATCGAGCACGTAGTCGATCGCAATACGATCGAGGGTGTCGATCTCCTGGCGCATATGGGCAATGCGCCAGTCGGCCGGTAGCAGACAGTCCCCGGAATCAGGCGTCAGCTCACCCAGCAGCAAGGCGAACAATGTGGATTTGCCGGCGCCATTGGCACCGATCAGGCCGGCTTTGTGACCGGCGTGCAGGGTCAGCTCGGCGTCTTCGAGAAGACGTTGCGGGCCACGCTGTAATGTTAGGCTTTGAAGTCGGATCATAATGGCGGCGGAGTCTACCAGCTTCGTTGGCCGCTGGCTTGGGTGTGAATATGTGCGCTGACCTGTGGAGCTTTGCCCTCTCGACTTACGCCCGCCCGGGCGTCGAGGACGCGTGCCTGCGCTTGCAGGCGCAAGGGGCTGATGTGTGCCTGATGTTGTGCGGGTTGTGGCTGGAGCAGCGTGGCGTGGCGCCGGAAACGTCGCGTTTGCAGGCACTGCGGCAGGTCGCTGAGCCGTGGCAGGCGGAGGTGGTCGGGCCGCTGCGGCAAGTGCGCACGCAATGGCGGGCCATGGCGCAGCAGGATGCTGAGCTGGGAGCGTTACGGGAGCGGGTCAAGGCCCTGGAGCTGGAAGCTGAGCGGCTGCTGTTATCGCGCCTGGAAGGCGTTGCGCAGGTTTGGCCGATGGCCAAGGCGGGAGCTCAAGCGTGGCTTGAAGGACTGGCGGCCGAAACCGCCAACCTTGACCACGACGCGCTGCATCAGCTGCGCGCCGCAGTCACCAACACTTAGGAAGCGCTGGTTGGGGTGACGCTTGGCGCTGCCGGTGCAGGCGTGCTGCTGGCCGGAGCGGTTGGCGCTGCGGTGCTGGCAGCCGGTGCGGCCGGTGTTGCTGGCTTTGCAGCTGGGGTAGCTGGCTTGGCCGGTGCAGGCTTGGCGGCTGCTGGTTTTGCGGCTGGTTTCGCAGCAGCAGGCTTAGCGGCCGGCTTGGCAGCTGGTTTCGCAGCAGCAGGTTTAGCGGCTGGCTTGGCAGCTGGTTTCGCAGCAGCAGGTTTAGCGGCTGGCTTGGCAGCTGGTTTCGCAGCAGCAGGCTTAGCGGCTGGCTTGGCAGCTGGTTTCGCAGCAGCAGTTTTAGCAGCTGGCTTGGCGGCTGGTTTTGCAGCAGCAGTTTTAGCAGCAGGCTTGGCGGCTGGTTTTGCAACAGCAGTTTTAGCAGCTGGCTTGGCGGCTGGTTTTGCAGCAGCGGTTTTAGCAGCAGGCTTGGCGGCTGGTTTTGCAGCAGCGGTTTTAGCTGCAGGCTTGGCA
>NZ_JAAAFU010000075.1:62144-422135 GCF_019352905.1 Pseudomonas sp. Xaverov 83 | reverse complement strand
GCTGGTTTGGCAGCTGGTTTTGCATCAGCGGTTTTAGCGGCTGGCTTGGCAGCTGGTTTTGCAGCAGCGGTTTTAGCAGCTGGCTTGGCAGCCGATTTAGCCGGTGCTTTTGCCGCAGGCTTGGCCGCAGCTTTTGCAGGTGCCTTGGCGGCGACTGCTTTGCTGGCTGGCTTCTTCGCTGCGCTGGCTGCAACAGCTTTGGCCGGAGCACGGGTGCTCAGCACTTTGCCTACAGCTTCCTTCACACGACCAACACCCTGAGCCAGTTTCAGGCTCTCGGAAGCATCACGCTTGAGTTGGGAAATGTAGGTGCGGGTTTCGGATTGACGATCCTTGAGGGCGTCGAGCAAGTCCTCAAGTTCTTTGACGGCGTCCTTGGCCTTGGCTTGTGCCTTGGCTTTGCCAGCGGTCGCTGCGCCTTGCAGTTTGGTGCGGGATTTGTGCAGTTTTTCCTGAGCTTTGCCGCGTTGTTTTTCAAGCTTGGCGAGCAACTTCTCAGCATCAGCCAAGGCTTGTGAACAGGCGCTTTCCAAATGTTCGAGCAGGCTGCCCGAAAGTTGTTGGAGCAAATGCAACGGGGTATTTACAGGCTTCTGTTTGGCCGACATGGTTTACCTCCTGGCTGACGTGGGTGCGGCTCATACTAGCCCTCTGCTCTTACCGCCGCTAGGGCATGTTGACAGTATCGATTGGCTTGCGTTGCACCGCACGAAAATTCTTATTGATATAACGAAAATCCACGCCACTTTTTAAGCATTCACACTGGCATAATCCATCGCACTTTCGGCTGGAGAACGCCCATGTCGCGTTACCTTTTTTTAGTGTTGAGCGTGGCGCTTTCAGTGGCCAATGCGAGTGAGAAATCCCCGTCCAAAGATGACCACGACCTGGCCTACAGCCTGGGCGCAAGCCTGGGTGAGCGACTGCGCCAGGAGATGCCGGGCCTGCAAATCGAGGCACTGATCGACGGACTCAAACACGCCTATCAAGGTAAGCCGCTGGCTCTGGACGACACACGCATCGAACAGATCCTTGCCCAGCACGAAGCGCAAAACGCACCAGACAATCGAGCCCCACAAAGTGAAAAGGCACTCGCTGCCGAACAACAGTTTTTAGCCAGTGAGAAATCCAAAAGTGGTGTGCGCGAATTGGCAGACGGCATCCTGCTGACAGAACTGACCCCTGGCAGCGGAAAAAAACCGGCGGCCGATGATCGCGTGCAAGTGAATTATGTTGGGCGGTTACCCGACGGGACGGTCTTCGACAAGAGCACACAACCCCAGTGGTTTCGCCTGGACAGTGTGATCAGCGGCTGGCGCAGCGCGTTGCAGCAGATGCCGGTAGGCGCGAAATGGCGGCTGGTGATTCCATCCGACCAAGCCTATGGCGCTGATGGTGCGGGCGAGTTGATCCCACCTTATACGCCGCTGGTATTCGAGATCGAATTGCTTGGCGCGGGTGCCTGAACCCAAACGAAAAACGGTGCGCAATGCGCACCGTTTTTTTGTGTTGCGGCGGGTCAGGCTTTAGCCGTCAACTCTTCCTTGTGAGCGTTGTGCAGCACTTCGATCAGGCAATCTTCCAGTTCGAAACGCTCGTGAAGCAAACCGCCCAGCTCTTTGAATTTTTCTGCAACGCACTTGCCGGCATCACACAGGTCGTTGAACGCCAGCAGCTTCTCGGTGATGACATCGATGCGCGGGTAAATCGTCTCTGCCAAGTCCAGGCCACGTTGATCGTCGAAAGCCTCGGCCTCTTTGGTCAACTGCTCGTAGACACCGAAGTGCCCCGCCGAGACGTAATCCACCAATACCCCACAGAATTCCTGCAACGGCTTGCGGTTCTCGCTGAGCGCTTCGGGTTTGGCACCGAGAGCATCAAAGGCCCGAACCAGTTCGTGACGCGCTTTCAACCAACCATCGATCAGTTTATGCACCCCACCCCAGCGTTCCTGAGCATTCTGACAACTTTCCAGCATGATGATCTCTCTTCCCTATAGGGGCGCCGCACACTGCCCGCGCAACACTTCAAGGTTAAAGCGGCAACCGGGCAACGGTGCATCGAACAGTCTGTTTCAATAACGCGTGCGGGCCAGATTATGCCCGCATGACTATGGCATCAAGGTACGCAGGAGAGAAAGTTCATACAAGTGTTTAATCCCTTCCTACAACCTGCGGGCACCTCTCAGTGCCGTGCAAGGCCAAAACGCTGGCTCAGCAGCAACCGCGAGAACTGCGCTACGCCAAGGATCAGCATGGCCACGAAGAACAGCAGGCTCCACTCGGGAATACTTAAGTCGAACAGGGTCCAGTTGATTTCCACGCAGTCGACGGTGCCCTTGAAGATCAACGCCAACGCCTCCCGGAGCGACAGGTTTTCGATCATGGATTGAAGGCCAGGCCAACAGGCAGGCAGCTGTTCCGGCGGCGTATTTTGCAGCAGCACCTGGCGTACGGCGGTGATGGCGCCCAACACTGCACAGCCCATGCTGGATGCCCAATACAGGTAGATCCCGGACCGCTTGGGCCCATGAATCGCCGCCACCAGGTTGATCAGCGTGAAGGCAGCTACAAGAATTCGTTGCACCTGACACAGGAAACAAGGCCGCAAAAGCGCGGCATATTCCAGGTAAAAGGACGCGCCCAGCGTCAGCGCACCAGCCAGGAACGCCAGAAGGAACAGGGAGCGTGAGGGGGCCAAAGACATTGTTTATCCGCAACGCAAGAGATAGGTAGTTACGGTAGAGGAAAGGCCTTACCCCTTTCAATACGCGCCAGAGCAGACGATTCCGCGAGAGCGTAGGGATATCCCGTCAGAAGATGAGCGATTAAACGCGCGTCTACGTAGGAGTTTACTACAAGCTATATTGACTACAGCTATAGGGCGCTATTGAAGGGTTGGCCACCAGAAAATCCTGAGGCAACCCTTACACTGTTTCCTACATCAAACCCGTGCCGGCACCGGCAGCGGTGACGCCAGCAGACGCTTGTCCAGCAGGCCCAGGCCTTCCTGGAATAACTGGTTGCTGCGCTCGGTGTCACCCAACTGCGCCAGCAGGCGCGCCAGCTCGGCACAGGCTTCGGGGTTGCGCTGCACCTGCAGGCTGCTTTCCAGGTAGTCCCGCGCCTTGCCCCACAGGCTGTTTTGCAAGCACAGGCGTCCCAGGGTCAGCAACAGGCTGGCATCGCCTGGATGATCCTTGAGCCAGCCTTCGGCAAACTTCAGTTGCTTCGCCGGATCGCTGCCACGCAGCAGGCCGTAGAGCCTGATCAGATGGCTGTCGTACTCGCGCTTGAGCGCACCGCGCAGCACTTCTTCAGCCTTGCCATCCGCGCCCAATTGGCGCAGCTGTTCGGCGTACGCCAGCACCAGTTGCGGTTCCTGGCGCTGGGCGGAAGTGAGTTGTTGCCAGGCTCGCTCAAGGGATTGCTGACCGGCCTCGCCCTGCTCTTCGCGCTGGGCCGCCAGGGTAAGGTTCTCGCCCCAGGCGCGACGCTCCAGGTCGGCCAGCTCGGCGGGTGGCAACACCTTGTCCTTGCGCAGCTCCGGCAACAGCCGGATTACCGAAGACCAATCACCACGCTGTTGATAAAGCCGTTGTAGCTGGCGCAATACCTGGACGTTATGCGGATGACGTTCATGCATCGCCTGCAAGGTGACCAGGGCGCCATCAGTGTCGCCACGGTCCATCTGCAACTGCGCATGACTCAAGGCCACCGCCAGTTCGGCCTGTGGCTGGCGCTCAAGCGCGCGCTCCAGCAGGCCGTCCGCCTCCTCATAACGCCCCTGCTCGTTAGCCGCGCGGGCGGCGCCGAGGTAGTAGAGCAATGGCTGGCGTTCCGCTTCGGCCGCTCGGTGCAAGTGACGCTCGGCACTGGCCCAACGCCCTTCGGCGAGGTCCATCTGGCCCTGTTCAATGGCGACCTGCACCCGACGGCTGCGATTGCGCCGCGACCACGGGTTGACCACACCACCCGAAGTCAGTACCAGGCTAAGCAGCACCCGGACCAGATAGATCGCCAGGCCGATGGCAAACAGCGCCACCAGCGTCGACCACAGCCCTGACTCGTAATGCAGCACATGGGGATAGGTAATCAGCACATAACCGGTGTGTTTCGAAATGCCCACGGCCAGTGCCAGGGCGATCGCAATCGCCAGCACCAGGATCACATAGAAGCGCTTCATCGGCCTTACTCCTGGGTCGCCGGCTTGCCAGCGGAAGCCTTGGCTTCTTCGGCAGACAGGTGGCGACGGTCAAGGTAAGCCTGCACGGCAGCCAGGCTCGCGGCCAAGTCCGGCGTTACCACCGAGACGGCCTTGGGCTCGAGCTCGGCAATACGCGCCAGCATGGCTTTGCTTTGCGGGTTGTCTTGATTGAAGTTGTCCTGCAACACGCTGCGGGCCTCGCCCAGGGAGCGGCTGTACACCGCCGGCTCGCCATTGAGCGCCGCCCACTGCGCCTGCTCCAGCGCCAGGCTCAGGGCCAGGCGCACCTGGTTCAGGCCTTGCCCTGCCAGCAGCGGACGAATGTTGTCATCGGGGTTGAAGTCGATGCGGAAATACCGCGAGATCTGCTCCCACCACTGGCTCCAACGGCTTTCCGTATCAGTCGTCGGACGCCCCTCGTTGGCCGCTTCCGGGAGTTGGTATTCCGGAGCGATGGCTGCCAGTTGCACGACCTGATCGCGCAATGCCGCCAGTTGAAGGTACAACCCGGTACGGTCGGGCTGTTCGATATTGCGCAACGCGGCGAGGCTCTTGGCCAACTGCTCACGGGCGGCGTACGAGCCGGGGTCACTTTGTTCGCGCAGGATTTCGTCAGCGCCCTGGACCAGCGCCTGGGCGCTGTTGATGTCCTGCAAGGCGGAAAGACGCAGGCTGGCCAGGCGGATCAAGTGCTCGGCCTCAGCCAGGCGCCAGTCCTGGCGGCTGGCGCCCAGCACGGTTTCCAGGCGCTGGCTCAAGCGCTGCTGATCGCCCTGCAATTGCGCCACCAGCCGACGGCGCTCTTCGAGTTCGTCAGCACCCGGCAGTTGCCCCAGGCGCGCAGACAACTGCTGCTGGCTCTGCTTGAGGCTCTGGGATTGGTCGTCCAGATTTTGCACTTGGCCCAGCTGTTGCTGGCTGCTCGCCTGCAGTGCGCGGACCTGCCAGATCCCCCAGCCACCGGCTGCAACACCGGCTGCGCCAAGTAACAAGGCCACGATAGCCAGGCCGTTGCCACGGCGCGGGGCGGTGGTGACCGGTGTCTCAACAGGCGCATCAAGCGCGGGCTGAGCTTCATCTTTAGGCAAGGCTGTTTCGCTCACGTATCCATCCTTTGCGTATTAGAGAGTGGGAACGGAGAAACTCCGTAACGCCACTAACAAAGCCGCGGCACTGGCGCCACGACAATCCACAACTTTTTGCGCGCCAGCGGCACGCGCCATTTCGGCGACTCGCGGGCTAGGCACAAACAACGGCAGTTGTGCCACCAGGGGCCAATCTGTGCCGGCCAGGGCTTGCAGGTGTAAAAAACCCTGCCCACTGCTGACCACCACGCCGTTCAAGCGTTCCACGTTTATGCGTTGGGTCAGGGTCGCACTGTCGTAATCCGGCAGGAAACGGCGGTACAACTCCAGATAGTCGACACTAGCACCTTGCTCGCGTAAACGCTCAGCCAGCAGCTCTCTCCCGCCCTCGCCCCGCAGGATCAGCACCCGGGCACCGGGCTGTGCAATAGCCTCGCGCAGGGCAGCCAATTCAAGCAAGGCCTCACTGTCGTCACCTTCCTGGGGACAACTGACGTCAAGGCCGTGGTCGGCCAACACCTTCGCCGTAGCGGCGCCTACGCTGAACCATGGCAACGCCGGAGGTTGCGGCCAGTGTTGCGCCAACAACTGCACGCTCAGGCGCGCCGCCGGCTTGCTCACCACGATCACCGCACAATAACGGTCCAGCTCGCGAAAGATCGCGTGTTGCTCAAGCGTGACGGGCAGCGCTTCGATCTCCAGCAACGGCAGGCTGCTGCTGAAAATACCTTCCTCAGATAACGTCGCCGCCAGGGCCGCCGACTCCTCGGCGGGCCGCGTCAGCAGCACACGCCATTGCGTCACTGCGGGCCGGCCTCGCCGTACACCGCTTGCAGGATGGCACCGGCGCCTTTTTCCAGCAGTTCTTCGGCGACTTTGATACCCAGGCTGGTCGCCTCGCTTTGCGGCCCGCGAATCTCTGCAGTGAGCAGCAGCCCGCCACTCGGGTCGCCCACCAGGCCACGCAGCCAGAGGTTTTCGCCCTCAAGCACGGCGTAACAGGCGATCGGCACCTGGCAGCCACCGTTGAGGTGCTTGTTCAGAGCGCGTTCGGCGGTGACGCGAATTTCAGTGTCTTGGTGATCCAGCGGCTTGAGCAGCGCATGAATTTCGCTGTCGGCGGTGCGGCATTCGATACCCACGGCGCCCTGCCCGCCAGCCGGCAAGCTGTCTTCAACGCTGATGGCCGAGGTGATGCGGTCTTCAAAACCCAGGCGGATCAGGCCGGCTGCCGCGAGGATGATCGCGTCATATTCACCGGCATCCAGCTTGGCCAGGCGGGTATTGACGTTGCCCCGCAGGAAACGAATTTGCAGGTCTGGGCGACGGGTCAGCAACTGTGCCTGGCGACGCAGGCTGGATGTGCCGACGACACTGCCCAGCGGCAGTTCATCAAGAGAGGCGTAGGTATTGGAAACGAAAGCATCGCGCGGGTCTTCGCGCTCGCAGATGCAAAACAGGCCCAGGCCTTCGGGGAAGTCCATGGGCACGTCTTTCATCGAATGCACGGCGATGTCGGCTTCGTTCTCCAGCAGAGCGGTTTCCAGTTCCTTGACGAACAGGCCCTTGCCGCCGATTTTCGACAATGGCGAATCAAGCAGCTTGTCGCCGCGACTGACCATGGGTACCAGGGACACCTTCAGGCCGGGATGAGCCTGCTCGAGGCGTGCTTTGACGTATTCGGCCTGCCATAAGGCCAGGGCGCTTTTACGGGTGGCGATGCGGATTTCGCGAGAGGACATGGATCAATCCGTACTGAATAGATACGGCAGATAATAACAGCTCAGGCAAATGCGCTTTGATTTGAATCAGCAAGTGCGGGGCCTCCCTGGCCGCGTCGCACCGGGATATGGGCGGTGAAGCTCGCATCAGCCCTTGGGCTAAAGCTGCTGCATCATCTTGCGCACACCGGCGACATGGCGCCGGCTGACGATCAAGGCGTCGCCATTGAGGCCCTTCAGGAACAGTTGAAAGTGCCCAAGCGGCGTGCGCTGCAGGCGCTCGATGCGCTCGCGTGCCACCAGCGCGTTGCGGTGGATGCGCACAAAGCGGTCGCCAAATTCATCTTCCAACGCCTTGAGTGGCTCATCGAGCAGCACTTCACCGGCCTCGTGACGCAAGGTCACGTACTTGTGATCGGCGATGAAATAGACCACCTGATCCAGAGGAATCAGTTCGATGCCCTTGCGGGTGCGGGCGCTGATATGGCTGCGCGGCCCGTTGCCGCCCTGGGCTGCGGGCTGGGTCAAGGCGGCCAGTTGGACGCGATTGGGACGCTCGGCCTTTTTCAAGGCGCGTAGCAACGCATCGGCATTGATCGGCTTGACCAGGAAACTGGCGCCGCTGGCATCCAGAGCCTCGGAAGAGAACTCATCCTGGGAGGCGCACAGCACCACCGCAGGCGGCGATTCTCGCTCGCTCAGGCGGGCAGCCACCTGCAAGCCATCAAGGCCCGGCATGCGGATGTCGAGTAACACGACGTCCGGCTTGAGGCTGTCAATAAGGGCCAAGGCCTCCTCGCCACTGGTGGCGCTCGGCTCAAGGACACTGTAACCCTCGAGTTCACTGACCAAACGGCTCAGTCGCTCGCGGGCTTGGGGTTCGTCATCAACGATCAGGACATTCATATTGCGCTGGATTCCTGCGTGAGTCTCGCACAAGGATAGCGTAGACAGGTGCGGTGACTTCCGTCACGGCGATCCACGCTAAGACTAGCGCGAGCGGCAAAAAGTGCCCCGAGAGTGGCACCAATATTTACCCGGACCTGTTCAATCGCGCCCAAAGCCTTCTGCCTTTGGGCATCGTCGTAGGGTTTGCTGATACACAATACGAACACCCCCTCTCTAATGGATAGCCTGGAGTTCGACCTCATCGCCTGGCATTGGTGCAGTGCACCTTCTGTCAGTGCGACGCTCTATCAGTGCAACTGTAGACGCTCGCGAAGACGATATTGCTCAATCGTCAAATATCGTTTCAATAAACACGCTTTGTTACCCAAGACCGCAAGTTTCAAACCCCCGTTCGGTCCTGACTCCAGTCTCGTCCTGCGCGAGGCCGGCGGCAAGGCACTTAGCCATCTTGGAAACAAATAAAAATGCCCCGCCCCGGCATCATCGCCTCCGGGGGCAACCCTGTTATTATCGGCGCCACACTTTCATGCCCTCTTTCCAGCAGACCACGAGCGAATCCATGAGCACCGACAAGACCAACCAGTCCTGGGGCGGCCGCTTCAGTGAACCCGTCGACGCCTTCGTCGCGCGCTTCACCGCCTCCGTCACCTTCGACCAGCGCCTGTACCGCCACGACATCATGGGCTCGATCGCCCACGCCACGATGCTGGCCAAGGTCGGCGTACTGACCGATGCCGAGCGCGACAGCATCATCGACGGCCTGACCACCATCCGTGGCGAGATCGAAGCCGGCACCTTCGACTGGCGCGTCGACCTGGAAGACGTGCACATGAACATCGAGGCCCGCCTCACCGACCGCATCGGTGTGACCGGCAAGAAACTGCACACCGGTCGCAGCCGTAACGACCAGGTGGCCACCGATATCCGCCTGTGGCTGCGGGACGAGATCGACCTGATCCTGGCCGAAATCACCCGCCTGCAAAAAGGCCTGCTGGAGCAGGCAGAGCGTGAGTCCGGCACCATCATGCCCGGCTTCACCCACCTGCAAACCGCACAGCCTGTGACCTTCGGCCACCACCTGCTGGCCTGGTTCGAAATGCTCAGCCGCGACTACGAGCGCCTGGTGGACTGCCGCAAGCGCGCCAACCGCATGCCCCTGGGCAGCGCCGCACTGGCCGGCACCACCTACCCGATCGACCGCGAATACACCGCGCAGCTGCTGGGCTTCGACGCCGTGGGCGGCAACTCCCTGGACGGCGTGTCGGACCGTGACTTCGCCATCGAATTCTGCGCTGCGGCCAGCATCGCGATGATGCACTTGTCGCGCTTCTCCGAAGAGCTGGTGCTGTGGACCAGTGCGCAATTCCAGTTCATCGACCTGCCGGACCGCTTCTGCACCGGCAGCTCGATCATGCCGCAAAAGAAAAACCCCGACGTGCCGGAATTGGTGCGTGGCAAAAGCGGCCGTGTATTCGGCGCGCTGATGGGCCTGTTGACCCTGATGAAAGGCCAGCCGCTGGCCTACAACAAGGACAACCAGGAAGACAAGGAACCGCTGTTCGACGCCGCCGACACCCTGCGTGACTCGCTGCGGGCCTTTGCCGACATGATCCCGGCGATCAAGCCCAAGCACGCCATCATGCGTGAAGCGGCCCTGCGTGGCTTCTCCACCGCAACCGACCTGGCCGACTACCTGGTACGCCGCGGCCTGCCGTTCCGTGACTGCCACGAAATCGTCGGCCATGCCGTGAAATACGGCGTGGACACCGGCAAGGACCTGGCGGAAATGAGCCTGGAAGAACTGCGCCAGTTCAGCGACCAGATCGAGCAGGATGTGTTTGCGGTGCTGACCCTGGAAGGGTCGGTGAATGCCCGTAACCATATCGGCGGGACTGCGCCGACGCAGGTGAAGGCTGCCGTGGTTCGCGGCCAGGCATTGCTCGCCAGCCGCTAAAAGCTTCGCGAGCAAGCCCGCTCCCACATTCGACTGCATTCCAAAGGTGGCACTCGGTCAAATGTGGGAGCGGGCTTGCTCGCGAAAGCGTCATCACAAACACCCAAGATTTATTTCTTGGCAGCAACCATCGCCATAAACGCCGGCATCGCCGCTTCCTTGTCCGCCGCCACCCGCTGGGCATTCGGCAACGCCTGCAAGCGTTCCAGCAACGCCTTGGCCTTCGGCAACTCAGCCAACAGATCCAGCCCGAACAGCTTCCCGGCCACCCCACAGGCCAGGTCCACGCTGTACACAAAATACAAATCCGCAATCGTGAAACTGTCCCCCGCCACATACGGCGCGAACTTCCCGTGCCGCCCCAGCGATGCGATTCCCAGCAATAACTCCGCCTTGGATTTCTCCTTGATCGCCTCCGGTACCGGCATCCCGAAGAACGCCTCAGCAAAACACGCCCGGGCCGGCAACTCGATGTACAACTCGATTTCCCTGCACAACGCCAGCACCTGGGCACGCTGGAACGGATCGCTCGGCAACAGCGATCGCCCGCCCTGGGTCTGTTCGATGTATTCGAGGATCACGCTGGTTTCGTTGATAAAGCCTTGCTCGACACCCAGCACCGGCACCTTGCCCCGGGGGCTCACGGCCAAGGCTTCAGGGCTCTGGCCTGCGTAGAACGGCACCTCTTCGAAGCGCAGCCCTTTCTCCAGCAGCGCCAGTTTGACCATGTTGTAGTAGTTGCTGACCGAAAATCCATAAAGCTTGAGCATCACAAAGCCTCCAGGCCGTGTACGGGGTTGGCAGCAGTGGTTATAGAACGGGATGCCACGCCTGACCAGCAGCATCAGCCGAGTGAATGGGGGTAGACTGGCGCCCTTTCCTCCAGGAGCCTGCCATGAGCGAGCCAACCGATATCGACAACGACGAAGAAGAGTTCGCCGAGACCACCTTGATTGAAGCGATCGAAAACCAGATCGAAAGCGACAACCCGCCCGCCGCCAAGGCCACCTTCAACAAGCTGACCCTGGTGGGCTACGAGCGCGAAGACATCCTGCAAATGATGGCCCACGTGCTCGCCGTCGAAATCGACGCCCTGCTCGAAGAAGACCGCGCCTTCAATACCGAATGGTATGAAACTGCCTTGCGCGCCCTGCCAGAGCTGCCGCCCGAGAAGCAATAAGCCCGACACCGCACTGGCCAGCAAGCGCTTGCTGGCCACAATCCTGCCCCACATCAACACTGCATGAGTTCCGACTGGACAGCTCGCCCAAGTGCGTTCACCTTATGGCTGCTAGCGTCTAAAAATTCCTAGAAAGTCTGGAGTCCTTATGTCGTATACCCCTGAGTTGGTTGCCGAACTGGAAATCCTTGCACTCTTCAACCTGGGCAGCTCCCAGGAAGGTCTGAAAGTTCATCAGACCGCCGCTCCCACTGCCATTGCCGCTGCCCGGCGCCTGTTTGAAAAAGACCTGATCGACCAGCCAGATGGTGGCTACCTCACCAGCCTTGGCCGGGATGCTGCCGAACACGCACAAAGCCTGCTGACTATTCTGACGACCAGCAAAGAAGCCGCCTGACACCTCGTATCGCCCACGGGATCCTCTTTCACGGATTCCGCGGGCATTCCTGCGCCCGGGATAAAATTCTGGCGCCAAAAACAAAATCCCGCTAAACCTCCTACGCTACTGGCTGTAAACTCCCACACGGCCGCCCACGTCGGGCCCTGCGAGCCACCGAGTTCGACATGACCCGCACCCACGAAATCCGCCCCGACCTGGACGAAGGCATCGACCGCAAGGTGCTGACCCAGTTGCGCGCGCGATTTCTGGCCCTGAACGAGGGCCGCATGGCCCGGGCCGTTGAAGGGCTGACGCCGCGCCAGCAAAGCGTACTGACGCTGCTGCCGCTGTTTTTCCACGTCAATCACCCGCTGCTGCCGGGTTATGTGTCGGGCAGCACACCGGCCGGCCTGTCGAACTTTGAACCCGACGCGCAAGCGTTGGCAGAAGCTCAGCGCCTGACCCGCACGTTTTCCTACAAGCCCCGGCACGGCAACCCACCGCGCCCTATTCATGGCCTGTTCCTGATGGGCAGCCTGGGCACCCTGGCCCAGGCCGATCAAAGTGATATGGACGTGTGGGTCTGCCACGCTGCCGATCTCAGTGAGAATGAGCTGGCCGAGCTACGAAAAAAATGCCAATTGCTGGAAACCTGGGCTCTGACCATGGGCGCCGAGGCGCATTTTTTCCTGATCGAGCCGACACGGTTTATCCAGGGTGACCGCGACACCCAACTGAGCTCGGAAGACTGCGGCACCAGCCAGCATTACCTGCTGCTGGATGAGTTCTACCGCACCGCCATCTGGCTGGCAGGGCGCACGCCGATCTGGTGGCTGGTGCCGGTGTATGAAGAAACCCGCTACGCCGAATTCACCCACGCGTTGATCTCCAAGCGCTTTATCCGCGCCGATGAAACCCTCGACCTGGGCCATCTGGCCCACATCCCGCCGGGTGAATTTATCGGCGCCGGCCTGTGGCAGTTGTTCAAGGGCATCGAATCGCCCTACAAGTCGGTACTCAAGCTCCTACTGACCGAGGTCTACGCCAGCGAACACCCGAAGGTGCAGTGCCTGAGCCTGCGCTTCAAGCGGGCGGTGTTTGCCAACCAGATGGACCTCGACGAGCTGGACCCGTACATCGTGGTCTACCGCCGCATCGAGGAATACCTCAAGGCTCGCAACGAACCGGAGCGCCTGGAACTGGTGCGGCGCGCCCTGTACCTGAAGGTCAACCGCAAGCTCACGGCCGGCCAGCGCACCGACCGCTGGCAACGTTTGCTGCTGGAGCGCCTGGCCCATGAATGGGGTTGGGACCAGCGCCAACTGGCCCTGCTGGACAGCCGCAGCCAATGGAAAGTCCGCCAAGTGGCCTCCGAGCGCCGGGCACTGGTCAACGAGCTGAACTATAGCTATCGCTTCCTGACCCAGTTTGCCCGCACCGAACAGACCGTCAGCCTGATCAACAAGCGCGACCTCAATGTGCTCGGCCGGCGTCTGTATGCCGCCTTCGAGCGCAAGGCCGGCAAGGTTGAGTTCATCAACCCCGGCATTGCCCCGGACCTGGCCGAAGACACCCTGACCCTGGTGCAATCGCCCAACCGTAAAGAGCCGGGTCAGCACCATTGGGGCTTGTACAACGGCAGCCTGACCGCCCTGGAATGGGAGCACTTCGCACCGATCAAGCGCAGCCGCGACCTGCTGGAAATGCTCACCTGGTGCCACCGCAACGGCGTGATCGACAGCAGCACCCGCCTGGCCTTGCACCCCGGCAGCAGCGACATGACCGAATTCGAGCTGTTCAACCTGCTGGGCAGCCTGCAACAGACCGTCGCCCTGCCCTTGGCCAGCGTCGATGAAGAACGCCTGTTGCGCTCGGCGGTGCCCGAGGAAGTGCTGCTGCTGATCAACGTCGGCGTCGACCCGCTCAAGCACCACCGCGACCTGAACATCCTGATGACCACCGAGCGCACCGACTCCCTGAGTTACGCCGGCGTACGGGAAAACCTGGTGCTAACCCTGGACCAGGTCACACTCAACAGCTGGAACGAGGTGATGGTCAGCCGCTACGACGGCCCCCACGCGCTGCTCGACTGCCTGCGGGATTACCTGAACCAGCTGCCGGCCAATCACCTGCCGCGATTGCGGGTGCGTTGCTTCTGCCACAACCGTGCGCAATTCATTGCCCAGCGCGTGGAAGAAATCTTCGACACCGCGCAAAACCTGATGCTGAGCCAGGAAAACCACCGCTACCTGGTGCAGGTGCAGCAGCACTACCACGTGATGGAACTGACACCCGGCCAAGCCAACCATGTGTCACTGGCGACCCAGGACGCGCTGATCGCCTACCTCAGTGAAGAACTGGCCAGCTACAGCCCGCTGCACCTGGACACCATGGCCCTCGAAGACCACGACCTGGCGCTGTTGCTGCCCATGGGCCTGCCCGACTGTGTGCAGGTGTTCTACCGGATCAACGAAGGGGTTGCCGAGCTGTACGTGCTGGATGAATTCAACGCGCTCTGGCAGCAGCGCCTGCCGTTTCACGACGAGCAAAGCCTTCTGGTGCCGCTGCAGCGCTTCCTGCAATCGATTATTTATCGGCGCGACGCGCTGCTGCCGCTGGACCCGCAACAGCCACTCTGCGCGGTGCAAATCCTGTATTACCAGCTGTTGCCGTCAGGCAGCGGCCGCGCACGCCGGGCCGAACCGCGCCCAGCGCCGCAAACCCCGGCCAATAAACCGTTCTACGACGTGCAGGCGATTATCGGCAAGGCAGCACCGGGCCAGGTGGGGATCACCTTGTACTGCAATCAACGGGAGTTTTCCGAGCTGGAATTTGGCGACCAACTGTTTGCGGTGGTCGCCCAGCAAATCGTCGGGCAACGCCGGGAGGCCGAGCGCTACCGCTGCTACATCACCGATCTGGACCTGTCCGGCCTGCTCGGTGATGTTCAAAGCCCGAGCAATCTGTACCTACGCTACAAGGCTGATCTGGAACTGGCGCTCAATGAAGCGCTGAACCAGGTTTAGAGAGGAAAGGCACCACCGTCTTTCGGCTGGCCTTCGACGCCGAGCAATTCAAGCTTGAGGGTTTTGCCGCCTGGTGCTGGCCAGTCGATGTGCTGGCCGACTTGCAGGCCCAACAAAGCGCTGCCCACCGGCGCCAGGATCGAGATTTTGCCTTCGTCGGCGTTCGCGTCCTTGGGGTAGACCAGGGTCAGGTGATAGTCCTTGCCACTGCCTTGTTCACGGCAATGCACGCTGGAGTTCATGGTCACGACAGTTGCAGGCACTTCATCGTGGCCAACCACTTCTTCGGCGCGGTCGAGTTCGTGTTGCAGGGCTTCAACGCCCGGCGACGCCTCGCCTACACGGTCGATCAGTTGCTCAAGACGCTGCACGTCAAGACGGGTGAGGATGATGGAAGGTGCGGTCATGATTCAGGCAGACTCCTTTTTTCTGCACAAAAAAGCAAAACCCCGCCAGGAAAAGGCGGGGTTCTCACGGACCTCGATGAGTTGAGGTGTATCCGGACACTACCACAGCACAATAAATAAACAAGACGGCCTCAGGCGGAGGCCTTGCGCTGCTCGGCCTGGGCGACGATCACGCGGCGCCGCGCATCATCGGCGGAGCGCCATTCACGGATGTCTTCTACATGACGAAAGCAGCCGAGGCAGACTTTGTGCTCATCCAGCCGACATAAACTGATACAAGGTGACGGCACCGCCGGGCTGACATTGCTGAACAGCGGCTTGGGCGGGCGTACGGGTACGGGCTGCGTCACGATCAGATCTCGTCGAAGTCCAGCTCGACGCCGGTATATTCATGAATCAGGCGCGTGAGCATCTCGCCCAACAACTCTTCGCTCTTGTCGCACTGCCATTTGCCGCTTTCTTCGTCGTAGTCGAAGTGAACGCCACCGGAGCGCGCAGCCAGCCACAGCTGACGCAGCGGTTCCTGGCGACTGAAGATCAGTTGCTGGCCACTCTCAAACTTGACGGTCAGCACACCGGCCGAGTTCTCCAGGTCCACATCCAGGCCGCTGTCGTCGAAAATATCCTCCAGCGCTTGCTGGGTCGAATCCACCAGGTCGTGGAAACGGGCTTCGGTCAAACTCATTATGGGAACCTCGAAAAGTGTCTGGTCTCGCTCAAGCGCCGCACAATACGGACGCGCCATCATGATTGCAAAGGATACCGATTTCATTACCCGCAGCTGCGTGAATTATCCCTGATTGGTGTAAGCGCAATCGCGACAAACTCGGCAAAGCCCCGCCGGACGGGTATTTCGGCGCATAGGCAATCCGGCGGGTGGTCGGTATACTCGGGCGCAATTAATGCATATTCAAGGATTTCGCCATGAAGCGCCTGATCTCTTCCCTTGCTGCGCTCGTCGCGGTCGCTTGCCTCGTTAGTGCCTGTGGTCAAAAAGGCCCGCTGTATCTGCCCGATGACAGCAAAGACCCGAATGAACAGGCGCAATCGTCGCAAACCAAAGCGCACAAGCACGACACCTACTAAGGGAACATCATGGACGCTTTTAACTACCGGGACGGCGAGCTGTTCGCGGAAGGTGTCGCGCTGTCCGCCATTGCCGAGCGCTTTGGTACCCCGACCTACGTGTACTCCCGTGCCCACATCGAAGCGCAATACCGCTCCTTTGCCGACGCGCTGGAAGGCACGCCAAGCCTGGTGTGCTACGCGGTAAAAGCCAACTCCAACCTGGGTGTACTCAATGTCCTGGCGCGCCTTGGCGCCGGTTTCGACATTGTGTCCCGGGGCGAGCTTGAGCGTGTGCTGGCCGCTGGCGGCAAAGCTGACAAGATCGTGTTCTCCGGCGTCGGCAAGAGCCGCGAAGACATGCGCCGCGCCCTGGAAGTTGGCGTGCACTGCTTCAACGTCGAGTCCACCGACGAGTTGGAGCGCCTGCAAGTGGTGGCCGCCGAGATGGGCGTTCGCGCACCGATCTCCCTGCGGGTCAACCCGGACGTAGACGCCGGCACTCACCCGTACATTTCCACCGGTCTCAAAGAGAACAAGTTCGGCATCGCCATTGCCGACGCCGAGGACGTGTACATCCGCGCCGCCCAACTGCCAAACCTGGAAGTATTGGGCGTCGACTGCCATATCGGCTCGCAACTGACCAGCCTGCCACCGTTCCTCGACGCCCTCGACCGCCTGCTGGCGCTGATCGACCGCCTCGGCGAATGCGGCATCTACCTGCACCACATCGACCTCGGTGGCGGCGTCGGCGTGCGTTATCGCGATGAAGAGCCGCCGCTGGTTTCCGACTACATCAAGGCCGTGCGCGAGCGCACCGAAGGCCGCGACCTGACGCTGATGTTCGAGCCGGGCCGCTACGTCGTCGCCAATGCTGGCGTGCTGCTGACCCAGGTCGAGTACCTCAAGCACACCGAACACAAGGATTTCGCCATCGTCGATGCGGCGATGAACGACCTGATCCGCCCGGCGCTGTACCAGGCCTGGATGGATGTGACGGCCGTCAAGCCACGTGCTGGCGAAGGCCGCAGCTACGACGTGGTCGGCCCGATCTGCGAGACTGGCGACTTCCTGGCCAAGGAACGTCAGCTGGCCCTGGAAGAAGGCGACCTGCTGGCCGTGCATTCGGCCGGTGCCTACGGGTTTGTCATGAGCTCCAACTACAACACCCGCGGGCGTACCGCCGAGGTGCTGGTGGACGGTGATCAAGCGTTTGAAGTGCGTCGCCGCGAGACGGTAGCCGAGTTGTTTGCTGGCGAAAGCCTGCTGCCGGAGTAAGGCCATGTTGCTGCGTTTTACCAAGATGCACGGGCTGGGCAATGACTTCATGGTTCTCGACCTGGTCAGCCAGCACGCGCACATCCTGCCCAAGCACGCCAAGCTGTGGGGCGACCGGCACACCGGCGTCGGCTTCGACCAATTGTTGCTGGTGGAAGCACCGAGCAACCCGGAAGTGGATTTCCGTTACCGGATCTTTAACTCCGACGGCTCCGAAGTGGAACAGTGCGGCAACGGTGCCCGCTGTTTCGCCCGTTTTGTGCTGGACAAGCGCCTGACCGCCAAGCGGCAGATTCGCGTCGAGACCAAAAGCGGCATTATCGAGCTGGATATTCGCAGCGACGGCCAGATCGGCGTCAACATGGGCGCCCCACGGCTGGTGCCGGCGGACATTCCGTTCCAGGCCACCGAGCAAGCGCTGAGCTACGCCGTGGACGTGGACGGCAAGACCGTCAACCTGGCCGCCGTGTCCATGGGCAACCCCCATGCCGTGCTGCGGGTCGATGACATCAACAGCGCACCGGTTCACGAACTGGGGCCGAAGATCGAAAACCACCCGCGCTTTCCGGCGCGGGTTAACGTGGGTTTCCTGCAGGTCATCGACCGTTCCCGTGCGCTATTGCGCGTCTGGGAACGCGGAGCCGGCGAAACCCAGGCTTGCGGTACCGGTGCCTGCGCCGCTGCCGTAGCCGCGATCAGCCAGGGGTGGATGGATTCGCCACTGCTGATCGACCTGCCCGGCGGACGTCTGTCCATCGAATGGGCAGGCCCTGGCCAACCGGTGAAAATGACCGGCCCGGCCACCCGCGTCTACGAAGGACAGGTCCGTCTATGAGTGAGCAAACCTAATGACTGATAAGCCTCAAGTACCCGCGAAAGCATCCCCAAGCGAAAGTCTGGAGGCCGCAGCCGTTGCGGCGTATCTGGAGGCTAATCCGGACTTCTTCGTCGAACACGAGGAGCTGCTGCCGGCCCTGCGCATTCCCCACCAGCGCGGCGATACCGTGTCGCTGGTGGAGCGGCAGATGAAGATCCTGCGCGAGCGCAATATCGAGATGCGCCATCGGCTCTCGCAGCTGATGGACGTGGCCCGCGACAACGACCGCCTGTTCGACAAGACCCGCCGCCTGGTCCTGACCCTGATGGACGCCGCCAGCCTGGAAGAAGCGGTTATTGCCGTCGAAGACAGCCTGCGCCAGGACTTCCAGGTGCCTTTTGTCAGCCTGATCCTGTTCAGCGACAACCCGATGCCGGTAGGGCGCTGGGTCAGCGGCAGCGATGCCCAGACCGCCATTGGCGGCTTGCTGTCCGAAGGCAAGACCATCAGCGGCACCCTGCGCGAGCATGAGCTGGACTTCCTGTTTGGCGCCGAACAGCGCCAGCAGATCGGCTCCACCGCTGTGGTCGCCCTGAGTCATCAAGGTTTACATGGTGTGCTGGCCATCGCCAGCCGTGATCCACAGCACTACAAAAGCTCGGTGGGCACGCTGTTCCTGAGCTACATCGCCGAAGTGCTGGGTCGCGTCCTGCCGCGCTTCACCACCGCCTTGCGCGCGGTGCGCTAACCATGGAACGACAACTGGACGCCTACTGCGCTCACCTGCGCAGCGAGCGCCAGGTGTCGCCGCATACCCTGGAAGCCTACCGTCGGGACTTGAACAAGGTCCTGGCGTTCTGCGAGAAGCAACACATCAGCAGCTGGAAGGCCCTGGATATCCAGGGTCTGCGCAGCCTGATCGCCCGCCTGCACCAGCAAGGTCAATCCTCCCGCAGCCTGGCGCGCCTGCTGTCGGCGGTACGCGGCCTCTATCACTACCTGAACCGCGAAGGCCTGTGCGACCACGACCCGGCTAACGGCCTGGCGCCGCCCAAGGGTGAACGCCGCCTGCCCAAGACCCTCGACACCGACCGTGCCCTGCAATTGCTCGACGGCGCCGTGGAGGACGACTTCCTGGCTCATCGCGACCAGGCGATCCTCGAACTATTCTACTCCTCGGGCCTACGCCTGTCGGAGCTGACCGGGCTCAACCTCGATCAGCTGGACCTGGAGGATGGCCTGGTGCAGGTGCTCGGCAAAGGCAGCAAGACCCGCGTATTACCGGTGGGCAAGAAGGCCCGCGAAGCCCTGCTGCTGTGGCTGCCCCTGCGTGCCCTGGCCAACCCGGCGGATGACGCCGTGTTTATCAGCCAGCAAGGCCGCCGCCTCGGGCCACGGGCCATTCAGTTACGGGTCAAGGCCGCCGGCGAGCGCGAGCTGGGGCAAAACCTGCACCCGCACATGCTCAGGCACTCCTTTGCCAGCCACCTGCTGGAGTCGTCCCAGGACCTGCGCGCGGTGCAGGAACTGCTTGGCCACTCAGACATCAAGACCACCCAGATCTACACCCACCTGGACTTTCAACACCTGGCAACGGTGTACGACAGCGCCCATCCACGGGCCAAACGCATTAAGGGCAGTGACTCATGAGCATCAAGCTGATCACCTTCGACCTGGACGATACGCTCTGGGATAACGTGCCGGTCATCATCAGCGCCGAGGCGTCGATGCGCGAGTGGCTGGCGACACATGCCACCAAGGTGGGCGACTTGCCTCTGGAGAAGTTTGCCAGCCTGCGCCAACAGGTGCTGGAGCGACATCCGGAGCTGAAGTACCGCATCAGCGTGTTGCGTCAAAAGGTGCTGCAACATGCTTTCGAGGAAGCCGGATACCCGTTGCCGGAAGCGGCGCAGATGGCGGACGTGTGCTTTGAAGCGTTCATCCACGCCCGGCATCAACTCACCGTATTCCCCGAAGCGGAACCGATGCTGCAAGCGCTTCGCCGCGACTATCTGCTGGGGGTGATTACCAACGGCAATGCCGATGTGCAGCGTGTGGGGCTGGCGGATTACTTTCACTTTGCACTGCGGGCTGAAGACATTGGTATCGCCAAGCCGGATGCACGGTTGTACCAGGAGGCCCTGCAGCGCGGTGGCGTAGCGCCGAGCGCGGCGGTGCACGTTGGCGATCATCCGGGGGATGACATCGCCGGTGCGCAGCAGGCGGGGCTGCGGGCGGTGTGGTTCAACCCGGCGGGCAAGGCCTGGGAGGCGCAAAAGCGCCCGGACGCCGAGATTCGCAGCCTGACTGAACTGCCAGAACTATTACGAAGCTGGCAATAACGCAATTCCCGCAACCCTGAAGATCCCATGTGGGAGCGGGCTTGCTCGCGAATGCGTTGGATCAGTTGATACATGGTTGACTGATACACCGCATTCGCGAGCAAGCCCGCTCCCACACTGACAGTCGGCAGCCTGAAGGGATGTATTTCACCCATGAAAAAGCCCGCAGCGACGGCGGGCTTTTTCAGCAAGCAAACAGCAAGCCTTAGATAGGCCGGCTGCCGTACTTGTTATCAGGCTTCTTCGGTGGATCTGCCACCACGTTAGCCTCGACTTCCTGCACTTTGCCGCCTTTAGCGAGGAACTCTTCCATCGCACGGGCCAGCGCATCGCGCTCTTTGTTCTTGGCTTCTACGCTCGGCAGTTCGTCAACCGACACCGCAGCCTTGGCTTTGCCCTTGGCTACCGGGACCGGTGCATCATCGCCACCGTCGTCGTCAGCCACGTCTTCGGCAGCCGCCTCAAGACCTTCTTCGGTTTCGTCGTCGTCGCCTACTTCGAGGTCGTCGTTTTCCAGATCATCGTCGCTCATGTTCTACCTCATGACTTGCGAAAAGCAGATTAGTTATAGCCCAGCTTCGCCGCCTGTCGACGGCCGCCGGAAAAAAATCAACATCCACCGGATCACCAGTGGCTTATGCCCCATCACCGTGCAAGGTGGCGAGGACTTTACGAGCACCGCCATGATCACGGTGCTCGCCCAGATAAACACCTTGCCAGGTCCCCATCGCCAAGCGGCCGGCCCTTACCGGCAAACTCAGCTGACAGCCCAGCAGACTGGCCTTGAAGTGCGCCGGGAGATCATCCGGACCTTCGTCGTTGTGTTCATATCCCGCCATGCCTTGCGGCACCAGCGCATTGAAAAAACGCTCGAAGTCACGGCGAACCGCCGGGTCGGCATTCTCGTTGACCGTCAACGAGGCCGAGGTGTGCTGCAGCCACAAATGCAACAGGCCCACCCGACAGGCCTTCAATTCAGGCAAGCCGGCGAGCAACTCGTCCGTCACCAGATGAAAGCCCCGGGGCTTGGCCCGCAGGGTTATCAGGGTCTGTTGCCACATACAGTTCTCCGCCTATCGGCGCGCATTCTAGCGCGCTCAGGGAAAAAACAAAGTGCCGAATACGCCTACATGCCTGTAAGACATTCGCACGCTGAAAAGTGCGGTGTGGATCCCATCACAAAGTCGCCAAAAAACCCATACACCTTTAGCCACAGACAAACCCCAGGCAAAAAAATGCCCGGCAAGCCGGGCATCTTTTTTTCGCGTACTTACAAGTTGTAGCCGCGCTCGTTGTGTTGCGCCAGGTCGAGGCCGACAGCCTCTTCTTCTTCGGTCACCCGCAGGCCCATCACAGCGTCCAGCACCTTGAGGATGATGAATGTCACGATGGCGGTGTAGATGACGGTGAAGCCGACGCCTTTGCACTGGATCCAGACTTGAGCCGCGATATCAGTGGTGGTGGCGTTGAAGCCGCCCATCGCTGGTGCCGCGAACACACCGGTCAGGATCGCGCCGAGGATACCGCCGATACCGTGTACGCCGAAGGCGTCCAGGGAGTCGTCGTAGCCCAGTTTGCGTTTCAGGGTAGTGGCGCAGAAGAAGCACACTACACCGGCCGCCAGGCCGATCACCAGGGCGCCCATCGGGCCCACGGTGCCCGCAGCTGGAGTGATTGCCACCAGGCCAGCAACCACACCCGAGGCAATGCCCAGCGCGCTTGGCTTACCGTGGGTGACCCACTCGGCGAACATCCAGCCCAGCGCCGCCGCAGCGGTAGCGATCTGGGTGACCAGCATCGCCATACCGGCAGTGCCGTTGGCCGCAGCAGCGGAGCCGGCGTTGAAGCCGAACCAGCCGACCCACAGCATGGCCGCGCCCACCAGGGTGTAACCGAGGTTGTGCGGTGCCATTGGGGTGGTTGGGAAGCCTTTGCGCTTGCCGAGTACCAGGCACGCTACCAGGCCGGCAACACCGGCGTTGATGTGCACCACGGTGCCGCCTGCGAAGTCCAGTACGCCCCAGTCGCCCAGCAACGAACCCGGACCGCCCCATACCATGTGGGCAATCGGTGCGTAGACCAGGGTGAACCAGACGCCCATGAAGATCAGCATCGCGGAGAACTTCATACGCTCGGCGAACGCACCGACGATCAGCGCCGGGGTGATGATCGCGAAGGTCATCTGGAAGGTCACAAACACGGCTTCAGGGAACAACGCCGCCGGGCCGGTGATACTGGCCGGGGTCACACCCGAAAGGAACAGTTTGGACAAGCCACCCACAAACGAGTTGAGGTTGACGACGCCTGCTTCCATACCGGTGGTATCGAACGCCATGCTGTAGCCGTAGACGAACCACAGGATGGTGATCAGGCCGGTGATGGCGAAGCACTGCATCATCACGGAAAGAATGTTTTTGGAGCGAACCATGCCGCCGTAGAACAGCGCGAGGCCTGGAATGGTCATGAACAGTACCAGCGCGGTGGACGTAAGCATCCACGCAGTGTCGCCGGAATTGAGGACTGGAGCTGGTACTGGGTCCGCCGCCATGGCCAGGGCCGGCATTACGAGGGACAACAGGGCTCCTAGCCCTGCGAATTTACGCAGAGTCATATTGTTTTCTCCTGGGGCGTTGGGGTTTGGCGGCTTAGATTGCGTCGGTATCGGTTTCGCCGGTACGGATGCGAATAGCCTGTTCCAGATTGACCACGAAGATCTTGCCGTCACCGATCTTGCCGGTGTTGGCGGCCTTGGTTATCGCCTCGATAACCCGGTCAAGATCCTTGTCGTCAATGGCGACATCAATCTTCACCTTTGGCAGGAAATCGACCACGTATTCCGCGCCGCGATACAGCTCGGTGTGACCCTTCTGCCGACCGAAGCCTTTGACCTCAGTAACGGTAATGCCCTGCACGCCGATCTCGGACAGTGACTCGCGTACATCGTCCAACTTGAACGGCTTGATGATGGCAGTGACTAGCTTCATGAAAACTCTCTCCCGAATTGGTGGACTTGCCCCAGGAAAACAAACCCGTCTCAAGTCTAAGCGCAGTGCCTGGCTTTGTAACGCTTCGTCGCCTTGGCATTTGCCATTGCGACGCTCGCTAACCACTGGTGACGAAACACCTACCCCGCTCCGTCGGCGCACTGCATCGTCACAGCGACTGCATCAGTGCATGGGTCATGATCGTCTAAGCAGAAAGCTTGCCAGCTCCGTAAAAATCACTGAAATCAGTCCTTTGTTCGCTCGCGCCCACCTACCGGGCGCCACGACGGCGAAGATACGCACGAAAACGGTGCGCGACCGCCCGTCCCCATGCGCGAAAAGCGTGCGCCACCGCTGCTGGAAATGACTATAGACGCTGCGTGATACACTGCCGGCCAACAGATTTTCCGGACGATTTCCCATGCTCGCGCCCAAAGACCTCCTCGACGCCCTGAGCGGCCACGCCTCCCGCCTGTTCAGCAGCGACACGCCGCTGCCACGCAATGAAATTGAAAGCCAGTTCAAGGCGCTGCTGCAAAGCGGTTTCAGCAAGCTGGATCTGGTAAGCCGGGAAGAGTTTGATAGCCAGATGGTGGTGTTGGCGCGCACTCGGGCGCGGTTGGAAAGCCTTGAGGCCAAGGTGGCGGAGCTGGAAGCGCGATTGACGCCGGCCGCCGAATAAACCGGCCCAACCGGGGCAGGTTTCGCCTGTCCCCGTTAAACCGCTGTAACCCTCAGCTCACCCGCTGATACCCCCCGACAACGCCCTTCTTCGACAATACCCACTGCCACAACTGGATATCCCGCGCGCGAAACGCCCCTGCACACGACAGCAGGTAATAGCGCCACATCCGGTAGAAACGCCGCCCGAAGGTTTCGGCGAAGTCCGGCCAAGCCAGTTCGAAGTTTTCGCACCAGGCCATCAGTGTCTTGTCGTAATCGGCGCCAAAGTTGTGCAAATCCTCGGCAACAAACAGCCCGTCCATGGCGTCGCCGATCTGCCCGATCGAGGGCAAATCACCGTTGGGAAAGATGTATTTGTCGATCCACGGGTCCGGCGTGCTGTTGCGTTGGTTCTTGCCGATGGTGTGCAACAGGAACAGGCCGTCGTCCTTCAGGCAGCGGTTGGCCACCTCCATATACGCCCGATGGTTCTTGCGCCCCACATGCTCAAACATGCCGACGCTGGCGATATGGTCGAATTGCTCGTCGATGTCCCGATAGTCCTGCAAACGAAACTCGATCGGCAGATGTGCATACTTGGCGCGGCCCCACTCCGCCTGCTCCTTGGAGATGGTCACACCCACGCACTCCACGCCATAGTGCTCGGCCGCATGGCTCATGAAACTGCCCCAGCCACAGCCGATATCCAGCACGCGCATGCCCGGCTTGAGACCGAGCTTTTTACAGATCAGGTCCAGCTTGGCGAACTGCGCCTGCTCCAGGGTGGTGGCATCTTTCCAGTAGCCACAGGTGTACGTCATGCGCGAGTCGAGCATGCGCGCGTAGAAGTCATTGCCAAGGTCGTAGTGCGCCTCGCCGACTTGCCAGGCGCGCTTCTTGTTTTGCAGATTCAGCCAGCGGGAGCTGAACGCGTGAAACAACAAGGTGGCCGGGTTGGCCTGGTCGATCACCCCAGAGCGCATGAGGCGGTAGAAAAACTCATCCAGCGCCTCGGCGTCCCAACCGCCATCCATGTAGTCCTCGCCAAGGCCAAGGTTGCCTTTGGCCAGGGCCAGGTCGAACGTAGCACTGTGGTGCAGTTGCATATCCGCAGCCGACGGCCCGTTTACCTCAATCTGCGCCTGCGCCAGCAACTCCTTAACGAAGCGCGCTCCCTGAGACATCTCATCAGAACCGGAAAAAGAATGACGCGTTTTGTTAAGCACAATTGCTCTCCAGAAATAGCGTTGCCTTTGATTCATACACTGCGAGAAATCTGGCCATGGAAGCGTCTGGCAAGGCCCTCAAGGCATCACCGGGAACGCTGGCTGGGAACAGATGTAACAAATCTTATCCAGCCATTTTTTAAAGATATAATGAATTAATCTTATGAAAACCATGCGAAATTGGAATGCAAAATGGACATCAGGGCGCTTCGTTATTTCGTAGAAGTCGTGGACCAGCAGAGCTTTACCAAAGCCGCTGTGAAGCTGCACCTGACCCAGCCAACGGTCAGCAAAATGGTGCAGCAACTTGAAACGAGCCTCGGCTTGAGGCTGCTGGACCGCATGGGAAAACGCTTCACCCTGACGGACGCCGGTGAAATTGTGCTCAAGCGCGCCAAGGAAATGATCGCACTGCACGATGAAATGACCGTGGAGCTGCAAGACTTGCAGCAAGTCGAACGCGGCGCCCTGCGCATGGGACTGTCGCCCTCTACCCACCTCGCACTGGCACCGATCTTTGCGGAATATCACGCCCGCTACCCGAAGATCGAACTGAAACTGTTCGAAAGCGGCGGCAACGTCACCATTCAGGACCTGCGCCAAGGCACCCTGGAGTTCGGCACCATCCTGGACTCGCCGCGCGTGGCGGATATCTGGTCCGAATTCGAATCCATGCCCTTGTTCGAATCGCCGCTGTGCCTGCTCGCGCCCCATGATTCGCCCTGGCAGGGACGCAGCTCGGTGGAGCTGAGCGAACTGCAAGCCTGCGAATTCATCTTTTACGATGACACCTTCACCCTGAACCAATTCGTACTCGACGCCTGCGCCCTGGCCGGTTTTGAGCCGCGTATCAGCGGGCGCAGTAGCCAATGGGACTTTATCGCCTCCCTGGTACGCCTGGGTGTGGGCATCACCCTGCTGCCCCGGGCGTTCTGCGACACCCTTGATGCCAACCAATTCAGCATCGCGGAAATACAGTCGCCGGCCCTGAACTGGAGATTGATGCTGGCGTGGCGTCGGCAGTGCAAGCTGTCGTTTGCGGCGCAGGCGTGGTTGACGTTGGCGAAGGAGTTTTTGTGTGTGCCACCGCCCAGCCAGTAGCCCGATACGTTCTGTAAAACCTCGCCGCTGCGTTGCGCCAGCGCTGGACTACCCTTGAAAAACCGCAGGAAGCGGCCACTCATTTCAAGGAACGAGCATGTCCCTCGCCATCGTCCACAGCCGCGCCCAGATTGGCGTTGAAGCCCCTGCCGTCACCGTCGAGGTGCACATGGCCAACGGCTTGCCGTCGCTGACGCTGGTGGGTCTGCCGGAGACCGCCGTCAAGGAAAGCAAAGACCGCGTGCGCAGCGCGATTCTCAACTCCGCGCTGCAATATCCATCCCGCCGCATCACCCTCAACCTCGCGCCCGCCGACCTGCCCAAGGACGGTGGGCGTTTTGATTTGGCGATTGCGTTGGGGATTCTCGCCGCCAGTGTGCAGGTGCCGACGTTGACCCTCGATAACGTGGAATGCCTCGGTGAGCTGGCGCTGTCCGGTGAGGTGCGTGGGGTGAAAGGTGTGTTGCCGGCAGCGCTGGCGGCGCGCAAGGCCGGGCGCACCTTGATCGTGCCTCGGGCCAATGCCGAAGAGGCGTGCCTGGCCTCGGGATTGAAGGTGATAGCGGTGGATCATCTGCTGCAAGTGGTGGCGCACCTGAACGGTCACGTCCCGATCGAGCCCTTCGTTTCCAGTGGCCTGATGTACTTGAACAAGCCCTACCCGGATTTGAGTGAAGTGCAGGGCCAGCTCGCAGCCAAACGCGCGTTGCTGATTGCCGCCGCGGGCGCCCATAACCTGTTGCTCAGCGGGCCACCGGGCACGGGCAAAACCTTGCTCGCCAGCCGTCTGCCGGGGCTGTTGCCGCCCTTGAGTGAACAGGAAGCGCTGGAGGTGGCGGCGATTCAATCAGTGGTCAGCCTGGCGCCGCTGAGCCATTGGCCGCACCGGCCGTTTCGCCAGCCGCACCATTCGGCATCAGGCCCGGCGCTGGTGGGCGGCGGCTCGAAACCGCAGCCGGGGGAAATCACCCTCGCCCATCATGGTGTGTTGTTTCTCGACGAACTGCCGGAGTTTGATCGCAAGGTCTTGGAAGTGCTGCGTGAGCCGCTGGAGTCCGGGCATATCGTGATTGCCCGCGCCCGCGACCGGGTGAGTTTCCCGGCGCGCTTTCAGTTGGTGGCGGCGATGAACCCCTGCCCTTGCGGCTATGTGGGCGAGCCCAGCGGGCGCTGTCGCTGCACGCCGGAGCAGATCCAGCGCTATCGCAACAAGCTCTCGGGTCCGCTGTTGGACCGGATTGACCTGCACGTAACCGTCGCCCGGGAAAGCACCGCGCTGAATCCCGGCAAACAGTCAGGCGACGATACCGCCAGCGCGTCCGTTCTTGTGGCCGAGGCCCGGGAGCGCCAACAACGGCGCCAAGGCTGCGCCAATGCCTTTCTCGACCTGCCGGGACTACGCCAGCACTGCAAGCTGGCGAAGGCCGATGAAGGCTGGCTGGAGAGCGCGTGTGAACGGCTGACGCTGTCGCTGCGGGCGGCGCATCGTTTGCTCAAGGTCGCGCGCACCCTGGCCGACCTGGAACAGGTGGAAGCCATCGCCCGCCATCATCTGGCGGAAGCTTTGCAGTACCGGCCCGCTAGCGCTTCTTAGGCAACGCCAGGAGCAGCCCCGCCACTTCCATCACCTCATCCATTACCGCCTCAGCGGATTCAACGGAGGGTTTGAGCATCAAGTCATCGGCATAGCCCATGGCGACGGCGAAGAGCTGCCGCGCGGCGCGTTTGGGCGACTCACAGTGGAAAACTTTGGCCGACACACCTTGCTCGATGATCTCGGCGAGCATCGCTTGCCATTGGGCGTTGATCACCAGGTAAGCCTGGGCCAAAGGCTCGTCATGCATGGCTTCATCCCAGGCATCCAGCCACAGCGCCCAACCGGCATCTGCCGTGGAGGGCAAGCAGTCACGCAGGAAACCTTCGAGCGCTCTCAGTGGAGACAGACCTTCCAGCGGCACCCGCACCTCGTCCAGTTGCTCGTTGGCAAACCGCACAAACGCTTCGCGGCGCAGATCTTTCCAGTCGCTGAAGTAATGATAGACGTGGCTGCGGGACAGCCCGGCGTGCTCCGCCAAGTCGCGGGTGGAGACATCGGCGAAGCCTTTGCTGCGAAACAGCTCCAGGGCGGCGGCGATGATCTGGTCTTTACGGTCGATACGCGACATGAGGCTTTTCCTTCAGGCACCGGCAGATCGACGGCGCTTGCTTTTTGAGCGGTCGCTCAAGGATACTTGAGCAGTCGCTCAATACTAGCGCTTATCTCATCCTTGGTGCACCCCATGTCATCCGTAACACCGCAAATCCTGATCGAAGAAAGCAAAAAGATCGGGCAACAATCCGCCAGCCAAACCCTCAAAGCGATCGCCAGGGCCTATCCCGGCAAGCTGTTCTGCACCTTGTCGCTGGTGGCCTTGGAAAACGCATTGCTGCTGGCCTACCCGCTGTTTGCCGGATTCGCGGTGGACTCAATTATCCGCGGCGATGCCGGCAGCGCGCTGTTCTACGCCGCCGTGGTACTGGCGTTCTGGGTAGTCGGGGCGGCGCGACGGGCGTTGGATACGCGCACCTTCACCCGTATCTACGCGGACCTGGCGGTGCCGGTGATTCTCAACCAGCGCCTGCAAAACCACAGCACCTCACGGGCGGCGGCGCGGGTGGTGTTGGCGCGGGACTTTGTGGATTTCTTCGAAAAACACGTGCCGATCATCGCGACGGCGCTGGTGTCGATCGTCGGTGCGGCCGTGATGTTGCTGGTGATCGAACCGTGGATCGGCCTGGCCTGCCTGACGGCGCTGGTGCTGTGCACAACCTTGTTGCCACGTTTCGCCCGGCGCAATCAGGAGCTGCACGAGCGCTTGAATGACCGCCTGGAAAAGGAAATCGGCCTGGTGGAAAAGGTCGGCGCGCAGACCTTGCAGCGCCACTACCAGGTGCTGTCACGCCTGCGGATCTGGCTGTCGGACCGCGAGGCTGCAGCGTTCCTGTTTATCGGTACGCTGGCCGCGCTGTTGTTTGTGGTCGCCATCAGCCAGTTGGCGCTGTCGCCGGCGGTCAAGGCCGGCCACGTGTATGCGGTGATGACTTACCTGTGGACCTTTGTCAGCAGCCTGGATGAAGCGCCAGGGATGGTTGATCAACTGGCGCGACTCAAGGACATTGGCAAGCGTGTGGACCCAGGGCTGGGCGACCGATCCGACGTTTGAGGCGTCGAATCGTCCGTCATCGCGGGCAAGCCCGTCTCCCACATTGAGCCGGTTTCTTCAATTGAACACGGTCAACTGTGGGAGCGGGCTTGCCCGCGATGAGGCCCGAACAGTCAATCAACGAAACCGGTCAACCTCATGCCGCAAGCCCGCCGCCAGGGTCTCCAGTTCCTTGGCGGTGATCGCAAGGTTGGACACCACTTCACGCTGCTCGCTGTTGGCCAGGGCGATGCTCTGCAAGTTGCTGCTTAGCAGGGTCGCCGTGCTGCTCTGCTCCTGGGTCGCCGTGGTAATCGCCGCAAACTGCTGGCCCGCCGAGCGGCTTTGCTCATCGATCCGCGCCAGCGCAGAAGCCACGTCAGCATTGCGCGCAAGGCCCTCCTGCATCAGCACGTTGCCTTGTTCCATGGTGCTGATGGCGTTGCCGGTTTCCTGCTGGATGCTCTGGATCATCCCGGAAATTTCGTCCGTGGCCTGACGAGTACGCGACGCGAGGTTGCGTACTTCATCCGCCACCACCGCAAACCCGCGCCCTTGCTCACCGGCCCGCGCCGCTTCGATGGCGGCGTTGAGCGCCAGCAGGTTGGTCTGTTCGGCAATCGCGGTGATCACACCGACGATCCCGCCGATTTCCTGGGAGCGCTGGCCCAAGGTATTGATCACCGTGGCCGTGCTGTTCAGCGCGGTGGCGATGTGTTCCAGGGACGACGACGCTTCTTGCATCGAGGTGCGGCCGATCTTGGTTTGCTGGGCGTTGTCCTGGGCCAGGCGCTCGGTGTTGCCCATGTTGTCGGCAATGTTCAGCGAGGTGGCGCTGAACTCTTCTACCGCGCCGGCCATGCTGGTGATTTCGCCGGACTGTTGCTCCATGCCTTCGTACGCACCGCCGGACAAACCCGACAGCGCCTGGGCACGGCTGTTAACGTCTTCAGCCGCCTTGCGAATGTGCGACACCATGGTCGACAGCGCTTCGCCCATCTGGTTGAAACTGCGGGCCAACTGGCCGATTTCGTCATGGCTGGAAACATTCAGGCGCGCGCTCAAATCACCGGCGCCCAGGGCTTCTGCCTGACGTACCAGGTCGCCCAAAGGCTGCAACTTGCTGCGCAGCAGCCAGACCGCCGCGCCCACCGCCAGCAGCATCGCGAGCAAACTGCCGATCGCCAGGCGAATCCCCACCGACCAGGTCACCGCGCGAATTTCGGCTTTCGGCATGCTCGCCACCACCGACCACGGGCCGCCTTCAAACGGCACCGCGACGCTGTAGAAATCTTCGTTCTTGTCGCTCCAGAAACGGCCTTTTCCAGGTTTGGCGGCCAGGTCGAGCATGACCGGAATCGACTGATCCAGCGCCTGCACCCCAGCTGGCGGGACCAACCAGTGTTTCTGTTCGTCCAGCAGCGCCAGGGAACCGGTCTGGCCGATGCGGAAGCGCTTGAGGTTGTCGAACTGGGCGTTCTGCGCGTCGGTGTAGTCGAAGCCGACAAACAGCACCGCAATCACTTTGCCGCTGGCATCGCGCACCGGGCTGTACTGGGTCATGTAGGAGCGATCAAACAACACCGCGCGGCCGACGTAGCCCTGCCCGCCGAGCAAGCGTTGATAGGCCGGGTGCTGATGATCCAGCGCCGTGCCAATGGCGCGGCTGCCGTCCTGCTTGGTCAGGGATGTGCTGACGCGGATAAAGTCCTCGCCGCTGCGTACGAATACGGTCGCCACGCCGCCGGACATCTGCTTGAACTCATCAACTTCAGCGAAATTGTTGTTGAGCACTTCCTCGCCCAGGTACAGGCCCGGCGTCTGCACGCCCGCCACCGCCACCGGTTGCTCAGGGCGCGTACTCAAACCGGCGCTGAAGCGCTTTTCAAACAGCCCGCTCAAACGCTGGGTACTTTCGCGCAAGGTGCTGTGGAAGGTATTGAGTTGGTCAGCCAGCAAGCGAGCCTCGCTGGCCAGATGCTCCTCGCGGGTGTCGAGGTTGGCGGAGTCCAGCGAACGCAAGGCGAACACTGTGCTGCCGCTGATGACGACAGCCAGTATCACGGCGAGGGCGAGCCCCAGTTGAGAGGCGATCCGGGCGCGAGGTTGAGACATGAAGGCTCCTGGCCGAGGCCAGGATCATCCTGATCTCATAGCGCTGCTCGGCAAAATTCTAATAGGGGAAACGTTGTAGAACGGTAGTTCCAACAACCCTACTTCGGCGGGCAGGCTCAATACTTGAGCGAATCACAGGGGTATCACGCAAACGATTGCTGCCCGGTGCGCAATCCGCTCAGGCGAGGCGCTCTACCTGGGGCAATTCCATGGCCTGCACCTCGCTCTGGAGAAAGTCACCCAGCCGTCGCAAACGCTCACCGCCGGGCCGGGTCTTTGGCCACACCAGATAGTAATTTTCCCCACTGGCCACCGCGGTGGGCCATGGCAGGCTCAGGCGGCCCTGGGCCACGTCTTCAGCCACCATCAGCAAGTCACCCATGGACACGCCGTACCCCCGCGCGGCGGCAATCATGCCCAGCTCCAATGTGTCGAACACCTGCCCGCCCTTGAGCGATACCTGGGATGACAGCCCCATGCGCTCCAGCCAATAGCGCCAGTCACGCCGGTCCGGCGTCGGGTGCAGCAATTCGGCAGAGGCCAGCCGCGTGACGTCCCAGGGCCCGTCGCTCAACAGGTTCGGCGCACCCACTGGAATCAGCAGTTCAGGAAACAGGTAGCAGGCTTCCCAGTCCGGCGGGAAGTGACCGTTACTCAGCAATACCGCGCAATCGAACGGCTCCTGGTTGAAGTCCACCTCATCGACACTCATCCAGGCGCTGGTCAGTTGCACTTCATTGCCCGGCTGCAAATGCCGGAAGCGACTGAGCCGTGCCAGCAGCCAACGCATGGTCAGGGTGGACGGCGCCTTCATGCGCAGGATGTCGTCCTCCGCATTCAATGTATGGCAGGCGCGCTCCAGGGCCGCAAAGCCTTCGCGCACGCCCGGCAGCAACAGGCGCGCCGCCTCGGTGAGTTGCAAGGTGCGGCCGCTGCGTTGGAACAGGCGGCAGGCGAAGTGCTCTTCCAGGGTGCGAATGTGCCGGCTTACCGCACTTTGGGTAATCGACAACTCTTCCGCCGCCCGGGTGAACGAGTTGTAACGGGAAGCCGCTTCAAACGCCCGCAAGGCGTAAAGAGGAGGAAGACGACGAGACATGGCGAAAGCTCCGACGGCGCAATCTCGAAACCCTACCAGAATCACTCAGGCATGAGTTTTAATCATGCGCGCCATCGGATTTATCCCTTTGTGCAATGCGCTGTGGGCGCCGAGAATCAACCCTTCCACCCTTCCCTGACTTTTTGAGCGTGATGATCATGCAGCATCCGGCACGTACCGAACTCTGGGCCATTCTGCGGCTGTCAGGGCCGTTGATTGCCTCACAGTTGGCCCACATGCTGATGGTGCTGACCGACACCCTGATGATGGCGCGGCTGAGCCCCGAGGCCCTGGCCGGCGGCGGCCTGGGTGCGGCGAGCTATTCGTTCGTGTCGATTTTCTGCATCGGCGTGATTGCCGCCGTGGGCACACTGGTCGCGATCCGCCAGGGCGCCGGCGATATTGAAGGCGCCACCCGCCTGACCCAGGCCGGGTTGTGGCTGGCCTGGTTGATGGCGCTGGTGGCCGGCTTGTTGCTGTGGAACCTCAAGCCGGTGTTGCTGATGTTCGGCCAGACCGAAACCAACGTCGCGTCCGCCGGCCAGTTCCTGACCATCCTGCCGTTCGCCCTGCCCGGCTACCTGACGTTCATGGCCTTGCGCGGCTTCACCAGTGCCATCGGCAAGGCCACACCGGTGATGGTTATCAGCCTTTGCGGCACAGTGATCAACTACCTGCTCAACCACGCGTTGATCGAAGGCATGTTCGGCCTGCCGAAACTCGGCCTGGTAGGCATTGGCCTGGTCACGGCCATCGTCGCCAACTGCATGGCACTGGCGCTGATCTGGTACATCAAATACAACCGTGCTTACGACGCCTACCCGCTGCGCAAGGGCCTGCTGCGGCCGAACCTGCATTACCTGCGGGAACTGTGGCGCCTGGGCCTGCCGATTGGGGGCACCTACGCGGTGGAAGTCGGGCTGTTTGCGTTCGCCGCTTTGTGCATGGGCACCATGGGCAGTACGCAATTGGCTGCGCACCAGATTGCCCTGCAGATTGTGTCAGTGGCGTTCATGGTCCCGGCGGGCATGTCCTACGCAATCACTATGCGCATCGGCCAGCATTACGGGGCCGGGAACCTGCTGGAAGCACGGCTGGCCGGGCGGGTGGGCATCGGCTTTGGCGCATTGGTGATGCTGGGCTTTGCAGCAGTGCTGTGGTTGTTCTCGCATCAGTTGATCAGCTTGTTCCTCGACCAGCATGACCCGGCGTTTCGCGACGTGATCAACCTCGCCGTGAGCTTGCTGGCGGTGGCCGCGTGGTTTGAGCTGTTCGACGGTGTGCAGACCATCGCCATGGGCTGCATTCGCGGGCTCAAGGACGCCAAGACCACCTTCCTGGTCGGGTTGGGATGCTACTGGCTGATCGGCGCACCGGCTGCGTGGTTGATGGCGTTCAACCTCGGCTGGGGGCCGACTGGCGTGTGGTGGGGCCTGGCGCTGGGCCTGGCGTGCGCGGCAATCAGCCTGACCTGGGCGTTTGAACGGAAGATGAAGCGGATGATTCGCCAGGAGCCTGAAACCCACCAAGGATTTCAAGCCGCGCAGCCGGAGTAACGACTCTACTCGGTCAGTGTAGGAGTTGGCTTATGTGGGAGCCGGGCTTGCCCGCGATGCAGGCACCTCGGTAGGTCAGACACATCGCAGTGATGCTATCGCAGGCAAGCCAGCTCCCACAAAAGCTGGCTCCCACATTTTGATCGGGTTTACACGGTCAGATCACGCCGCCCACCAGTTCCTGGCTGTCACCAAACGTCAGGTAGTCCACCAGCTCCGCCAGCGGCAACGGCTTGCTGATCAGGTAACCCTGAGCCTGATCGCAGCCGAACAACCGCAGCAACGCCAGTTGCTCTGCGGTTTCCACGCCCTCGGCTACTACTTCCAGGTTCAGGTTGTGGGCCAGGTTGATCATCGCGTGGACCAACTTGCGATTCTCTTCGCGCTCTTCCATGCCGCCGACGAAGCTTTTGTCGATCTTCAGCAAGGCAATCGGCAGGCTGTTGAGGTGCACGAACGACGAGAAGCCGGTGCCAAAGTCATCCAGGGAAAAGCGCACGCCCAGGCGGCCAAGGGCGTCCATGGTCTGCTTGACCAGGTCGCTGCGGCGCATCACGGCGGTTTCCGTCAGTTCAAATTCCAGCCACTGAGCTTCCACGCCACGCTCGGCAATCAGCCGGCTGAGGGTGCTGAGCAATTGGCTGTCCTGGAACTGGCGGAACGACAGGTTGACCGCCATGTGCAACGGCGCAATCCCGCGTTCGCGCAGGTCCTGCATGTCGCGCAGCGCCCGGGAAATCACCCAGTAGCCCAGCGGCACGATCAAGCCGCTCTGCTCGGCCAGGGGCACGAACTCGCTCGGTGGCAATAAACCGCGCTCGCCGTGGCGCCAGCGCACCAGCGCTTCGAGGCCGACGATATGCCCGTCGTCGAGGTCCAGGCGGGGTTGGTAATGCAGTTCCAGCTCGTCACGGCGCAACGCCCGGCGCAGTTCGCTTTCAAGGTCGGCGAGGCTGCGGGCATTGCGGTTGATGCGTTCGTTGAAGATATGAAAAGTACAGCCCTGGGTGCTCTTGGCTTGCTGCATGGCGATATGGGCGTGCCACATCAGCGGGTCGGCGCCGGCCCTGGCGCGGGCATGTGCCACGCCGAGACTGCAGCCGATCAGCAGGCTTTCGCCATCGACCCAATACGGTTCGGCCATAGCTTCGATGATGCGTTCGGCCATCCATTCGGCGCGCTGGGGCGCACGGCGGGTGTCGATCAGAAGGGCGAATTCATCGCTGCCCAGGCGTGCCAGTTGATCGCCGGCCTCCAATTGGCTCTTGAGCCGCGAGACCACTTGCAGGATCAGCCGGTCACCGGCCTGGTGACCGAGGGCATCGTTGGCGTGACGGAAGTTGTCCAGGTCGAGGTGACCGAGGGCGACGCCACGGCCTTCGTTTTCCGCCAGGCGGGCGGTCAACAGGGTCTGGAAGCCCTGGCGGTTGGCGATGCCGGTCAGCGGGTCCTGCTCGGCCAGGCGTTGCAGGGTGTTTTCCAGCACACCGCGCTCGCGCACATGCCGCAGGCACCGGCGCAATGTATCGACATCCAATGCATTCAGAATCAGCCAGTCGCTGACGCCAAGGGGCGAAACCAGAGGTTCCTCTTCCAACAGCAATACCGTTGGCAAGCTGCAACGACCGGGGCCGGGCTGAAGACTGGCCGTGGTCAACAACACCGCACTGTGATCGTCGTCGAACAGATTGCTCACAGACTCCCAGTTTGGCGCGCTGATCAGCACAGCTCCGTCGCCCATCGGCGCCAGGCACTCGCGCAATAACGCTGCCCACGCTGGCTCATCGGCCAGTAGCAGCAAACGCAAGGGTTCGACAGGCGTAGACAAGCTAGCTCCCTAGACTCTGCAAAATTTCGTTGGCGGCGGGCATTATGACGTGCGACCTGATAATGACCAATGATATGGGTTATCAAATACACACTGTGCGGCGCTAGACCGAACAATAGTCCTAAATGCCCTGCACATCCTGCGGCAAAGTAACAAAACCGGCAAATTTAGATCGAGTGGTACGTCACACTGTCGTTCAGAGGCAGCAGAATCTTGCCAGCCTGTTAAAATGCCCGCCCTTTTGATCAATGACTCCCTGAATTCTGTATGTCCCGACTCAATCCCCGGCAGCAAGAAGCCGTGAACTACGTCGGCGGCCCTCTATTGGTGCTCGCCGGTGCCGGTTCCGGCAAGACCAGCGTGATCACCCGCAAGATCGCGCACCTGATCCAGAGCTGCGGCATCCGCGCCCAGTACATCGTCGCCATGACCTTTACCAACAAGGCGGCGCGGGAAATGAAAGAGCGCGTCGGCACCCTGCTCAAGGGTGGCGAAGGCCGTGGCCTCACCGTGTGTACCTTCCACAACCTGGGGCTGAACATCATCCGCAAGGAGCATGTGCGGTTGGGCTACAAGCCGGGCTTCTCGATCTTTGACGAGACTGACGTCAAGGCGCTGATGACCGACATCATGCAAAAGGAATACGCGGGCGACGACGGCGTCGACGAGATCAAGAACATGATCGGCTCGTGGAAAAACGACCTGATCCTGCCCGCCGAAGCCCTGGAAAACGCGCGCAACCCCAAGGAACAGACCGCCGCCATCGTCTACACCCACTACCAGCGCACGCTCAAGGCGTTCAACGCGGTGGACTTCGACGACCTGATCCTGCTGCCGGTGAAGCTGTTCCAGGAACACGCCGACATCCTCGAAAAGTGGCAGAACAAAGTCCGCTACCTGCTGGTGGACGAATACCAGGACACCAACGCCAGCCAATACCTGCTGGTGAAGCTGCTGATCGGCAAGCGCAACCAGTTCACCGTGGTGGGCGACGACGACCAGTCGATCTACGCCTGGCGCGGCGCCCGCCCGGAAAACCTGATGCTGCTCAAGGACGACTACCCGTCCCTGAAAGTGGTGATGCTGGAGCAGAACTACCGCTCCACCAGCCGCATCCTGCGTTGCGCCAACGTACTGATCTCCAACAACCCCCACGAGTTTGAAAAACAACTCTGGAGCGAGATGGGCCACGGCGACGAGATCCGCGTGATCCGCTGCCGCAACGAAGACGCCGAAGCCGAGCGCGTGGCCGTCGAACTGCTCACCCTGCACCTGCGTACCGACCGGCCCTACAGCGACTTTGCGATCCTGTACCGCGGCAACTACCAGGCCAAGCTGATCGAGCTGAAGCTGCAGCACCACCAGATTCCTTATCGTCTGTCGGGCGGCAACAGCTTTTTCGGACGCCAGGAAGTGAAAGACCTGATGGCCTACTTCCGGCTGATCGTGAACCCGGACGACGACAACGCGTTCCTGCGGGTAATCAACGTCCCGCGCCGGGAAATCGGTTCGACCACCCTGGAAAAGCTCGGCAACTACGCCACCGAACGCAAGATCTCGATGTACGCCGCCACCGACGAAATCGGCCTGGGCGAGCACCTGGACACCCGCTTCACCGATCGCCTGGCGCGCTTCAAGCGCTTCATGGACAAAGTGCGCGAGCAGTGCGCCGGCGAAGACCCGATCAGCGCCCTGCGCAGCATGGTCATGGACATCGACTACGAGAACTGGCTGCGCACCAACAGCTCCAGCGACAAGGCCGCCGATTACCGCATGGGCAACGTGTGGTTCCTGATCGAGGCGTTGAAAAACACCCTCGAGAAGGACGAAGAAGGTGAGATGACCGTCGAGGACGCCATCGGCAAGCTGGTCCTGCGGGACATGCTTGAACGCCAGCAGGAAGAGGAAGACGGCGCCGAAGGCGTGCAGATGATGACCTTGCATGCGTCCAAGGGCCTGGAATTCCCCTACGTGTTCATCATGGGCATGGAAGAGGAAATCCTCCCGCACCGCTCCAGCATCGAAGCCGACACCATCGAAGAAGAACGGCGCCTGGCCTACGTGGGCATTACCCGCGCGCGTCAGACCCTGGCCTTCACCTTTGCCGCCAAGCGCAAGCAGTACGGCGAGATCATTGATTGTGCCCCCAGCCGGTTCCTTGACGAACTGCCGCCGGATGACCTGGCATGGGAAGGCAACGACGACACACCAACCGAAGTCAAAGCCGTTCGCGGCAATACCGCCCTGGCGGATATACGCGCGATGTTAAAGCGCTAGAATCGACTACTTTTTAATCTACTTTCGGCGCGTGTTGCGCCAACAGAGGAAGCTTTCGTGGAAGCACTGCACAAGAAAATTCGCGAAGAAGGCATCGTGCTTTCCGATCAGGTACTCAAGGTCGACGCCTTTCTGAACCACCAGATCGACCCGGCGCTGATGAAACTGATCGGTGACGAATTCGCTGCGTTGTTCAAGGATTCGGGCATCACCAAGATCGTCACCATCGAAGCCTCGGGCATTGCACCGGCGATCATGACCGGCCTGAACCTCGGCGTACCGGTGATTTTCGCGCGCAAGCAACAGTCCCTGACCCTGACTGAAAACCTGCTGTCGGCGACGGTGTATTCCTTCACCAAGAAAACCGAAAGCACCGTGGCGATTTCCCCGCGCCACCTGACCAGCAGCGACCGCGTGCTGATCATCGATGACTTTCTGGCCAACGGTAAGGCGTCCCAGGCGCTGATTTCGATCATCAAACAGGCCGGCGCGACCGTTGCAGGTTTGGGGATCGTGATCGAGAAGTCGTTCCAGGGTGGCCGTGCGGAGCTGGATGCACAGGGTTATCGGGTTGAGTCGCTGGCGCGGGTGCAGTCGTTGGCGGGTGGGGTTGTGACCTTTATCGAGTAATTTGCAGCACTGCAAATCCCGAGTGAACACAATTCAAAATGTGGGAGCTGGCTTGCCTGCGATAGCGGAGTGTCAGTCGACAGAGATGTCGACTGTCAGGCCCTCATCGCAGGCAAGCCAGCTCCCACATTTGATTTGTGGTGTTTGTTAGTGCGCGGTGGCTTGTAGGCCCGCTAGCAGCAGCCGCTGGTACAGGTCCTCTTTCAACCCCTCCGGCTTATCCAACCCCATCCGCACCAAATGCTCGGGAAACGCCTCCGGCTCCGGTGCATCCAGCGCCGCCTTGCCCAGTTCCAGAATTTCCGTCAGCTTGAATTTGCTCTTGAGCCAGTTCAACGCCCGCAGCAAATCCCGCTCTTCATCGGTGAAATCACAGCCCAACGGATACTCCGGGAACAACCTCGGATGCCGAGCTTGAATCGCCTGCAGACGCTCCGGCGTGTTGTCGGTAAACCGCGGATCCAGCTGGAAATCCTTCGGCAACTTCCCGGCCTTCTGCGCCTGTTCGATCAAGTCTTCCTGGAACCGCGAGTCGGTGATATTCAGCAGCGCCTCGATTACCTTGGCATCGGTCTGCCCACGTAAATCCGCGATCCCGTATTCGGTGATGACGATGTCCCGCAGGTGCCGGGGAATGGTGCAGTGGCCGTATTCCCAGACGATATTGGAACTGACCTCGCCTCCCGATTCGCGCCAGCTGCGCAGGATCAGGATCGAGCGCGCGCCTTCCAGCGCATGGCCCTGGGCGACAAAGTTGTATTGCCCGCCGACGCCGCTGAGCACCCGGCCGTCTTCCAACTGGTCGGCCACGCCCGCGCCCAGCAGGGTCACGGTAAACGCGCTGTTGATAAACCGCGCATCCAGGCGCTGCAAACGCTTGAGTTCTTCCTGCCCGTAAAGCTCGTTGATGTAGCTGATGCGGGTCATGTTGAATTCCAGGCGCTTGCTCTGGGGCAAATCCCGCAGGCGCTCGTAGAAACTTTGCGGGCCGAGGAAGAAGCCGCCGTGCACCGAAATGCCGTCGGTCTGCGCGGCTTCGTCCATGGTGCCGGCGTTAGCCCGCTCCTGAGTCGCCACGTCCGGGTACACCTTGCGCCGCACAATCCCGGCGTCGGCCAGCACCAGCAGGCCGTTGACGAACATTTCGCTGCAACCGTACAGGCCACGGGCGAAGGGTGCGACGCCACCTTCATGGCTGATCAGCGGCGCCCATTGGTACACATCCAGGTCGGTGAGCAACAGGCGATACGCCTCGTTGTCCGCCTGGCGTGCCAGCAAGGCGGCGGTCAGTGCGTCGCCCATGGAGCCGATGCCGATCTGCAGGGTGCCGCCGTCGCGCACCAGGGTGCTGGCGTGCAAACCGATAAAGTGGTCCTGGAAACCTACAGGCATGTTCGGCGTGGAGAACAGCGTGGTGCTGTCCTTCTCGTCGATCAGGAAGTCGAATTCGTCCATGCCCAGTTCGGCGTCGCCGGGCATGTAGGGCAAATCACTGTGAACCTGGCCCACCACCAGGATGGTTTCACCGGCTTCGCGGCGCTTGGCGATCATCGGCAACAGGTCGAGGGTGATGTCGGGGTTGCAGCTCAGGCTCAGGCGATCCGGGTGTTCGGCGCTGCTGGCCACCAGCTGCGCAACGAGGTTCAGGCCGGCGGCGTTGATATCACGGGCGGCGTGGCTGTAGTTGCTGCTGACGTAATCCTGCTGAGCCGAGGCGCTGTGCAACAAACTGCCGGGCTGCATGAAGAACTGCTGCACGTGAATGTTGGCCGGCAGATTGTCCTTGTGCAGGGCGGCGAGGAAATCCAGCTCGGGATAGCCGCCGAAAACCCGTTCGATAAAAGGTTCGAGGAAGCGCTTCTGCAAGCCATCGCCCAAGGTGGGGCGACCCAGGACCAGGGCGGTGTAAATGGTCAGCGCCCGATCCGGCAACTTGGCGATACGCCGGTACAGCGCGTTGACGAACAGGTTGGGTTTGCCCAGGCCCAGGGGCATGCCCATGTGAATATGCGCCGGCAGCCGTGCCAGTACGTCGTCGACCGCTTGCTCGATTGAACACAACTGCACCATCCGACTTCTCCCGAACATTCCATGAATTGGGGTTGGACCGAGCTTGCCGGGTCTTTGCTGCAAAGAACAGCCTAAAAAGGCAAATCGCGGACACAAAAAAGCCGCTGGTCAGCGGCTTTTTTGGCGAAGATCGGTTTATTTAAGACCCGACATCTTCTCGATCGCGCCTTTAAGCTCGGCATCCGAGCAGTCTGCGCAGGTGCCTTTGGGTGGCATGGCGTTCAGGCCGGTGATGGCCTTGGCCAGCAGGCCGTCGAGGCCACCCTGGTGGTCCGCGCGGTCTTTCCAGGCGGCGGTGTCACCAATTTTCGGTGCGCCCAACAGACCGGTACCGTGGCAAGCGTTGCAGTGCTTGGCGATCACGTCATCCGGCGATTTCGCACCGCCGCCGCCGCCCGCAGCCACTGCCACTTCCATCCCCTTGCACTCTTGCCCCTGGACACACACCTGGCCGACAGGCTCAAGGCGTTTGGCAATTTCATCATTGGTCGCAGCTTGAGCGCTGACAGCCCATAGGGCCAGTACGGTTGCTGGTGCAGCCAGCATTTTCATAATTAGGTTCACGCGTTCACCCTCAATGGTGGCTATTCACGCCTGCGGCCACGGTTTCGCAGGCGGCGAAAGTATAACGGTTAGCCCGCCCCGCCGAAACAACCCTATTAACCAAAGGGAGATTCAGCAGGCCGGAATGCTGCTACGGGCGTCTCTGCGACATAGGCAGGACGCCTCTTTTCTTAAAAGTTCGCGGGTGTGGCTGCGCTGATTAGTCGCGCCGGCACTTCGAACGGATTACGAAAACGGTGCGGCTTGGTGCTTTCAAAGTAGTAGCTATCGCCGGCTTCGAGCACAAAAGTTTCAAGACCGACTACCAGCTCCAGGCGGCCTTCCACCAGAATCCCGGTTTCCTCGCCCTCATGGGTGAGCATCTCTTCGCCGGTATCAGCACCTGGTGGGTAGATCTCGTTGAGGAACGCAATCGCCCGGCTCGGATGCGCGCGGCCCACCAGTTTCATGGTGACGGCGCCGTCGGAGATATCGATCAGCTCATTGGCTTTATAGACGATCTGGGTCGGTTTTTCCTGGAGGATCTCCTCGGAAAAGAACTCCACCATCGACATGGGAATGCCGCCCAGCACCTTGCGCAAGGAGCTGATGGAGGGGCTGACACTGTTTTTTTCGATCATCGAAATGGTGCTGTTGGTGACGCCCGCGCGCTTGGCTAGCTCACGCTGGGAAAGACCTTTCAGTTTACGGATGGATTGCAGTCGTTCGCCGACGTCCAATGCAGGAGCCTCCTAGGATTCAGGCGTTGTTGTAATTGAGCGTTATCATGGCGACAGCGTTCAGTATTTACAACACTTTGGCCTAAATCCCGGGATCTGCCATTCGTGGGTGCCGCTCAAGCGCCGGAATAGAGCCGTGGCACCCGGCGCAGGTTGCAGAAGATCTGGTACGGAATGGTGTCGGCGGCGGTGGCAACGTCACTGGCGAGGATGTTTTTGCCCCACAACTCGACGGTGGAGCCGAGCCCGGCCTGAGGTACGTCGGTCAGGTCGATACACAGCATGTCCATCGACACACGGCCCAGCAGTTGACTGCGCTGGCCGGCCACCAGCACTGGGGTGCCGGTGGGCGCGTGGCGCGGGTAGCCGTCGGCATAACCCATGGCAACCACGCCGACGCGCATCGGTTTCGGGGTGATGAACTTGGCGCCGTAGCCCACCGGCTCGCCGGCCGGCAGTTCACGTACGCAGATGACTTTCGACTCAAGGGTCATCACCGGCTGCAAGCGCGCGGCGATGGCCTGGTCCTCGCCAAACGGCGTGGCGCCGTAAAGCATGATGCCCGGGCGTACCCAGTCACTGGACACGTTCGGCCAGCCCAGCACCGACGGCGAATTGCGCAGGCTGACCTGGGCCGACAAGCCCTGGCGCGCCGCTTCAAACACCGCGACTTGCTCTTCGCTGCTGGTGCTGTCGAGCTCATCGGCACGGGCGAAGTGGCTCATCAGCACGATCTTCGCGACTTTGCCGCTGGCCAGCAGGCGCTGGTAAGCGTCGTGATAATCCTTGGGGTGCAAGCCGACACGGTGCATGCCCGAATCAAGCTTGAGCCAAACGGTCAGCGGCTTGCTGAGCTGCGCCTGTTCAATTGCATCCAGCTGCCACAGCGAATGCACCACGCACCAGAAATCATGCTCGATGATCAGCGGCAGCTCGTCGGCTTCGAAAAAACCTTCCAGCAACAGCACCGGCCCGTGAATGCCGGCGGCCCGCAGTTCCAGCGCTTCCTCGATGCAGGCCACGGCAAACCCGTCCGCCTCGGCTTCCAGCGCCTGAGCAACGCGCACGGCACCATGGCCGTAGGCATCGGCCTTGATCACGGCGAGGGCCTTGGCCCCACCCGTGACTTCACGGGCCAGTTGGTAGTTATGGCGCAGGGCTTGGAGGTCGATCAGGGCACGGGCAGGACGCATGGCGGCAGGCTTCTAGGCGGCAGTGAGAAGAAAAAACCGGCACCCACTGACTGCGCGGGAACCGGGAGAGGAGTTTTGCTTAAGGCAGAGCGGCCACAACCGACAGCTCTACCAGGATTTCCGGTTCGCAGAGTTTCGCTTCAACCGTGGCACGGGCCGGCGCGACGCCTTTTGGCAACCACTTGTCCCATACCGCGTTCATCCCGGCGAAATCGGCGTCGATGTCTTTCAGGTAGATGGTCACCGACAGCAGCTTGGTCTTGTCGGTACCGGCCAGGTCCAGCAAGCGCTCGATATTGACGAGGGTTTCGCGGGTCTGCTGTTCAATCCCGGCACTCATGTCGTCGCCGACCTGCCCTGCCAGATACACGGTACCGCTGTGAACAACGATCTGGCTCATGCGCTCATTGGTGAGCTGGCGCTGGATTGACATGTTTTGCGGACTCCTGGTGATTGCCATAACGGGAAATATCGAGGCCTTCGGCACTGATTTGCGGGGTTTTCTTCGCCATCAAATCGGCCAGCAAACGACCAGAGCCACAAGCCATGGTCCAACCGAGGGTGCCGTGGCCAGTGTTCAGGAACAGGTTTTTGAACGGGGTGGCACCGACAATCGGCGTGCCGTCTGGCGTGGTCGGGCGCAGGCCGGTCCAGAAACTGGCCTGGCTCAAATCGCCGCCCTGAGGATAAAGGTCGTTGACGATCATCTCCAGGGTTTCCCGCCGGCGCGGGTTCAGCGACAGGTCAAAACCGGCTATCTCGGCCATGCCACCGACGCGGATGCGGTTGTCAAAACGGGTGATCGCGACCTTGTAGGTCTCGTCGAGAATGGTCGAAGTCGGGGCCATCGCCGCGTTGGTGATCGGCACGGTCATCGAGTAACCCTTGAGCGGGTACACCGGCGCCTTGATCCCCAGTGGCTTGAGCAGCTTCGGCGAGTAGCTGCCGAGGGCCAGCACGTAGCGGTCGGCGGTTTCCAGCTTGCCGTCGATCCACACACCGTTGATCCGGTCACCGGCGTAGTCCAGCCGCTGGATATCTTGCTCGAAGCGGAATTCGACACCCAGTTGCTTGCACATGTCGGCAAGGCGGGTGGTAAACATCTGACAGTCGCCGGTCTGATCGTTCGGCAGGCGCAGGGCACCGGCAAGGATATCGGTGACGCTGGCCAGGGCTGGTTCAACCCGGGCAATGCCGGCGCGGTCCAGTAGCTCGTAAGGCACGCCAGACTCTTTCAACACGGCGATGTCCTTGGCGGCACCGTCCAGCTGGGCCTGGGTACGGAACAGCTGGGTAGTCCCCAAGGTGCGGCCTTCGTAGGCAATGCCCGTCTCGGCGCGCAGCTCATCGATGCAGTCGCGGCTGTACTCGGACAGGCGCACCATGCGCTCCTTGTTCACCGCATAACGGCTGGCGGTGCAGTTGCGCAACATCTGCGCCATCCACAGGTACTGATCGATATCGGCGGTGGCCTTGATCGCCAGGGGTGCGTGGCGCTCCAGCAGCCATTTGATGGCCTTGAGCGGCACACCTGGTGCAGCCCATGGCGAGGCGTAGCCCGGCGAGATCTGCCCGGCGTTGGCGAAACTGGTCTCCATGGCCACAGCCGGCTGACGGTCGACCACGACCACTTCAAAACCAGCTCGTGCCAAATAGTAGGCACTGGCCACGCCAATGACACCGCTACCCAAGACCAGAACGCGCATTTTTATTCCCTCATCACGGCTTGACCGCTGACGTTTGTTGTTCAGCACAAAGATGTGGGCAGTATAAAAAGCAATCACCAGTGCATTTCACTATATAACTGCCTATATTTGGCGACAATTCTCGGCAAAAACCCTTTTCACGGAGGAGCATCCCCTATGCGGACCAACACTCAAACCAAGCGGGAGCTGGACAAGATCGACCGCAACATCCTGCGCATCCTGCAGGCAGACGGGCGAATTTCGTTTACCGAGCTGGGGGAAAAGGTCGGCCTGTCGACCACGCCATGCACCGAGCGGGTCCGGCGCCTGGAGCGCGAAGGGATCATCATGGGTTACAACGCCCGGCTCAATCCGCAGCATTTGAAGGGCAGCCTGCTGGTGTTTGTCGAGATCAGCCTCGACTACAAGTCCGGCGACACCTTTGAAGAATTCCGACGCGCCGTGCTGAAACTACCCCACGTGCTGGAGTGCCACCTGGTGTCGGGGGATTTCGACTACCTGGTGAAGGCGCGAATCTCGGAGATGGCGTCGTACCGCAAATTGCTCGGCGATATCCTGCTCAAGCTGCCCCACGTAAGGGAGTCCAAGAGCTACATCGTGATGGAAGAGGTGAAAGAGAGCCTGAACCTGCCGATCCCGGATTAAGACAGCACCACAGGCCAATGTGGGAGCGGGCTTGCTCGCGAAGGCGGCATGCCAGCCAACCCTATATCCACTGATCCACCGCATTCGCGAGCAAGCCCGCTCCCACACTAGTTGATCGGGGACATCCGCTAGACCAATACCTGACGCGTCGACGCCATGTACGCGTGAATCTGCTTTTCCACCCGTGGGTGGATCAACTCCACCGGGCGGCGGTCGTTGGGGCATGGCAAGGTCGGCGTGGTGCCGAACAGGCGGCAAATCAGCGGGCGTTCGTCGTACACGGTGCAGCCATTGGGACCGAGGTGCACGCAGTTGAGTTCGTCCATCGCCACTTCCTGCTCGGCAGCGGTCTTGCGCGGCAGGCGCGACATTTCCTCGGTGGACGTGGTCACCGGCCCACAGCAGTCGTGGCAACCCGGGACGCACTCGAATGAGGGAATCTGCCGGCGCAGCGCGTTGACTTTCTGACTGTTGCAACTCATCGACACAGGGACCGAACGGCGAATAGGCGTGGATTCTGCCCTAAAAGCCCCCGGTGAGACAGCTTCGCCCGACCGCTGTATCCTGCGTCAAATTTTCCAAACAGGGATGCTCCCCATGACCGCCAGCGCCCGGCACACCAATTCCTACTACGCCGCCAGCAGTTTCCCGCAGCCTGATTATCCGGTGCTGACAGGTGAAATCGTGGCCGATGTGTGCGTGGTCGGCGGCGGCTTTTCGGGGCTCAACACCGCCCTGGAACTGGCAGAACGGGGTTTCAGCGTGGTCCTGCTGGAAGCCCGCAAGATCGCCTGGGGCGCCAGCGGGCGCAATGGCGGACAACTGATTCGTGGCGTCGGTCATGGCCTGGACCAGTTCACCAACGTCATCGGCAGCGAGGGTGTGCGCCAGATGAAACTGATGGGCCTGGAAGCCGTGGAAATCGTACGCCAACGGGTCGAACGTTCGCAGATTGCCTGCGACCTGACCTGGGGCTACTGCGACCTGGCCAACAAACCCCGCGACCTGGAACACCTGGCCGCCGACGCCGAAGAACTGCGAAGCCTCGGTTATCGCCATGAAGTACGCCTGCTGCAAGCCAGCGAGATGCCCGGCGTGATCGGCTCTAACCGCTATGTGGGCGGCATGATCGACATGGGCTCCGGCCACCTGCACCCTCTGAACCTGGCCCTCGGTGAAGCAGCGGCTGCACAACAGTTGGGCGTCCAGCTGTTCGAGCATTCCGAAGCGGTGCGCATCGATTACGGCCCGGAGGTCAATGTTCACACCGCCCAGGGCAATGTACGTGCCAAGACCCTGGTGCTGGGCTGCAACGCTTATTTGAACGGCCTCAACCCGCACCTGAGCGGCAAAGTGCTTCCCGCCGGCAGCTACATCATCGCCACCGAGCCGTTGAGCGAAGCCCAGGCAGCCGAGTTGCTGCCGCAAAACATGGCCGTATGTGACCAGCGAGTGACGGTGGACTACTTCCGGCTGTCCGCCGACCGACGCTTGTTGTTCGGGGGTGCCTGCCATTATTCCGGACGGGATCCGAAGGACATCGGCGCCTACATGCGTCCGAAAATGCTGCAGGTATTCCCACAACTGGCCAACGTGAAAATCGATTACCAGTGGGGCGGCATGATCGGCATCGGCGCCAACCGCCTGCCGCAGATTGGCCGGCTGGCCGACCAACCCAATGTGTATTTCGCCCAGGCGTATGCTGGCCACGGCCTCAATGCCACCCACCTGGCAGGCAGACTGCTGGGCGAAGCCATCAACGGCCAGCAAAGCGGGCGGTTCGATCTGTTTGCGAAGGTGCCACACATCACCTTCCCGGGCGGCAAGCATTTGCGCTCGCCGCTGCTGGCGCTGGGAATGCTCTGGCACCGGTTGAAAGAACTGGTCTGAATCAACCGCGCCAGAAGGGTTTTAATCCTTCCTGGCGCGCCTGTTCGACACTCAGGCCCACGTCACGCAGTTGTTCAGGGGTCAACTCCAGCAAGGTCTTGCGCGTGTGCATGCGGTGCCAGAACAACGCCCATGAGCTGAGTGCGGGGGCCGTGGTCCGCGCCGCCATGCGCCGCTCCTGCCCGGCTTCCAGTTCCTGACCGTGTAACGCCAACCGCACATCGCTCAACCCGCTCATTTTTCCTGCCCCTCATTTGCGTATTGCCATGAGTACGTAGGATGAGCCGGTGCGCGAAACCATGACAGATTCAACCACCCAGTATTAAATCCATACAGATACTGCCTATTGGCGGCTGAATCCTGTATTTTCAGCCTATCTGTACTGGTAGCCGGGAAGCATCGCCATGACCCTATACGTCAACCTCGCCGAACTGTTGGGCACGCGCATTGAGCAGGGCTTCTATCGCCCGGGCGATCGATTGCCGTCAGTGCGGGCCTTGAGTGTGGAGCACGGGGTAAGCCTGAGCACCGTACAGCAGGCCTATCGGATGCTGGAAGACAACGGCCTGGCGATGCCAAAACCCAAATCCGGCTACTTCGTACCCGTGGGCCGCGACTTGCCCGCACTGCCCGCCGTCGGCCGCCCGGCCCAGCGCCCGGTGGAGATTTCCCAGTGGGACCAGGTGCTGGATCTGATCCGCGCAGTGCCACGCAAAGACACCATACAGTTGGGTCGGGGCATGCCGGATGTATTGTCGCCGACCATGAAACCCCTGTTGCGCAGCCTGGCCCGGATCAGCCGCCGCCAGGACATGCCAGGGCTGTATTACGACACCATCCACGGCAACCTGGAGCTGCGCGAACAGATCGCACGCCTGATGCTCGATTCAGGCTGCCAACTGACGCCCCAGGATCTGGTGATCACCACCGGTTGCCACGAAGCGCTGTCCGCGAGCATCCACGCCATCTGCGAGCCGGGCGACATCGTTGCCGTCGACTCGCCGAGCTTCCATGGCGCCATGCAGACCCTGAAAGGCCTGGGCATGAAAGCCTTGGAAATCCCCACCGACCCACTCACGGGTATCAGCCTGGAAGCGCTTGAACTGGCGCTGGAGCAGTGGCCGATCAAAGTCATCCAGCTGACCCCCAACTGCAACAACCCACTGGGCTACATCATGCCGGAGTCGCGTAAACGCGCGCTGCTGACCCTGGCCCAGCGCTTCGACGTGGCAATCATCGAAGACGATGTGTATGGCGAACTGGCCTACAGCTACCCGCGTCCACGCACTATCAAGTCCTTCGACGAAGATGGCCGCGTCGTACTGTGCAGTTCCTTCTCGAAAACCCTGGCGCCCGGCCTGCGGATTGGCTGGGTAGCACCCGGTCGTTACCTCGAGCGCGTCCTGCACATGAAATACATCAGCACCGGCGCCACCGCGACCCAGCCGCAGATCGCGATTGCCGAGTTTCTGAAAAATGGCCATTTCGAACCGCATTTGCGGCGGATGCGTACGCAATACCAGCGTAATCGCGACCTGATGCTCGATTGGGTCAGCCGCTATTTCCCGGCCGGCACCCGCGCCAGTCGTCCACAGGGCAGTTTCATGCTGTGGGTGGAGCTGCCGGAAGGCTTCGACACCCTGAAGCTCAACCGGCTGCTAGTGGATGAAGGTGTACAGATTGCCGTGGGAAGTATCTTTTCCGCCTCCGGCAAGTACCGGAATTGTTTGCGCATGAACTACGCTGCCAAACCGACGCCGCAGATTGAAGAGGCCGTGCGCAAGGTCGGCGCAACCGCCATCAGGTTGCTGGCCGAAGCGGTGGACTGACCTTTTGCGGGAAATAGCCGTCATATGCCGACAATCGCCCTGACTCGGAACCCATGTCATTGATGACCCAACGGCTATTACCGTTTTTCCTGCTGGGCATCCTGGCCCTGGGCGGCTGCGCAACCATCGACCAGCCGCGCACGCCCAGCGAGGCGCTGCCGGCCAGCGAGTCGTCCTTCGGCCGCTCGATCCAGGCCCAGGCCGCGCCGTACAGAGGCCGCTCCGGTTTCCGCCTGCTGCCCAACAGCAGCGAGGCCTTCATGGCTCGCGCCGAACTGATCCGCAACGCCCAGACCAGCCTCGACTTGCAGTACTACATCGTCCACGACGGCATCAGCACCCGCATGCTCGTGGATGAACTGCTCAAGGCCGCCGACCGTGGCGTGCGCGTGCGTATCCTGCTGGACGACACCACCAGCGACGGCCTGGACCAGATCATCGCCACCCTCGCCGCCCACCCGCAGATCCAGATTCGCCTGTTCAACCCGCTGCACCTGGGCCGCAGCACCGGCGTGACCCGGGCCATGGCGCGGCTGTTCGACCTGTCGCTGCAACACCGTCGCATGCATAACAAGCTGTGGCTGGCGGACAACAGCGTGGCCATCGTCGGCGGCCGCAACCTGGGGGATGAATATTTCGACGCCGAGCCCAACCTCAACTTCACCGATATCGACATGCTCAGCGTAGGCCCGGTGGCCGAACAACTGGGCCACAGTTTCGATCAGTACTGGAACAGTGCGTTGAGCAAGCCCATTGGCGATTTCGTCAGCAGCGCCTCCAAAGGCGACCTGGCCAGCGCCCGCGTACGCCTGGAAGAATCCCTTGCCGAGTCTCGCCAGCAAAACCATGCCCTGTACAACCGCCTGCGCACTTACAAGACCCAACCGCGCATGGACATCTGGCGCCGCGAACTCATCTGGGCCTGGAACCAGGCACTGTGGGATGCGCCGAGCAAGGTGCTGGCCAAGGCCGATCCGGATCCACGGCTGCTGCTGACCACCCAGCTGGCACCGGAGCTGGAAGGGGTGAGCCACGAGTTGATGATGATCTCGGCTTACTTCGTGCCGGGCCAGCCTGGCCTGGTGTACCTGACCGGTCGTGCGGACGCCGGCGTCTCGGTGAGCCTGCTGACCAATTCCCTGGAAGCTACCGACGTGCCCGCCGTCCACGGTGGCTATGCGCCCTACCGCAAGGCATTGCTGGAGCACGGAGTGAAACTGTACGAGTTGCGCCGCCAGCCGGGAGACAGCGGCGGCAGCGGCCCTCATCTGTTCCGCAAAGGCACTTTCCACGGTTCGGATTCCAGCCTGCACAGCAAGGCGATCATCTTTGACCGGGAGAAATCCTTTATCGGCTCATTCAACTTCGACCCGCGCTCGGTGCTGTGGAACACCGAAGTCGGGGTGCTGGTGGACAGTCCCGAACTGGCGGAACACGTGCGCAACCTGGCACTGGAGGGCATGGCGCCCCCGTTGAGCTATCAGGCGAAACTACAGGATGGCCAGGTGGTGTGGGTGACTGAAGACAACGGCCAACTGCACACCCTGACCCGCGAACCGGGCAGTTGGTGGCGCCGGTTCAATGCCTGGTTTGCCACCTCCGTCGGGCTGGAACGCATGCTTTAAGAACAGCGCAGAGCCCTGTGGGAGCCGGGCTTGCCCGCGATTGCGGAGTATCAGGCACAGGATGCGCAAGCTGACACTCCGCTATCGCAGGCAAGCCAGCTCCCACAGTTGTTCGCATTTCAAGTTCAGGCCGGCTGGGTGGCGCCGAATGCACCTTGGCGAAGCAGCAGAATCACCAATCCCAGCGCCCCCGCTGCCATCAACAGCGGCAACGCATGCCCGCTGATCCACTGGCTGCCGGCACCAGCCACCAGTGGGCCGATCAGGCAGCCAATGCCCCACAGCTGCGCGATATGCGCATTGGCGCGCACCAGTGCGTCGTCGCGGTAGCGCTCGCCAATCAGGATCAGCGACAAGGTGAACAACCCACCGGCGCTGGCCCCGAACAGCACCCACACCGGCCAGATCAGCAGCGTATCGAGCAACAGCGGAATTGCCAGGCTCGTCGCCAGCAGCATCAGCGCGCAGCCGAGAAACAGCGTGCGTCGAGGCAGGTAGTCCGCCAGCGCGCCAATCGGCAGTTGCAGCAACGCATCACCGACCACCACCGTACTCACCATCGCCAGGGCAATCTCGGCGGTGAAGCCCTGTTGCAGGCAATACACCGGCAACAGCGTCAGAATCATCGCCTCGAACGCGGCGAATAACGCCACCGCCCAGGCAATCGCCGGCAAACCCTGGCAGAAGCGCAGCAAGTCGCCGAAGGTCACGCTGAAGGACTCGGCAGTGGGCGCCCCGGAGCGGCCCAGCAGCAGGATCGGTGAGAACGTCAGCAGACCAACGCCCACCCAGAACCCAATGTCGTTGTCCGTACCCAGCGCGCCCAGCAGCAACGGGCCCGACAGTTGGCTCAAGGCATAGCTGCAGCCATACAGCGCCACCAGACGGCCGCGCCAGCGCTCGATCACCAGTTGGTTGATCCAGCTTTCGCCGAGGATAAACACGATGGTCAGGATCACCCCGATCATCAGCCGCAGCACCAGCCATACCGGGTAGCTGGGCAATACCGCCAGCAAGCCGATGGAAATCGCCCCGGCCCACAGGCACAGGCGCATCAGGTTCGCCGTGCCCAGGCGCGAGGCCAGGCCGCTGGAGACCTTGGCACCCAACAGCACACCAAAGGCCGGCATCGCCGCCATCACGCCGATGGCGAAGCTGCCGTAGCCCCAGCTTTCCAGGCGCAGGGACACCAGCGGCATGCTCACGCCCAAGGCCAGGCCCACGCTCAAGACCGACGCCAACACGGCGAAATAGGTCGCCCAACGCATTTCCACGCTCCTGTGGATGATTTGGAGATCACACAAAACAGTGTGGGAGCGAGCTTGCTCGCGAATGCGGTGTACCAGTCAATACATCAGCGACTGTGCTACCTCATTCGCGAGCAAGCCCGCTCCCACATTTTTTACGGCGGTGTTTCTGGAAGCTTACAACTTGATCCAGGTCGCCTTCAGCTCGGTGTACTTGTCGAACGCGTGCAGCGACTTGTCGCGGCCGTTACCCGACTGCTTGAAACCACCGAACGGTGCAGTCATGTCGCCGCCATCGTACTGGTTGACCCACACGCTACCGGCACGCAGTGCCTTGGCGGTCAGGTGCGCCTTGGAGATGTTCGACGTCCATACCGCAGCGGCCAGGCCGTATTGGGTGTCGTTGGCGATCGCGATGGCTTCTTCCACGCTGTCGAAGGCAATCACCGACAGCACTGGGCCGAAGATTTCTTCCTGGGCGATCTTCATGGCGTTGGTCACGCCGTCGAAAATCGTTGGCTCGACATAGGTGCCACCGCTTTCCTGCAGCGTGCGCTTGCCGCCGGCCACCAGCTTGGCGCCATCGGCATGCCCGGCTTCGATGTACGACAGCACGGTGTTCATCTGCTGGGTATCCACCAGCGCGCCAACCGTGGTGGCCGGGTCCAGCGGGTTGCCCGGCTTCCAGGCCTTGAGGGCCTCGATCACCAGCGGCAGGAATTTATCCTTGATCGAACGCTCCACCAGCAGGCGCGAACCGGCAGTGCACACTTCGCCCTGGTTAAAGGCGATGGCGCCGGCCGCGGATTCGGCGGCGGCTTGCAGGTCCGGGGCATCGGCAAACACGATGTTCGGGCTCTTGCCGCCGGCTTCCAGCCAGACGCGCTTCATGTTCGACTCGCCGGAGCGAATCAGCAGTTGCTTGGCGATCTTGGTGGAACCGGTGAACACCAGGGTGTCTACGTCCATGTGCAGCGCCAGGGCGTTACCCACGGTGTGGCCATAACCCGGCAGCACGTTGAACACGCCTTTCGGGATACCGGCTTCAACCGCCAGCTCGGCGATGCGGATCGCGGTCAGCGGCGACTTTTCAGACGGTTTGAGGATCACCGAGTTACCGGTGGACAGCGCCGGCCCGAGTTTCCAGCAGGCCATCATCAGCGGGAAGTTCCACGGCACGATGGCCGCGACAACGCCGACGGGCTCACGGGTCACCAGGCCAAGCTGGTCGTGGGGAGTGGCTGCGACTTCATCGTAGATCTTGTCGATGGCCTCGCCGCTCCAGCTCAGGGCTTGCGCCGCGCCCGGGACGTCGATGTTCAGGGAGTCGCTGATCGGCTTGCCCATGTCCAGGGTTTCAAGGAGTGCCAGCTCTTCGGCGTTGGCCTTGAGCAAGCCGGCGAAACGGATCATGGTGGCTTTGCGCTTGGCTGGCGCCAGGCGCGACCAGGCACCGGAATTGAAGGTGGCGCGGGCGTTTTCAACCGCGCGCTGGGCGTCGGCGACGTCACAGCTGGCAACCGTTGCCAGCAGACGGCCATCGACCGGGCTGAGGCATTCGAACGTGTCGCCGGAAACGGCGGCGGTGTATTCGCCATTGATGTAGGCGCGGCCTTCGATCTTCAGATCCTTGGCGCGTTGTTCCCAGTCGGCACGGGTCAGGGTGGTCATGCGAGTGTCCTCCTCTTATTGAATACAAGGGCCGGGCGATGTACCCAGGCGCCTTCGAAGAATGCTTGCCCGGCCAGCCAGCTGTTCGGCTCAAGGCAGCTGCCACCCTAAACCAGCGACGATGGATGTTTCAATATATTTGACATAACGGCAGCAAACGCCCTTGCGATGTTCATTTTAATAAACATAGACTTTGAGCTCTCCAACCGCAGGCCAGACGGGACACGCCCATGAACATCCAGAATATCGTCGACTTCAGCCAGGCCAGGACTGAGCCTGACCGCTACCGTCCGGCCGCGGAGAAAATCCTCAAGGGCGACCCTGAGCAAACCGTCTACAACCACTACAACAGTCCGTGCGGCCAGATGAGCGCCGGGGTCTGGGAAGGTGAAGTCGGGCAGTGGAAGGTCAATTACACAGAGCATGAGTACTGCGAGATCGTACAGGGCGTCTCTGTATTGCGCGACGCCGACGGCAACGCCAAGACCTTGCGGGCCGGTGATCGCTTCGTCATTCCGGCCGGCTTCAGCGGCACCTGGGAAGTGCTGGAACCCTGCCGCAAGATCTACGTGGTGTTCGAAGAAAAGGCCTGATCAATTCTTCAGGCACAAAAAAAAGCCCGCATCGTGAGATACGGGCTTTTTTTCACAAGAAAGAAAACCAATTACTTGATTTTGCCTTCTTTGTAGATCACGTGCTTGCGAACGCGCGGGTCGAACATTTTCTTTTCGAGCTTGTCCGGGGTAGTACGCTTGTTCTTGTCGGTAGTGTAGAAGTGACCAGTACCGGCGCTAGAGATCATTCGAATCAATTCACGCATGATTTAGCTCCTTAGATTTTGCCGTCGCGGCGCAGTTCGGCCAGCACGACAGTGATGCCGCGCTTGTCGATAACACGCATGCCTTTGGCAGATACGCGCAGACGGACAAAACGTTTCTCTTCTTCAACCCAAAAGCGGTGATGCTGCAGGTTTGGCAGGAAACGACGACGGGTTTTGTTGTTTGCGTGGGAAATGTTATTCCCAGTCACCGGACCCTTACCGGTAACTTGACAGACTCTCGACATGCCTCAGCCCTCTAAAACCACATGCCCAACCCGGCATGGGTTGGCCGCTTAATCTCTCAGTCATTTGGCGCCAGGCGCCGCGTTTCTTTAGGGTCTTACCGGCTACACCTACTAGCGAAGGAACCGGGCCCCTAGAAAAGAGCGCTGCTTTATACCAGAAAGACCCCAGTGCAACAACAGGCCGTGTACTTTTATACGCGTAAATCCAGGCCATGGACGCCTGAACCGTTGCCAGGGTGGGCTGCTATAGAAGCTAACCGCTCGTCGCACAGAATGATTTACAGCGCCCGCGCGCACTGCAAAGTGCTCGGCAAAACGACCTGAGGCGCCATCAAAACAGTATTTGAGGCAAAAGCACAGGCAAAAATGGGCTAGTCATTTGTCAATCCGCCCACTACGGTAGGACTTTTCCAGACTGCACTCGCAGATGGGCCTTCGATCTGCAAAGGAAACCGAATATGCGCCTCGCTGCCCTACCGCTACTGCTAGCCCCTCTTTTTATTGCTGCACACGCCCAGGCGGCCACTACCTTGAGCGTCTGTACCGAAGCCAGCCCCGAAGGCTTCGACGTGGTCCAATACAACTCGCTGACCACCACCAATGCCTCGGCAGACGTATTGATGAACCGTCTGGTGGACTTCGACGCCACCAGCGGCAAGCTGGTCCCGAGCCTGGCGGACAGCTGGGACGTCTCGCCGGACGGCCTGACCTACACCTTCAAGCTGCATCCAGATGTGAAATTCCATCGCACCGAATACTTCACCCCAAGCCGCACCCTGACCGCCGAAGACGTGCGCTTCAGCTTCGAGCGCATGCTCGACCCTGCCAACCCGTGGCACAAGATTGCCCAGAGCGGCTTCCCCCACGCCCAGTCGCTGCAACTGCCCACATTGATCAAGAAGATCGACGCCCTCGATCCGCTGACGGTGCGCTTTACCCTGGACCACGCCGATTCAACCTTCCTCGCCGCGTTGAGCATGGGCTTTGCCTCGATCTACCCGGCAGAATACGCCGACAAACTGCTCAAAGCGGGCACACCTGAAAAACTCAACAGCCAGCCTATCGGCACCGGCCCGTTTATTTTCGGGCGTTTCCAGAAGGACGCGACGATTCGCTACAAGGCCAACCCGGACTACTTCGCCGGCAAGCCTGCGGTGGATAACCTGATCTTTGCGATCACCCCGGACGCCAACGTGCGCCTGCAAAGGTTGCGTCGCGATGAGTGCCAGATCGCCTTGTCGCCCAAGCCCCTGGATATCGATGCCGCACAGAAAGACGCCAACCTGAAGATCGAAAAAACAGCGGCCTTCATGACCGCGTTTGTCGCCATCAACAGCCAGCATCCGCCGCTGGACAAACCGGAAGTTCGCCAGGCAATCAACCTGGCCTTCGACAAGGCCAGCTACCTCAAGGCGGTATTCGAAGGCACCGCTGAAGCCGCCAACGGCCCGTACCCGCCCAATACCTGGAGCTACGCCAAGGACTTGCCAGGCTATCCGCAGGACATCGCCAAGGCCAAGCAGCTACTGGATCGCGCCGGGCTCAAGGATGGCTTCAAGACCACCATCTGGACCCGCCCTTCGGGCAGCCTGCTGAACCCCAACCCAAGCCTCGGCGCACAACTGCTGCAAGCGGATCTGGCCAAGGTCGGCATCCAGGCTGAAATCCGCGTGATCGAATGGGGCGAACTGATCCGCCGCGCCAAGGCCGGCGAGCACGACCTGCTGTTCATGGGCTGGGCCGGCGATAACGGTGACCCGGATAACTTCCTGACGCCGCAGTTCTCCTGCGCGGCCGTAAAGTCCGGCACCAACTTCGCCCGCTACTGCGACCCGGCGCTGGACAAGCTGATCAGCGCCGGCAAGACCACCAGCGAACAGGGCGTGCGCAGCAAGCTGTACCAGCAGGCCCAGGCGCAGATCCAGCAACAGGCGTTGTGGCTGCCACTGGCGCACCCGACGGCGTTTGCGCTGACGCGCAAAAATGTCGAGGGGTATCAGGTGAGCCCGTTCGGGCGCCAGGATTACTCCAAGGTCAGCGTCAAACCCTGAACCCTGTCAGGGGCTGGCGTGCCAGCCCCTACATCCACCCATATTCCGCCATCGACAGCGGATCACCCTCCCCCACAATGATGTGGTCCAGCACACGCACGTCCACCATCTCCAACGCCTTTTGCAGCACTCTGGTCAGTTTTCGATCAGCAATGCTGGGCTCGGCGCTGCCGGAAGGATGGTTATGGCACAGGATCAGCGCAGCAGCGTTGTAGTCCAACGCGCGCTTCACCACTTGCCGGGGGTAGACGATGGCGTTGTCGATGGTGCCTTGAAACAGCTTCTCGAAGCCCAGCACCCGGTGTTTGGAGTCGAGAAACAGGCAGCCGAATATCTCGTGAGGCTCATGGCGCAGTAGCGCCTTGAGGTAGTCGCGCACGGCCTCCGGACTTTCCAGCACCGAGTCGCTGCGTAGGCGCTCGGCCAAATGACGGCGGGCCATTTCCAGTACGGCTTGAAGCTGGGCGAACTTCGCCGGCCCCAGGCCCAGATGCTGGCTGAACACCGTCTGCCTGGCCTCCATCAGCCCGCGCAAGCTGCCAAATTGCGCCAGCAGATGCCGCGCCAGGTCCACGGCACTTTTACCGGATACCCCGGTGCGCAGGAAAATCGCCAGCAATTCAGCGTCGGAAAGATTCTCTGCGCCCAGCTCCAACAACTTCTCCCGCGGACGCTCTGCCGCAGGCCAATCGCGAATACTCATGGCACCTCCGTGTGCATGTGCGCCGCTGTTGCATGGCGGACGCTGTGGTATCTTAGGCCATCTTTTTGCGTGCGATTTCACCTGGGGAGGGGGCATCGCAACGCCATCACTGAACTGGAAAGGCAAGCCAATGCAGCGTCTGTATCGGAAACGCATCGTTCTCGGCGTCGGCGGCGGCATTGCCGCCTACAAGAGCGCAGAGCTGGTTCGCAGGCTCCTCGACCAGGGCGCCGAAGTGCGCGTGGTCATGACCCGGGGCGGCAGTGAATTCATTACCCCGCTGACCATGCAGGCCCTGTCCGGTCACCCGGTTCATCTCGACCTGCTGGACCCCGCAGCCGAAGCTGCCATGGGCCACATCGAGCTGGCCAAATGGGCCGACCTGGTGCTGATCGCTCCGGCCACCGCCGACTTGATCGCCCGTCTGGCCCAAGGCATTGCCGACGACCTGCTGACCACCCTGGTGCTGGCCACCGACGCCACCGTCGCCATCGCCCCGGCCATGAACCAGGCCATGTGGCGCGACCCGGCCACCCAGGCCAACACCCAACTCCTGCAAAGCCGTGGCCTCAAGGTCTTCGGGCCGGCCTCCGGCAGCCAGGCCTGCGGCGACGTGGGCCTGGGCCGCATGCTCGAAGCCACCGACCTCGCCCAATGCGCCGCCGACTGCTTCCAGCACCTGGCCCTGACCGGCAAGCACGTGCTGATTACCGCCGGCCCGACCCAGGAAAACATCGACCCGGTGCGCTACATCACCAACCATAGCTCAGGAAAAATGGGCTTTGCCCTGGCTGAAGCGGCGGTCGAGGCAGGCGCCCGGGTAACCTTGATCACCGGCCCGGTGCATCTGCCGACTCCGGATCGTGTCACCCGAATCGACGTAGTCAGCGCCCGCGACATGCTGGCGGCCTGTGAAGCGGCGATTCCCTGCGACCTGTTTATCGCCTCGGCTGCGGTAGCGGACTACCGCCCGGAAGTGGTTGCACCGCAGAAACTCAAGAAAGACCCTACAAGCGGCGACGGCCTGCTCCTGCAAATGGTCCGTAACCCGGACATTCTGGCGACCATCGCCACCCGTGAAGACCGCCCGTTCAGCGTCGGCTTCGCTGCCGAAACCGAGCATTTGCTGGACTATGCCGCACGCAAATTGAAAGACAAGAATCTCGACCTGATTGTCGCCAACGATGTCGCCAACCCGAGCATCGGCTTCAACAGCGAGGAAAATGCCATCAGCGTGATCGACCGCGAGTTGCACGCTACTGTTTTCGCCCAGACCAGCAAGGGCAAGATTGCCCGCCAACTGATCTCTTTTATCGCCCTACGGCTGAACCAGGTTTAATTTCCATGCACGCTTTGCAAGCCAAGATCCTCGACCCACGCATCGGCAACGAATTCCCGCTGCCGGCCTACGCCACTCCAGGCTCCGCCGGCCTCGACCTGCGCGCCATGCTCAAGCAGGACACCGTGCTTGAGCCGGGCCAGACCATTCTGATTCCGACCGGCCTGTCGATCTACGTGGGCGACCCTGGCCTGGCGGCGCTGATCCTGCCGCGCTCCGGCCTGGGCCACAAACACGGGATCGTCCTCGGCAACCTGGTGGGCCTGATCGACTCGGACTACCAGGGCGAGTTGATGGTGTCCTGCTGGAACCGTGGCCAGACCGCGTTCAACATTGCCGTCGGCGAGCGCATTGCCCAGCTCGTGCTTGTGCCGGTAGTGCAGGCGCACTTCGAGCTGGTCGAAGAGTTCGACGAAACCCAGCGCGGTGCAGGTGGCTTCGGACATTCCGGCAGCCACTGACTAAGCTGAAATGACTTAGCCGGACAAGCCGGGTGCCTCACCCGGCCTGACGCCAACGCATGGCCTTTCAGGATGAAGAATGCGCGGAACTTATCAGCAAGATTTCCCCAGTGAAATCAGGGCATTAAGCGGGCGAAAGGGCGGTGCTTCGGCGCCGATGGCACTTTTGCACCACGAACTCTATGCCAAAAACGCCGTCTTACCCTTCAGTTTGAGCCTGCCGGTCAGTACCCCTGAGGCCAGCCCCGCCCCTTTCAGATGGAGTTCCCCCCCGCAATGAGCAACGCAGCCCGAGTCGCCCCGACGTTTCCCGACAGCATTTTCCGCGCCTATGACATCCGTGGCGTGGTCCCCAAGACCCTGACCGCCGAAACCGCCTACTGGATCGGCCGTGCCATTGGCTCCCAGAGCCTGGCCCAGGGCGAGCCCAACGTCTCCGTTGGCCGTGATGGCCGCCTGTCCGGCCCCGAGCTGGTGGAGCAACTGATCCAGGGCCTGGCCGACAGCGGCTGCCATGTCAGCGACGTGGGCCTGGTGCCGACGCCTGCGCTGTACTACGCGGCCAACGTACTGGCCGGCAAGTCGGGCGTGATGCTCACCGGCAGCCACAACCCGTCGGACTACAACGGCTTCAAGATCGTCATCGCCGGCGACACCCTGGCCAACGAACAGATCCAGGCCCTGCACACCCGCCTGAAGACCAACGACCTGACCAGCGGCACCGGCAGCATCACCAAGGTGCAAATCCTTGAGCGCTACTCGGACGAAATCACCCGCGACGTCAAACTCGCCCGCCGCCTGAAAGTGGTGGTGGACTGCGGCAACGGCGCGGCCGGCGTGATCGCCCCGCAACTGATCGAAGCCCTGAACTGCGAAGTGATCCCGCTGTTCTGCGAGGTCGACGGCAACTTCCCTAACCACCACCCGGACCCGGGCAAGCCTGAGAACCTGGTGGACCTGATTGCCAAGGTCAAGGAAACCGGCGCCGACCTGGGCCTGGCTTTCGACGGCGACGGCGACCGCGTCGGCGTGGTGACCAACACCGGCAATATCGTGTTCCCGGACCGCCTGTTGATGCTGTTTGCCCGTGACGTCGTGGCGCGCAATCCGGGCGCCGAGATCATCTTCGACGTCAAATGCACCCGTCGCCTGACGCCGCTGATCAAGGAATACGGCGGTCGTCCGCTAATGTGGAAGACCGGTCACTCGTTGATCAAAAAGAAAATGAAAGAAACCGGCGCCCTGTTGGCCGGCGAAATGAGCGGTCACGTATTCTTCAAGGAACGCTGGTTCGGTTTTGACGACGGTATTTACAGCGCTGCTCGTCTGCTGGAGATCCTCAGCAAGGAAAAATCCACCGCCGAAGACCTGTTTGCAACCTTCCCGGATGATATTTCTACGCCAGAGATCAATATCCATGTGACCGAAGAGAGCAAATTCAGCATCATTGACGCACTGCACGATGCGCAATGGGGCGAAGGCGCCAACCTGACCACCATTGACGGCGTGCGGGTCGATTACGCCAAAGGCTGGGGCCTGGTTCGCGCATCCAACACCACACCGGTGCTGGTGCTGCGTTTCGAGGCGGATTCCGAGGCTGAGTTGCAGCGCATCAAGGACGTGTTCCACGCCCAGTTGAAACGTGTTGCCCCTGATCTCCAATTACCGTTCTGATTTTTGTACCGGAGCCCTGAATGACCCTCGAACGCGAAGCCGCCGCCAATACCGCCAAGGTCCTTTCCGAAGCGTTGCCTTACATTCGACGCTACGTCGGCAAGACGCTGGTGATCAAGTACGGCGGCAATGCCATGGAAAGCGACGAGCTGAAAACCGGCTTTGCCCGCGACATCGTGTTGATGAAAGCCGTCGGGATCAACCCGGTGGTGGTACACGGTGGCGGCCCGCAAATCGGTGACCTGCTCAAGCGCCTGTCCATCGAGAGTCACTTCATCGACGGCATGCGTGTCACCGACGCCCAGACCATGGACGTGGTGGAGATGGTCCTGGGTGGCCAGGTGAACAAAGACATCGTCAACCTGATCAACCGCCATGGCGGCAGCGCCATCGGCCTGACCGGCAAGGACGCCGAGCTGATCCGGGCGAAGAAGCTCACCGTGACCCGCAAGACCCCGGAGATGACCCAGCCGGAAATCATCGACATCGGACAGGTGGGCGAAGTGATCGGCATCAACACCGACCTGCTGAACCTGCTGGTGAAAGGCGATTTCATCCCGGTGATCGCGCCAATCGGCGTGGGTGCCAACGGTGAGTCCTACAACATCAACGCTGACCTGGTGGCCGGCAAGGTGGCTGAGGCGCTGAAGGCCGAGAAGCTGATGCTGCTCACCAACATCGCCGGCTTGATGGACAAGGAAGGCAAGGTCTTGACCGGCCTGACCACCCAGCAAGTGGACGACCTGATCGCCGACGGCACCATCTACGGCGGCATGCTGCCGAAGATCCGCTGCGCGCTGGAAGCGGTGCAAGGCGGCGTTGGCAGCTCGTTGATCCTGGATGGCCGGGTTCCGAATGCGATCCTGCTGGAAATCTTCACCGACACCGGTGTGGGTACGCTGATCAGCAATCGCAAGCGCCCTTAAGCACTGGCAAACAAAAAGGCCCCGTTCAATTCGATTGAACGGGGCCTTTTTATTGGTCGGCGATTATTGAACGCCGAACTGCTCGCGGTAGGCCTTGACCGCTGGCAAGTGCTGCTTGAGCTGCGGGTCATCTTCCAGGAACTGCAACACCTGGTTCAGCGACACGATGCTCACCACCGGAATCCCGAAATCACGTTCCACTTCCTGGATCGCCGACAATTCACCGTTGCCACGCTCCTGGCGGTTCAGCGCGATCAGCACGCCGGCTGCCTTGGCGCCGTCCTGGGAAGCGATGATCTGCATCACTTCGCGAATCGCCGTACCGGCAGTGATCACGTCGTCGATGATCAGCACGTTGCCCTTGAGCGGCGCGCCCACCAGGCTACCGCCTTCGCCATGGGCCTTGGCTTCCTTGCGGTTGAAGCACCAAGGCAAATCCAGCCCGTGATGTTCGGCCAACGCCACGGCAGTCGCGGCGGCCAGGGGAATGCCCTTGTAGGCCGGGCCGAACAGCACGTCGAAGGAAATACCGCTTTCAACGATGGCGGCCGCATAGAAACGACCCAACTGCGCCAGGGCAGAACCCGAGTTGAAAAGGCCGGCATTGAAGAAGTAAGGGCTGGTGCGCCCGGACTTCAGGGTGAACTCACCGAAGCGCAATACGCCGCGATCGATGGCAAAACGAATGAAATCGCGTTGATACGCCTGCATGAAAAAAGCCTCAGATACCACGGATTTAGCTAATTAGGTAGACGGCGTGTATCATACACGCACGCGATTTTTGGGGCCATTTATGCGGATCATCAGTGTGAACGTCAATGGTATTCAGGCTGCAGTCGAGCGTGGTTTGCTCAGTTGGCTGCAAGCCCAGAATGCCGACGTCATCTGCCTGCAGGACACCCGCGCCTCCGCCTTTGAACTGGACGACCCAGCCTTCCAACTGGATGGCTACTTCCTTTATGCCTGTGATGCCGAAGTTCCCGCCCAAGGCGGCGTGGCTTTGTATTCGCGGTTGCAACCCAAGGCGGTCATCAGCGGCCTCGGCTTCGAGACAGCCGACCGCTACGGGCGCTACCTGCAAGCCGATTTCGACAAGGTCAGCATCGCGACCTTGCTGCTTCCATCAGGGCAGAATGGCGATGAAGACTTGAACCAGAAGTTCAAGCTAATGGACGACTTCGCCCGTTATCTGGATAAACAGCGGCGCAAACGTCGCGAGTACATTTACTGTGGCTCGCTGTACGTGGCGCAACAGAAGCTGGATATCAAGAACTGGCGCGACAGCCAGCAATCACCGGGCTTTCTCGCGCCGGAACGGGCCTGGATGGACGAGATTGTCGGCAACATGGGCTATGTCGATGCCCTGCGTGAAGTCAGCCGCGAAGGCGACCAGTACAGCTGGTGGCCGGATAACGAACAGGCCGAGATGCTCAACCTCGGCTGGCGTTTTGACTACCAGCTGCTGACGCCTGGCTTGCGCCGCTTTGTGCGCAGCGCACGCCTGCCACGCCAGCCGCGCTTCTCGCAGCACGCGCCGCTGATCGTGGACTACGACTGGACCTTGACCATCTAAGGTCTTTTTCCAGGCACAAAAAAACCGACATCGCTGTCGGTTTTTTTGTGGGCGGTGGTTATTTGATCAACCGCAACGTCCACGGATAACGATAAGCCACGCCCTTGTTGGCCTTGATGCCCGCAATGATCGTCATCACCACCGCGCCGATGACCAGGACGGTCATCAACACGAAGCCGATCACGATAAAGCCCAGCAGGAAGCAGACCGCCCAGGCAATGCCCACGGTGATCTGGAAATTCAGCGCCTCCTTGCCCTGATCATCAATGAACGGGTCCGTGTCCTTCTTCACCTGCCAGAGAATCAAAGGCCCCAGCAGGCTGCCGAACGGGAACATCAAGCCGAAAAACGCCGCGAAGTGACAGAGCATCGCCCACTGGCGAACTTCCTTGGACGGTGTCGGCAGCGGAAGTTGACTGTCACTCATGGCGTAGCTCCTTGGGTTTGAATCAGTCGGCCAGTGCGGCGTTCTGCAATTCGAAGATCTCGGTCATGCCTTTCTGGGCCAATGCCAGCATGGCATTCAGGTCCGCCGGCTGGAATGGCGCGCCTTCGGCGGTGCCCTGCACTTCGATGAAACCACCGGTGCTGGTCATCACCACGTTCAGGTCGGTCTCGGCAGCCGAATCTTCAAGATAGTCCAGATCCAGCACTGGCTCGCCCTGATACATGCCTACCGATACAGCCGCGATCATCTGCTTGAGCGGATCGCCGCCTTTCAGGCCGCCACGCTTCTTGATGACTTTGAGCGCATCGACCAGGGCAACCATAGCGCCGGTGATGGACGCCGTGCGAGTGCCACCGTCAGCCTGGATCACGTCGCAGTCGACGTACAGGGTCACGTCGCCCAGCTTGGACATGTCCAGCGCAGCACGCAGGGAACGACCGATCAGGCGCTGGATTTCCAGGGTGCGCCCGCCTTGCTTGCCACGGCTGGCTTCACGCTGGTTACGCTCGCCGGTGGCGCGCGGCAGCATGCCGTATTCGGCAGTCAACCAACCCTGGCCCTGACCCTTGAGGAAACGCGGCACGCCGTTTTCGACGCTGACGGTGCAGATAACCTTGGTATCGCCAAACTCGACCAGTACAGATCCCTCGGCGTGTTTGGTGTAGTTGCGGGTGATGCGGATCGAGCGGAGCTGATCGGCAGCGCGACCACTTGGACGTTTCATAGGGGATACCTGTACGGAGGACGAAAAACTGCCGAGCATTATAGAGCCGCCAGCCCTGATCGGCACTTCTAAAAAATCCTGTTACAAACCGGGTCACCGAAGCCACTGTTTGGGGCCACCCGTCCCGTTGAGCTACAATCCTGCGCCTTCGCAGCCTGTCGGCTTCAATCTACCCATCAGCCCGCCTGTTTGCGGGACTGCATCGCGAGGTACCTCCATGGTGCACAGCATGACCGCCTTCGCCCGCGTCGAAAAAGCCGGCGTCCAAGGCACCCTGAGCTGGGAGTTGCGCTCGGTCAACAGCCGCTACCTGGAGCCGCACCTGCGCCTGCCGGAATCGTTTCGCGACCTCGAAGGCGCCGTCCGTGAAGCGCTGCGCCAGGGCATCTCCCGCGGGAAGCTGGAATGCACCCTGCGCTTTACCGAGGAAACCACCGGCAAGCCATTGCAGGTGGATCGCGAGCGCGCCGCCCAATTGGTCGCCGCCGCCGAAACCATCGCCAGCCTGATCAAGCAACCTGCCGCCATCAACCCGCTGGAAGTCCTGGCCTGGCCCGGCGTGCTGGTGGCCGACGCCACTGACCCGCAGGCGCTGAACGCCGAGGCCATGGCCCTGTTCAACCAAGGCTTGAAAGAACTCAAGGCCGGCCGCGAGCGCGAAGGCGCCGAGTTGGCCCGCCTGATCAGCGACCGCCTGACCTCCATCGAAGAAGACGTGGTCACCCTGCGTGAACTGGTGCCGCAGATGCTTGCCACCCAGCGCCAGAAGGTCCTCGACCGCTTCGCCGACATGCAGGCCGAACTGGACCCGGTGCGCCTGGAGCAGGAGATGGTACTGCTGGCGCAAAAGAGCGACGTCGCCGAAGAACTCGACCGCCTGAGCACCCACATCCTGGAAGTGCGCCGCGTGCTCAAGTCTGCCGGTGCCGCCGGTCGGCGCCTGGACTTCCTGATGCAGGAACTCAACCGCGAAGCCAATACACTGGGCTCCAAAGCCTTTGATCCGCGCAGCACACAGGCTGCGGTCAACCTCAAAGTGCTGATCGAGCAAATGCGCGAACAAGTACAGAATATCGAGTAAGGCACCCTGACATGACCCACAGCACCGGCACCCTTTACATCATTTCCGCCCCATCGGGTGCGGGCAAAAGCAGCCTGGTCAAAGCCCTGACCGACGCTGACGAGCAGATCCGTATCTCGGTGTCCCACACCACCCGCGCCATGCGCCCGGGTGAAGTGAACGGCGTGCACTACCACTTCGTCGAGCGCACCGAGTTCGTCAAGATGATCGAGCACGGTGATTTCCTGGAGCGCGCCGAAGTCTTCGGCAACCTTTACGGCACCTCCCAAAGCCACCTGCAGCAGACCCTGGACGAAGGCCACGACCTGATCCTGGAAATCGACTGGCAGGGCGCCGAGCAAGTGCGTCAACTGATGCCCAAAGCCCGCTCGATCTTCATCCTGCCGCCGTCGCTGGAAGCGTTGCACCAGCGCCTGACCAACCGCGGCCAGGACAGCGACGAGATCATCGAAGGTCGCATGCGCGAAGCCGTCAGTGAAATGAGCCACTACGTCGACTACGACTACCTGATCATCAACGACGATTTCGCCCACGCGCTGGACGATCTGAAGGCGATTTTCCGCGCCAATCAGCTCCAGCAAAAGCGTCAGCAGCAGCGTTTCGGCAAATTATTGGCCGAACTGCTCGGCTGATTGGCTCTTCCCAAAACCGCTGCAAGGGCTTTACATTGGCACTTGTAGCGCGTTTGCGATGGCCTGCGAAAAATCAGCGCTTCCCTAAACGCTGGTGATTTTTTAAACTGTTCAGTCCGCTCGCCCAACCGGGCAGCGCGCATATTGCATTCGCTCCGAGGAATACCATGGCCCGCGTAACCGTTGAAGACTGCCTAGAACACGTGGATAACCGCTTTGAGCTGGTCATGCTCTCTACCAAGCGTGCCCGTCAACTGGCCACTGGCGGCAAAGAGCCTCTGGTCCAGTGGGAAAACGACAAGCCTACCGTTGTAGCCCTGCGTGAAATCGCTGAAGGCCTGATGAGCTACGAGTTCATCGCCAACGCCGAAATCGTTGAAGACGAACCGCTGTTTGCAGCGTTCGAGGACGAGTCCAACGAGGCCGTCTAAGCCTATGCCTGGTCGACGTAGCACGGCGCGGGGTCACAGCCAACGGCAGGAGTTAATACTTTGCCGAGCATAGACGCCCTCGCCGATCGCTTATCGACCTACCTCGGCCCAGACCAGGTCAACCTGGTCCGCCGAGCGTATTTCTACGCCGAACAAGCCCACGACGGCCAACGCCGCCGCAGTGGCGAGGCGTATGTCACGCATCCTCTTGCCGTGGCAAACATTCTTGCCGACATGCACATGGACCATCAGAGTTTGATGGCCGCAATGCTGCATGACGTGATCGAAGACACCGGCATTGCCAAGGAAGCGCTCAGCGCGCAATTTGGCGAAACCGTGGCCGAACTGGTCGATGGGGTCAGCAAACTGACCCAGATGAATTTCGAAACCAAGGCCGAAGCTCAGGCAGAAAACTTCCAGAAGATGGCCATGGCCATGGCCCGGGATATCCGGGTGATCCTGGTCAAGCTGGCCGACCGGCTGCACAACATGCGCACGCTGGAAGTGCTGTCCGGCGAAAAACGCCGGCGCATCGCCAAGGAAACCCTGGAAATCTACGCGCCCATCGCCAACCGGCTGGGCATGCACGCCATTCGTATCGAATTCGAAGACCTCGGCTTCAAGGCCATGCACCCGATGCGTTCCGCGCGCATTTATCAGGCGGTCAAACGCGCCCGGGGCAATCGCAAGGAAATCGTCAACAAGATCGAAGAGTCTCTGAGCCATTGCCTGGCGATCGATGAGATCGAGGGCGAGGTCAGCGGCCGGCAGAAACACATCTACGGCATCTACAAGAAGATGCGCGGCAAGCGTCGGGCCTTCAACGAGATCATGGACGTGTACGCGTTCCGGATCATCGTCGACAAGGTCGATACGTGCTACCGCGTGCTGGGCGCTGTACATAATTTGTACAAACCCCTGCCGGGTCGTTTCAAGGACTACATCGCGATTCCCAAGGCCAACGGCTATCAGTCGCTGCACACCACGCTGTTCGGTATGCACGGGGTGCCGATCGAGATCCAGATCCGCACCCGCGAAATGGAAGAGATGGCCAACAACGGCATCGCCGCCCATTGGCTGTACAAATCCACCGGCGACGAGCAGCCAAAAGGCACCCATGCCCGCGCCCGCCAGTGGGTCAAGGGCGTGCTGGAAATGCAGCAACGTGCCGGCAACTCCCTGGAATTTATCGAAAGCGTGAAGATCGACCTGTTCCCGGACGAGGTCTACGTGTTCACGCCAAAAGGCCGGATCATGGAGCTGCCAAAAGGCTCCACGGCGGTCGACTTTGCCTACGCGGTGCACACCGACGTGGGTAACAGCTGCATAGCCTGTCGGATCAATCGTCGACTGGCCCCGCTGTCGGAACCGCTGCAAAGCGGCTCCACGGTGGAGATCGTCAGCGCACCGGGCGCACGCCCGAACCCGGCCTGGCTCAACTTTGTGGTCACCGGCAAGGCCCGCACCCATATCCGTCACGCCCTGAAACTGCAACGCCGTTCCGAGTCCATCAGCCTGGGCGAACGCCTGCTGAACAAGGTACTCAACGGCTTCGACAGCTCCCTGGACAAGATCCCGGCCGAGCGCGTGCAGGCGATGCTCCACGAGTACCGTCAGGAACTGATCGAAGACTTGCTGGAAGACATCGGCCTGGGCAATCGCATGGCCTATGTAGTCGCCCGCCGCCTGCTGGGCGAAGGCGAACAGCTGCCAAGCCCCGAAGGCCCGCTGGCGATTCGCGGTACCGAAGGCTTGGTGCTCAGCTACGCCAAGTGCTGCACGCCGATCCCGGGGGACCCGATTGTCGGCCACTTGTCCGCCGGCAAAGGCATGGTGGTGCACCTGGACAACTGCCGCAATATCAGTGAAATCCGCCACAACCCCGAGAAATGCATCCAGCTTTCGTGGGCCAAGGATGTCACCGGCGAATTCAACGTCGAGCTGCGGGTCGAGCTGGAACACCAGCGCGGCCTGATCGCCTTGCTGGCCAGCAGCGTCAATGCGGCCGACGGCAATATCGAGAAAATCAGCATGGACGAACGCGATGGCCGCATCAGCGTGGTCCAACTGGTGGTCAGCGTGCACGACCGCGTGCACCTGGCCCGCGTGATCAAGAAACTGCGCGCCCTGACCGGGGTCATCCGCATCACCCGCATGCGCGCCTAGCCCATCCATTACAAGGAGTCATTCATGACCAAGACTGTTATCACCAGCGACAAGGCACCAGCAGCAATCGGTACTTATTCCCAGGCGATCAAGGCGGGCAATACCGTCTACATGTCCGGCCAGATTCCACTGGACCCAAAAACCATGGAGCTGGTTGAAGGCTTTGAAGCCCAAACCATCCAGGTCTTCGAAAACCTGAAGTCGGTTGCCGAAGCTGCGGGCGGTTCGTTCAAGGACATCGTCAAACTGAACATCTTCCTCACCGACCTGAGCCACTTCGCCAAGGTTAACGAGATCATGGGCAAGTACTTCGAACAGCCGTACCCGGCCCGCGCCGCCATCGGCGTTGCCGCCCTGCCAAAGGGCGCGCAGGTTGAGATGGACGCCATTCTGGTCATCGAGTAAAACATCCGGCGCAGCGCTTCCACGGGAAGGCTGCGCCGAATTGGTTCTTGGAAGGATTTCGTAATGCGCAAAGCGCTCGTTGCCTCTTCGTTGCTCGCCCTGCTGCTCGGCGGCTGCGCCAGCAATCCCGCCGACCTGGATGTGAGCGGCACCTGGATCAACCAGGCCGCCATCGACGCGGCAGCCAAGGGTGGCCCTTTGCGTGAAGCCCTGCAGAGCTACGGTCCGAACCTCGAATGGGAGGTGAACACCAAAGCATCCCAGGCCCGCTACTACAACGGTTTTGAAGTAGCTGAAGGCAAGTTGCTGGGTGAAAAATCCGGCGCCTGGAGCGTCGATTTCTACGGCGGCTCCGCCACCGAACTCAAGCGTAAAGGCAAACTATTGCTGCAAGGGGCCAATGATAACGAGCCCGAGCAACTGTTCGCCCGTGCCAAGGACCCGGCCCCTGAAGGCGCGCCACTGGGCGCCAACTTCGAACGCACCCTGTATGCCGCCTATATGGGCGGCACCTGGAAAATCAGCAGCGGTAATGGCGAAGGCGCGACGGTGCAGTTCCAGGCCAATGGCCAGGTGACCGGCTTGCCGGGTGCTGATCAGTACTCGCTGTGCCTGGCGGGCGATTGCGCTTCCATGAGCGGCGGCTACGACAGTATCTGGTTGCAGTTGAACGGCCAGGGCAACCCGTGGATCTTTGCGCGCAAGGGCAAGCAACTGGAGATCTTCCAGGCGATCAACACCGCCCAGGCCGACGAGGTGCCCTCGTTTACCCCCGGGCCACGACAGTGGTTGCTGGAAAAACAGTGACGCAAAAAAGGAGCCCTTAGGCTCCTTTTTCTTCACGCCGCGATCAACCCTCCAGGATCGCCGCATACCCTTCGCGATAACTCGGATAACGCGGCACCCAGCCCAGCGCCTTGGCCCGGGCATTGCTGCATTGTTTGCTGCCAGCACGGCGGACGCTGGCGTTCTCGGCCCATTCGGTCACACCCAGGTATTCGCGCAACCAGGCAACCACCTCGGCCAGCGGGGCCGGAGCATCGTCGACGCCGATGTAGCAATTATCCAGCACACCGCCCTGCTCCACGCGCTGCAGCAAAAACGCCAGCAAACCCGCTGCGTCATCCGCGTGAATCCGGTTGCCATATAAAGGCGGATCAATCGCCACGCGATAACCCTGGCGCACTTGGCTCAACAACCACTCCCGACCTGGACCATAAATCCCGGTAAGGCGCACGACACTGGCGGGAATCCCACTATTCAATGCCACTTGCTCGGCTTCCAGCATCACTTGTCCGGAATAACCGCCTGCCTTGGTCTCGGAGCTTTCGTCGACCCACTCACCGTTCTGCTGCCCATACACACTGCTGCTGGACACAAACAGCAAGTGTTTAGGTTCCTGGCCGTAGTCGTTCAACCATTCCAGCACATGCCGCAACCCTTGCACGTACGCAGCACGATAGCCCGCCTCGTCGTGATCGGTGGCCGCCGCGCAATACACCAGGTAATCCACCCCGCCCACCGGCCAGGTGTCGGGACAGTCTTCATTGAACAGGTCGCCGGCAATCCCGATAACGCCCTTGGGAAGGCGCGAGATATCCCGCCGCAGGCCATGAACCTCCCAGCCCTGGGCCAGCAATTGGGTGGCCAGACGGCTACCGACATCGCCGCAACCGGCAATCACCACAGAAGGCGCAGACATCACAAAACTCCATTCTTAAAGGTCAAGATTAGCCCCCGCAGATGACCAGCGGCCAGCAAAACGACAAATAAAGTAACTGTATTACTTCTGTTAACAAGAATTACTTGCAATAATAACCGCCCATTTGTCCTCGACCCGTTACGGTCTGGAAGGACGCTCACTCATTTTTTTATCTCAGGTCCGGCCAGCATGACACGCAATACATCCCCCGCTTCGCCAACCAAGCCTCACAGCCCATCCCGCGCCTGGCGTGCGATTGCTGCAGTGCTGTTCAGCGTTCTGCTGGCACCGACCGCCGCCTTCGCCGACAACACCGCGCCGGCCGCCCCGCCTGCAGCGACCGCGCCAGCCCACGAGCAAAACGCTGCTGCGCCAGCCGCCGCACCGGCAGCTACCGACCCGGCCCTGGCCGCCGAAGGCGCACCGGCTGACGATTCCGGCGTCGTGCTGGAAGAAGACAACAGCCTGGGCATGGCCCACGACCTGTCGCCTTGGGGCATGTACCAGAACGCTGACATCATCGTGAAGATCGTGATGATCGGCCTGGCCATCGCCTCGATCATCACCTGGACCATCTGGATCGCCAAAGGCTTCGAGCTGCTGGGCGCCAAACGTCGCCTGCGCACTGAAATCGTCCACCTGAAAAAAGCCACCACCCTTAAAGAAGCCAGCGAAAGCGCGGCGAAAAAAGGCACTCTGGCGCACCTGCTGGTTCACGACGCACTCGAAGAAATGCGCCTGTCGGCCAACAGCCGTGAAAAAGAAGGCATCAAGGAACGTGTCAGCTTCCGTCTTGAGCGCCTGGTTGCCGCCTGCGGTCGCAACATGAGCAACGGCACCGGCGTGCTGGCCACCATCGGTTCCACCGCGCCCTTCGTCGGCCTGTTCGGTACCGTGTGGGGCATCATGAACAGCTTCATCGGCATCGCCAAAACCCAGACCACCAACCTCGCCGTCGTGGCTCCCGGCATCGCCGAAGCCCTGCTGGCAACGGCACTGGGCCTGGTTGCCGCGATTCCTGCGGTAGTCATCTACAACGTCTTCGCCCGTTCGATCGCCGGCTACAAGGCCCAGGTGTCGGACGCTTCGGCAGAAGTCCTGTTGCTGGTCAGCCGTGACCTCGATCACCTGCCTACCGAGCGCAGCTCGCAACCGCATATGGTGAAAGTGGGGTAATCGGCCATGGGCCTGCATTTGAATCAAGGCGACGACGAGCTCGTCGAGAACCACGAAATCAACGTCACACCGTTTATTGACGTGATGCTGGTGCTGCTGATCATCTTCATGGTGGCCGCACCACTGGCCACTGTGGACATCAAGGTCGACCTGCCCGCTTCCAGCGCGAAACCTGCGCCGCGGCCGGAGAAACCGATATTCCTCAGCGTCAAGGCGGACCAGCGTCTGTTCCTGGGCGAAGAAGAAGTCAAATCCGAAACCCTGGGCGCGGTGCTCGACGCCAAGACCCAGGGCAAGAAAGACACGACCATCTTCTTCCAGGCCGACAAGGGCGTGGACTACGGCGACCTGATGAGCGTGATGGATGCCCTGCGGGCAGCCGGCTACCTCAAGGTAGGCCTGGTCGGACTTGAGACGGCAGCCAAGAAATGATCACGACGCGCCACAAACTGACGCGTTATGGCACCAGCCTCGCCGTCGTGCTGGGCGTCCACGCCGTCGCGATCATCATCGCGCTCCAGTGGTCGGCGCCACACATGGTCCAGCTGCCTCCGGCTGCCATGGTCATCGACCTGGCACCGATGCCGGCGCCACCACCTCCGGCCCCGCCGAAGGTGATCACGCCGCCACAACCGCCTGCTCCGGTGGAAGAGCTGCCATTGCCGAAGCTGGCCGAGGCACCGAAGCCGACGATCCAGGTGCCAAAGCCGGTCAAGCCCAAGCCAAAACCACAGCCGCCCAAGCCTGTGGAGAAGAAGCCCGATCCGCCCAAGGAAAAACCTTCCGAAGAGCCGCCGAGCGAAACTCCGCAGAACAACGCGCCTACGGAGAAGTCCGCTCAGCCACAACCGGGCCCTTCACCGCAGCAGATCGCGGCCAAGGCCACCTGGGAAAGTACCCTGCTGGGCCACCTGCAGAAGTACAAGAAGTACCCGCCGGGCGCCCAGGCCCGTGGCAAGGAAGGCCTGAACCGCTTGCGTTTCGTGGTGGATGCCGATGGCAACGTGCTGTCCTATGAACTGGTGGGCCGCTCTGGCAACGCCGATCTGGACCGCGCCACATTGGACATGATCCGTCGCGCCCAGCCGCTGCCCAAGCCGCCGGCCGACATGTTGAAAGGCGGCAGCATCGAGATCGTTGCGCCGTTCGTTTACAACATCGAAAAACGTCGCCGGTAATCCTCACCGTAGGCACCCTCGGGTGCCTACGGTTGCTGCTCACTCCCCCGCACATCCCGCAACCTGAACCAGGCTTGAACAAGCTGGCACCTAACACGATCTTCACTTGTAACACTTAAATACAAAGCCAATCATTCGCGAATAGTTCTTATTAGCGGACATTCGGCATGCCCAACCTTGCCCGGCTGGCTCTCCTCCTACTGGTTTTTCCCGTCGCAGTGCAGGCGGATCAGCTGGTCACCCTGGTCATTCAAAACCACACCTTCAGCCCCTCGACGTTCGAGGTGCCGGCCGGTGAGCGTTTCCGCATTCAACTCACCAGCCACGACGAAAGCGTCGATGAGTTCGAAAGCTACGACATGAAATTCGAAAAAATCATCGTCCCCGGCAACACCGTCACGGTGTTTGCCGGCCCGTTGCATCCCGGCACCTACACCTTCTTCGATGACTACCACCCGGACCAGGCCAAAGGCACGGTCACTGCTGTCGCGGCCAAGGAGTAAGCCATGCTGGCCTGTCTGTTGATCGTATTTCGAGAAGTGCTGGAAGCCGGGATTGTGGTGGGCATCGTGATGGCCGCCACCCAGGGCCTGGCACGGCGTGGCCTGTTTATCGGCGGAGGGATTGCAGCCGGCGTACTCGGTGCCGGCATCTTGGCGCTGTTTACCGGCGCAATCACCCAGGCACTGCAAGGCTTCGGCCAGGAAATTTTTAACGCGGCCATCCTGGTGGTCGCCGTGGTGATGCTGGGCTGGCACAACCTGTGGATGGCCAGCCACGGTCGCGAGCTGGCAACCCAACTGCGCAGCGCCGGCAATGCGGTACTCACTGGCGAAAAATCACTCTGGGCCCTGGCCGTGGTCATCACCGTGGCCGTGCTGCGCGAAGGCTCGGAAATCGTGCTGTTCCTTTACGGCATCGCCGCGTCGAGCCAGGCAGACCCGCTCTCGATGCTGGCAGGCGGCGTGCTCGGCATCGCCGCCGGGGCCGCGTTGTCCTGGCTGATGTACCGCGGCCTGGTCGCCATCAGCCTCAAGCGTCTGTTCTCGATTACCGGCTGGATGATCGCCTTGCTCGCCGCCGGCATGGCCGGCCGGGCCGCTGCGATCCTTGCCGGTATCGACCTGATTCCCGCCTGGGGCTACCAGCTCTGGGACACCTCCTGGCTGGTCTCCGACGCCAGCCTTACCGGCCGGGCACTGACCGCGCTGGTGGGCTACACCGACCGGCCGCTGGGGGTCCAGTTGGTCGCCTGGTCCGTCACCCTCGCGCTCCTGGTGCTCGGTAACCGCTTGATGCATTCACGCCCGACGCAATCACGTTAACGTCCCCGAGGAGCCCCACCATGAAACACCTGCGCAACCCCTTGGCCACCGCACTGGTACTTGCAAGTGCCCTGGCCGCTTCCGCCCTGGTCCAAGCCCGCGAATACCCGATTGGCGGGCCCGTCCAAGTCAACGACATGGAAATCGCCTCCTCGTATCTGGTGGGCATCGAAATGGCCCCGATGCCACCGGGCATGGTGATGAGCAAGGACTCGGTGCACCTTGAAACGGACGTGCACGCCACCGCCGACAACAAGTACGGCCTATCCAACGGTGAGTGGGTGCCCTACCTGACCATCACCTACTCACTGGTCAAGCAAGGCTCGCCCGACTACAAGGAAATCGGCACGCTGCTGCCGATGGTGGCCAAAGACGGCGCTCACTACGCCAACAACGTGAAAATGGACGGCCCCGGCACCTACACCGTGGTGCTGCGCTATGAAAGCCCGCAAATCAAAGGCTTCTTCCACCATGTGGACAAGGAAACCGGCGTACCGGAATGGTGGGGGCCCTTCACCAAAACCTTCACCTTCAAATACCCGCAAAGCTGAAAGCATGAATGCGATACCTGATTACCAGGTGTCGTAAACCCCATGCTGTCTGATAACGTGCGTCTATCGATTGCAGCCGGTATGCTTGGCCCGCAACCTCATGGACGCCCGCTATGACTCTTACAGAATTACGCTACATCGTTACCCTCGCCCAAGAGCAGCACTTCGGCCACGCGGCCGAGCGTTGCCACGTCAGCCAGCCGACGCTGTCGGTGGGTGTGAAGAAGCTTGAAGACGAACTCGGTGTGCTGATTTTCGAGCGCAGCAAAAGCGCCGTGCGCCTAACGCCCGTCGGCGAAGGCATCGTTGCCCAGGCCCAGAAGGTTCTGGAACAGGCCCAAAGCATTCGCGAGCTGGCCCAGGCCGGTAAAAACCAGCTGACCGCCCCGCTGAAAGTCGGCGCCATCTATACCGTCGGCCCGTACCTGTTCCCGCACTTGATTCCGCAACTGCACCGCGTCGCGCCGCAGATGCCGCTGTATATCGAAGAAAACTTCACCCACGTGCTGCGCGACAAACTGCGCAACGGCGAGCTGGACGCGATCATCATCGCCCTGCCGTTCAACGAGGCAGACGTGCTGACCCTGCCGCTCTACGATGAGCCGTTCTACGTGCTGATGCCGGCGTCCCACCCGTGGACGCAAAAGGAAACCATCGACGCCGCCCTGCTCAACGACAAGAGCCTGCTGTTGTTGGGCGAAGGCCATTGCTTCCGCGACCAGGTGCTGGAAGCCTGCCCGACCCTGACCAAAGGCAACGACGGCGCCAAGCACACCACCGTGGAGTCCAGTTCCCTGGAAACCATTCGCCATATGGTCGCGTCCGGCCTGGGCATTTCGATCCTGCCGCTGTCGGCGGTGGACAGCCATCACTACGCCCCCGGCGTGATTGCCGTGCGCCCACTGACGCCGCCGGTGCCATTCCGCACCGTGGCAATTGCCTGGCGCGCCAGCTTCCCGCGCCCGAAAGCGATTGAAATCCTCGCCGACTCGATCCGCCTGTGTTCGGTGGCCAAGCCGCCTGCTGCGAGCTAAGTAACGGTATGACTGAGCTGTCGCAGGTGTCGGTGACGGCACTCAAGGGTGTCGGGGAGGCCATGGCCGAGAAATTGGCCAAGGTCGGCCTGGAAAATCTCCAGGACGTGTTGTTCCACCTGCCCCTGCGTTACCAGGACCGTACCCGCGTGGTGCCCATCGGCCAGTTGCGCCCGGGGCAAGACGCGGTGGTTGAAGGCACCGTCAGCGGCGCCGACGTGGTGATGGGCAAGCGCCGCAGTTTGGTCGTGCGCCTGCAAGACGGCACCGGCGGCCTGAGCCTGCGCTTCTACCACTTCAGCAACGCCCAGAAGGAAGGCCTCAAGCGTGGCACCCGCGTGCGTTGCTACGGCGAAGCCCGGCCCGGCGCCTCGGGGCTGGAAATCTACCACCCGGAATACCGCGCCATTACCGGCGACGAACCGCCACCGGTGGACACCACCCTCACACCGATCTACCCGCTCACCGAAGGCCTGACCCAACAGCGCCTGCGCCAGTTGTGCATGCAAACCCTGACGATGCTCGGGCCAAAAAGCCTGCCCGACTGGCTGCCTCAGGAACTGGCGCGCGACTATCAATTGGCACCACTGGATGATGCGATCCGCTATCTGCATCACCCACCCGCCGACGCCGATGTCGACGAGCTGGCCCTCGGTCATCACTGGGCCCAGCATCGCCTGGCGTTTGAAGAACTGCTGACCCACCAACTGTCCCAGCAACGCCTGCGCGAAAGCATGCGCTCCCTGCGCGCACCGGCAATGCCCAAGGCTACACGCCTGCCCGCGCAATACCTGGCCAACCTGGGGTTTGCACCAACCGGCGCCCAGCAACGGGTCGGCAATGAAATCGCCTACGACCTGAGCCAGAAAGAACCCATGCTGCGGCTGATCCAGGGCGACGTGGGCGCGGGTAAAACCGTGGTCGCCGCCCTCGCCGCCTTGCAGGCCCTCGAAGCCGGTTATCAAGTGGCGCTGATGGCGCCCACCGAGATTCTCGCCGAACAGCACTTCATCACGTTCAAGCGCTGGCTCGAACCGCTGGGCCTGGAAGTCGCGTGGCTGGCCGGCAAGCTCAAGGGCAAGAACCGCGTAGCCGCCCTGGAACAGATCGCCGCCGGCGCCCCGATGGTGGTGGGCACCCACGCGCTGTTCCAGGACGAAGTGAAGTTCAAGAACCTGGCGCTGGTGATCATCGACGAACAACACCGCTTCGGCGTGCAGCAGCGCCTGGCCCTGCGCCAGAAAGGCGTGGGCGGCCGCATGAGCCCGCACCAGTTGATCATGACTGCCACGCCGATCCCGCGCACCCTGGCCATGAGCGCGTACGCCGACCTCGACACGTCAATCCTCGACGAACTGCCGCCGGGCCGAACGCCAGTCAACACGGTGCTGGTCACCGATACCCGCCGGGTCGAAGTGATCGAACGGGTGCGCGGTGCCTGTGCCGAAGGGCGCCAGGCGTATTGGGTGTGCACGCTGATCGAAGAGTCGGAAGAGCTGACTTGCCAGGCCGCCGAAACCACCTATGAAGACCTCACCAGTGCCCTGGGCGAACTCAAGGTCGGGCTGATCCACGGCCGCATGAAGCCGGTGGAAAAGGCCGCGGTGATGGCCGAGTTCAAGGCCGGCAATTTGCAATTGCTGGTGGCAACCACCGTTATCGAAGTCGGCGTCGATGTGCCCAACGCCAGCCTGATGATCATCGAGAACCCCGAGCGTCTCGGTCTGGCGCAACTGCACCAATTACGTGGCCGCGTCGGCCGGGGCAGCGCTGCCAGCCATTGTGTGCTGCTGTACCACCCGCCGTTGTCGCAGATTGGCCGTCAGCGCCTCGGTATCATGCGTGAGACCAACGATGGTTTCGTGATCGCCGAAAAAGACCTCGAACTGCGCGGCCCAGGCGAAATGCTTGGCACCCGCCAGACCGGCCTGCTGCAATTCAAGGTGGCCGACCTGATGCGCGATGCCGACCTGTTGCCCGCCGTGCGCGATGCCGCCCAGGCGTTGATCGAGCGCTGGCCTGAACATGTCAGCCCGCTGCTGGATCGCTGGCTCAGGCATGGGCAGCAATACGGCCAAGTGTGACGGCTGACTCACTTAGACGACCCTCACTTGTATCAAGCTGGTTATACTCCAATGACTGTAGGAAATTGGATTCAGGCCATGTCAGAAGTTGCCCTCGCCACAGCCCCACCGACCGCACCCTCGGTGATTCGGACGCTGCTTGCAAAGCTCGCTATCAGCTACACGGAAGTTGCCGAACGCCCTGGCCTGAACCCGGCACAGAAGGTTCAGGCCGTGCTGCTCGATGATGCCGTGGGTGCACTCATGGTGCTGTTTCCGCAGAACCAACTGCTGGACCTCAACCGCCTGGCCGAACTCACCGGGCGCCGCCTCACGGCCGTATCGCCGGAGCGCCTCGAGCGCATGCTCGGCAAGCACAGCCTGAGCCTGCTGCCCGGCCTGCCGCCGCTGACCAGCTCCCCATGCCTGTACGAAGAAAGCCTGTTGCGCGAGCCGACCGTGCTGGTGCACTCGGGCGAAGCCGGGCTGCTGCTGGAGATTTCCAGCGAGGCCTTCAAGAGCATGCTGACCAAGGCCAGCGCCGCGCATTTCGGCGAACCGCTGAGCAACATCCGGCCAAACCTCGATCGCCCCAACGACGACCGCGAGGAAATCACCCAGGCGATGCAGGCGTTCACCGCCCGCCGTATCCAGCAGCGCCTGGAAGCGACCATCGAGATTCCACCGCTGGCCGATACCGCGCAAAAGATCATCAAGCTGCGGGTCGACCCCAACGCCACCATCGACGACATCACCGGCGTCGTCGAAACCGACCCAGCCCTGGCCGCCCAAGTGGTGAGCTGGGCTGCGTCGCCCTACTACGCCTCGCCGGGCAAGATCCGCTCGGTGGAAGACGCCATCGTTCGCGTGCTGGGCTTTGACCTGGTGATCAACCTCGCGCTGGGCCTGGCCCTGGGCAAGACCTTGAGCCTGCCCAAGGACCACCCGCAACAGGCCACGCCGTACTGGCACCAGTCGATCTACACCGCCGCCGTCATCGAAGGCCTGACCCGCGCCATGCCCCGCGCCCAGCGCCCGGAAGCCGGCCTGACCTACCTGGCCGGCCTGCTGCACAACTTCGGCTACCTGTTGCTGGCCCACGTCTTCCCGCCGCATTTCTCGCTGATCTGCCGGCACCTGGAGGTCAATCCGCACCTGTGCCACAGCTACATCGAACAGCACCTGCTGGGCATCAGCCGCGAGCAGATTGGTGCGTGGTTGATGCGTTATTGGGACATGCCGGACGAACTGTCCACGGCCCTGCGCTTCCAGCACGATCCGACCTACGACGGCCAATATGCGGAATACCCGAACCTGGTGTGCCTGGCCGTGCGCTTGTTGCGCAGCCGTGGCATCGGCTCCGGACCGGATGAAGCCATCCCGGACGAACTGCTTGAGCGCCTGGGGCTGGCCCGGGACAAGGCAGAGGATGTGGTGAGCAAGGTGCTGGATGCGGAGACGTTGCTGCGCGAGTTGGCGTCGCAGTTCAGTCAGGGATAAATCGGGCGCCTGTGATACCGCTATCGCAGGCAAGCCAGCTCCCACACTGACCGAGTTCTACCTATAGAAACGCGGTACATGTGGGAGCTGGCTTGCCTGCGATGAATTCACCTCGGTCTTAAGCCTTCGGCTTTTTCTTCGGCTTCAAATACTTGGTCAACCCCTGGAACCAGATCACCAGCGCCGGGTTGCCCTTGATCTGGATCGACTTGTCCTGAATCCCCGTCATGAACGCCAGTTGCTTGTTCTTCGCCTGCATCGTGGCGAAGCCGTAGGCAGCGTCTTTAAAGGCGATGGCGAACGCAGGCGCGGGATGAACACCCGAACGGCTGGTAATGCGCTGGTCTTTGACGATGAAGTGACGGGCAACCTTGCCGTCGAGGGTCTGCAGCTGGAACGCCAGGTCCTTGTCACCCAACTGCTGCTGGAACGCAGGGTTGGTGCGGCTGGCTTTGCCCATCAACAGGCCAAGCATCCAGAGAAGAAAACGAAATTTCATGCACACGGCCTCAGTGTAATTATTGGGTGGCCGCAGCAGTTTAACGATTTGTGCAAATAACGCTACCGATCTCCCGTTTTAGCAGGAGATCGGTTGGCGTTTACCGCTTATAGCAACAACTTTGCTTAGACGTTAGGGCAAGGAACCGGTGCCCAGTCCGCCAGGTTTGGATCACGGCAAGTGCCTTCGATCTGCGCTTTACCGGCGCTGGCAACCTGCTTGCTTTCGGCTTGCTTGGTCTGGGCGGTCTGGATGGTTTTCTCGGTGGCTACGGCTTCTTTCGGCACGGTAGGCAGTACCGGCTTCTTCGCGACTTTTGCCGGCTTCTTGCCTTTGGCTGGCGTCACCACCTGCGTGGTATCGGCAGTCGCAACAGTGACGACGTCAGCACGTTGTACGCCCACTTGTTGCAGGTCCTGCTCGTAAGCCTGGGTGTAGTTGTTCAGGTCTTCGCTGGCCTTGCCGTTTACCGCGACGATCAGGTCGTTGGACTCTTTCAGGCCCGAGACGATTTCTGCCAGGCGCTTGCGGCCTTCGGTGTCGTTAACGGTCTTGGCCTTGCGGTCAGCCACCAGCTTGGTGAATGCGCTCTGGTAGCACTGCTGGGACGCCTTGGCGTATGCGGTGCTGCGGTCGATGTCCGAAGCGCGCTTGTTGACGTCGGTGCCGTAGGACGCGATGCGCTGGTTGTCATCGGTGATCTGCTTCTGGCGCTCGGTGTAGTAACCCGCTGCACCACCTGCCAGGGCGCCGCCCGCTGCACCGATGGCGGCGTTGCGGCCACGCTTGTCGGAATCGCCGGTCAGGGCGCCCAGCAAGGCACCACCGGCCGCACCGATTGCAGCGCCGGTGACGACCGACTTGGTCAGGTCCGAATCGGTAGCGCGCAGGTGCTGCACCGGCTCGTAGCAGTTCGGGTAGTACTCGACCTTGGTGGTCGAGGAGACCTTGGAGGTCGGCGACGTTGCACAACCGGTCAGCACGGTGCTGAAACCAGCAGCGATCAACAGCAGATGACGCTTGGAAACTGCCTTACGGGAAAAAATCATCGTTGTGTTCTCTTTTAAGTTTGACTTGCCCAGCACGGCCCATCGCCGCCTGAGTCCCTTCCAAGCTCGCCATACAACCAGCGGTCAAGACCGCTGACCGCTCGCTGCGAGCAATTCCTTCAAAATCGTCGCCGGGTCGGCCCGCTGTTGCTTGCGGTAGTTGCCCACATGGCGAACGAATAACGTCGCACGCGTCACCAGGCTCTTGCCCAGTACCGGCTTGCGATCCAACTCTTCCTTGATCCGTTGAAACTGCGCCTGGATCACCGCATCGGTGTAGCGCGTGCCGGTGGCCAGGTTGTCGATGTAGATCGCCACCGCGCCGTCCAGCGCACTGCGCCCATTGGTGATCGCCGTGGCGAACAGCTGCGCGCTGGCTTCGTCCTTGGCGTCGATGGCCTGCTGGCGGCTCTTCTGCAAATTGATCAGGCGGATGTTGTAGTTGTTGATGGTCTCGGCCACCAGGGCCGCAGACTGAATCAGGTTCCCGGCCGCTTCTTCGCGCTGCTGGGCGATCAGCGAGACGTTGCGCTTGAGCTCTTCGTTGACCAGCCCGAGTTCGGCTTGCAGGCGCGGGTCGACGCTGGCGGCGATGATGCTGTCCAGGCGCTTGGTCGGGTCCTGGGCGTCGTCGATGGCGTCGGTCAGCGAGGCCAGGCGGCCTTCTTTCTGCCACTGGGCGAACAGTTCCTTGTAGCGCGAACGCGGCGCCGACAAGGCGCCAATCGCCACGCGAAAGCCGGTGGTCTCGTTGCTTTGTTCGGTGCCGTCGGCGGCGAACAACGGATACTCGCGACGCATGCCGGTGAACAGCGTGCCCTCGCCTTCCAGGTAGTTGCCGCCCTTGACCACGAACCCGCCATAGGTGCCCTGACGACGCCCGGCGTGCACCAGTTGGAAGGATTCCTGGACCATTTCCGCCGCGTTGCCGATCACATCGAACATGCCGATCGGGTTGGGCAACTTGGTGCCGATGGGCATCAACCGCGCCGCTTGGCCGGTGCCACCGGCGACTTGGTTGAACACCGCATAATCGGCGAGCGGGCCGTCGCTTTCGCTGCCCTCGGTGCGCCGTGGGAACAGCCGGCCTTCCAGGTCCTGACGGCTGACCGCCTGGCCGCCGCGTGCGGCGAACTCCCACTCCACTTCGGTAGGCAGGCGCACAAAGCCCAAGCCGCCGTCATCTGCCGAAGCACCGCGACCACTCACCGGCAACAGCTCGCGGTGGTATTTCATCAACCAGGCGCTGTACACCGCCGAGAAGCGTTCCGCCTCAAAACGCGACAGCTTGACCTTGGGCAGGCGCGCCGCCATGCCGGTGGGAACGTCACAGGCCGGGGCGGGTTCGCCGCTGGCCAGGGATTGCGCCTGGGACATGACCTGCGCGTATTGCCGCGCGGTGACTTCGTACTTGCCGATGAAGTACAGCATCGGCTTGAGCGGGGTCTTGGCGTCGGTCTTGGGCATCAACGGCGCGATGACTTTGTTCCAGTCCTTAGGCAGGTCCTTGAGGGTGAACTGGCCGTTGATAAAGTCCCGGCGATAACCGGAAATGAACGACTGCTGGTAGCCCGCCTCGCCCTCGCTGAACGGGTAGCCGAGGCTGATCTCGCGGTCATCCAGGGTGCCCTGGGCCAGCACGTAGGCGTAGCGGAACACCATGTTGCCTTCGCAGGGCAGCGGCAGGCTGACGTCATCCGGCAACGGCTTGGGGTTGTCCAGCTTGTCGCTGGCCTCATCGGCCCAGGCCACGCAGGACAGGGTCAGCGCCACGGCGGCGCCCAGTAACTTATACATCTCTGATTCCTTCAGAAGCCTGGATACGCGCCACACGCCAACCGCCACAGGCCGCCGCCACGGCGCTGACGCCAAGGACAGCTGCCAAGGACAGGCCGTAATGACGCGCCAGCAGATGACTGGCGTACTCGCCTGGCACCTGCACGAATAATTGATTCAGACCTGACTGCGCCAGGCCATACAACACGCCACTCAATACAGCGGCAAAACCCGCGCTGTAGAGCGCCTGCAACACCACGAACAGCAACAGCCCGGCGGTGGAAAACCCCAACAGCCGCAACACCGACAACTCCCGGCGCTTGCGTGCAACCGACGCCAGCGCACCGGCAAAGATCGCCGCAAACGCGCCCGCCAACGCCAGCCCGGCAATGATCCAGAACACGATCGACAGGTTGCGGCTCAACGACTGCACCTGGGCGATGGTCTGGGCCTGGGTCGACACCAGCAGATTCTGTCCGGCGAAATACACCCGCAGCGGTTCCACATCCATCAGGCGCCGAGCATACAAGCGGAACGCCGGGTATACCCGCTGCTCGCTCACACCCACCGCATCGCCGTCCCAGCCAAACGCTGGCACCGCGCGGCCATCGCGATAATCTTCCGCCGCTTCCAGCAAGCCCAAGGGCGCAAACAGTCCATCCCGAGCGAAGGCTTCCAGCGGCAATACGTGCAGCACCTGGACCCGAGTGCGCTGCGACTCGAACCGCCCCGCCACTTGGCGACCAAAACTGGCCTCCAGCCAATCACCGGCCTTCGCCCCGAGCTTCTCGGCGGCGGTGTGGCTCAGCACGATCTGATCCAGGCCCTTGGGCATCGGCATGCCGGCCAGCAATGGATCGTTGTCGGCGGTCGGCAGCATCTCCACGGTCACTGCGCCCAACTGCGCCGTCGCTGCAATCTGCCGGGTGCGCGGCAAGGCGAACGCCACGTCATTGCGCTGGCTCAGTTGCTCGACAAATTCACTGCTGAATCGACCACCGCCCAACGGAATAATTTCCCGGGTGGCCGGGTCGTTTTCCAAACGTTCGGTCAAACTGCTAACCAGTCCATATTTCAAGCCAAATAACACCAGCAGCGGGGCGATCACCGCCACCAGCGCGAGCACCGAACACACCGACAGCCACGCGTCGTTGCGGTAATCCTGCCAGGCCAGGGAAGCCACCAGCGCGATACGCATCAGCAGGCCTCCCCGAGGGTCGCGGTGACGCCGCCGTCGGTGTCGCGACGGCAACTGATGCGCCGTACCTGCAGGCCACTGGCCCGGGCCAGGGGTTCGTCATGGGTGGCGATCACGCAGCACGCGCCGTTATTCCGGGCCTGGGCCAACAGTGCCTGCATCACCCGTTCGGCGTTCAACGGGTCGAGCGCAGCGGTGGGTTCATCCGCCAGCAACAGCTGCGGACCGTGGGCCAGTGCCCTCGCGCAGCTGACTCGCTGACGCTGGCCGACGGACAACGCCGCCGGCTTCTTATCCAACTGATCCGTGATCTCCAACTGCTCGGCCAGCCGCGCCACGCTGCCATCGTCCTTCAACCCCAGGAGTTGCCGCGACAACGCAATGTTGCCGCGCACATCGAGAAAACCCAGCAGGCCACCGGTTTGCAGCACATAACCCAAGTGCCGACTGCGCAGGTCCGCCAGCGCGCTTTGCTGGTCGCCGCGCCAGAGTCCGGCGATGTCGACACGGTTGAGCTCGAACTGCCCGACCTGATCCGGCGCCAATACCAGCGCGAGCAAATCCAGCAACGTGCTCTTGCCACAGCCGCTCGGCCCAACCACCGCCAACTGTTCACCCGCACGCAGTTGCAGGCCCGGAATCACCAGGCTATAGCGCTGGGCACCAACGCCCCGGCTCTTGTGCACTGCGCTCAAGTTCAGCATTACGGCAGCGTCGACAGCGGCACGCGGTACAACGCATCACCCGGCTCGGCATCGCCGAAACGGACCCAATTCGCCACGTCATTGTGGAAGGTTTCGTAGAGGCGGATCTTCGAATCCAGCTCGTCGATAAAGTCTTCCTGCTCGGCCACGCTCAACGACAGCCACAAGTCCTGGGTCATGTTCAGCGACTTGCTGCGGTACGGCAGGCCTTCGAGGTATTCGCCAAGAATGCCGCCGTCCGCCAGGTTGCCGCCTTTTTTCAAGGCCTGTGGGTCGCGGCTCATATAGGCCGAGGCGCTGGCGATTTCCTGGAAGAAATCCTTCGGTGAGGTCTGGGTTTTACGCGCGGCGTCGACGATCAGCTTCAAGGATTGCTGCAAATCGTTGAGCTGCAATTTGGTCAGCATCACGCACACCTGGAAGGCCGGCAGCGCGGTGTTGGTCAGGTCGCGGTCGGCAGTCCAGGCGCTCACCAGTTGCGGCGCCTGGCTCGCGGTTTTGCGCCCGAGGAAATCCATGTGCATCGCATAGCCAACGGCTGCAGACTTGTCCGCCAATGTAGGCGCGGCACTGAGCAGCGGCACCGGCTGCGGCGTGTTACTGCGCACCTGATGCACCAGGTTGGCGAACACCGTACCGATCTCGTCGACCCGCTCGCCGAACTTGCGCACATCGCCACCGGGCACCGGCGTGTACAGGTCGCCGATCTGCGGGTTGGCGTCGGCGGTGAGTGTGCGGTACTGGGTTTCGGCGCCGCTGTGGGTTTTCTTGCCGGCGTCGGTGCGCAGGTGCAAAGCGTAGATCTTGATCTGCTTGCCCAATGCAGCCTGGCGTACTTCGGCTTCGTTCATCTGGGTGGTGGCGAACGGGTCGTTCTTGCGCAACGCACCGGCGTCAGTCACCAGCAGGATCAGGCGCCCGCCGTAGCCGGACCAGTCCATGCCCTCCACCGCCTGCATCACACCGGCGAACGCATCTTCGTTGAACGAGTGGCTGGATACAGTGGACGCCTTCACCTGCCGGGCCATGTCGAGGAAGCGTTGCGGGTCGCGGCCCTGGTCGAGGGTGATCAGGGTCTTGGCCACGTATTCCAGGCCCGGGGTTTTCTTGATGCTGTTGCGAAAACCCACCAGCCCAAAGCTCACACTGTCCAGCTCGCCACGCTCGGCGATGCGGGTTTGCAGCTCGTGGACCACGTCGCGAACCTGGTCGATGTAGGGCTGCATCGACACCGTGGTGTCGACCACCAGCACCACGGCGGTGCGAAAGGCGTCGGCGTTGGCATCGGTCACCGGCGTTCGGCCGACAGCCTTGGCGATGACATTAGGCGTGTTGCCCGGGTCGATGGAGGCAACGTTGAGCAACTGCACCGGCTGGCCGTTTTCGTCGAAGCTCTCTTTGGAGTCGAAGATCGGCAGCAGGTAGAACTGGTTCTGCGGGACGGCGCTGGCGCTGGGTTCCAGGGCCAGCACTTGCTGATTGTCCTCGCTGTTTTTCTGCACCTTGAGCAGCAGGTTTTTCGCCGCCGCAGGATCGGCCAGCAACTTTTCCACTTCTGAGGATTGGCGCAGGAACATCACCGGCGCCCGGCCCGAACGCTCGGTGAACTTGAGCACAAGGCTCTGCTTCCAGTCGCTGACTTGCGCCGCCGGCAACCAGCCGTCGCTGCGCCCGTCGGTGGCGGCGCCAACCCGCAGCCATGGGCTGCCGTCGACATCCTTGCGCTGGTAGACGTAAAGCACGGAAAACGCCGGCAAACCTTCGCCTGCCGCGCCGCCCGCGTCACTCGACAGTTTTGCGCCGGGCTTGCTCAGTACCCGTTGGAACAGGGTTTTCTTGCCAGCCATCAGTAACGGGCGCTGGCCACCATCGGCCTGCGCCGCCACAGGTTGCGCGGCAGGCGGCGTGGCAGTCGGCGTGGAGGTCTTGGCCGCCTCGACAACCGGCGGCGCGGCGGGCGCATCATCTTTCAACCACCAGTAACTCGCGCCCCCAATCGCCAGCGCCACCGCCACGGCAACCGCTGCCAACGCCAGCACCGGCCCACGGTTTTGTTCGGACACGGCGGAGTGTTGCGTCGGCGTCACCACCGGTTGACGCACCGGTTGCGGCTGCGGTTTGTCGGTCGGGATTTCGATGGAGACCGGCGTGAGTCCGGCCAGGTCATTCGAGATCGCCACCGGAATCGGCAGAGGCCGAATCAACGTCGCCTCAGCCTCGGTCTCCTTCGGCAACTGATCCAACGCCCGCAACAACGCCGCCGCATCCGGGAAGCGTTCCGCCGGATCCTTGGCCAGTAGCTTGCGCAGCACCTCCTGGTAGCGCCCGTGATGCACCGGCAACTCCGGCAGCGGTTCAGTCAGGTGCGCCAGCGCAGTGGAAAGCGCATCGGTGCCGTTGTAAGGCAGCTTGCCCACGAGGATTTCGTAGAGCACCACGCCCAACGCATACAGGTCGGCGCGCCCATCAATCTCCTGGCCCCGGGCCTGCTCCGGGCTCATGTAGCTCGGCGTGCCGACGGCAAATCCGGCCTGGGTGAACTGCGTGCGGTCATCCAGGGACTTGGCGATACCAAAGTCCGACAACACCGCCGTGCCATCCGCGCGGAACAGAATGTTCGCCGGCTTCACGTCACGGTGGACCAGGCCCTGGGCGTGGGCATAACCCAGCGCCGACGCGATCTGGCGGATATACGTCAGCCCCTGCTCCGGCGTCAGGCCGGCGGCGATGCGCTCCTTGAGCGTGCCGTTGGGCAGGTATTCCATAGCCATGTAATACAGCTCACCGACATTGCCGATGTCATGGATGGTCACGGTATGCGGGTGGGACAGGCGCGCCAGAGTCTTGCCTTCGCGCAGGAAGCGTTCGCAGAAGCTCGGATCGGCCGCCAGCGCTGCCGCCATGATCTTCAGCGCCACCTTGCGCTCCAGGGAACGCTGGGTCGCCAGGTACACGCTGGCCATGGCACCAACGCCGATTTCGCCTTCGATGTCGTAGCCGGGAATGCTGATGTTCATGTCGACACCTTCACGACAATGGCGGTGATGTTGTCCGGCGCGCCGCGATTGAGCCCCAGGTGCACCAGGCTGCGGACGATTTCATCCGGCTCGGCATGGCTCAGCACTTCGCGGATCTCGTGGTCTTCGACGGTCTTGTTCAGGCCGTCGCTGCACAGCAGGTAACTGTCGCCGGGGGCGATCAACAGGTCGACCGACGACAACGCCAACTGTGCTTCCACGCCAATCGCGCGGGTGACGATATTCGCCCGTGGATGCACTCGGGCATCGGCTTCGCTGAGCAGGCCACTGTCCTGCAAGTCCTGCACGTAGCTGTGGTCGCGGGAAATGCCTTCCAGCACGCCGTCCCGCAGGCGATACAGTCGGCTGTCGCCGGCCCACAAGCACACGCCGCGCAAGCCGCGAGTGGCGAGCAACACCACGGTGCTGCCCATCATCGTCACGCCACGGTGGGCGGTTTCTTCGCGCACCGCGCCGTTGACTCGCAGCAGGTCGCTGCGCAACGCCGCCGTGTATTCCTCAAGGGAACGGCCCACAGGAATGCTGCGCAAGCTGTCGACAATCAGGCTGCTGACGTAATCCCCTGCCGCGTGCCCGCCCATGCCGTCGGCCACCACCCACAGGCCGTTTTCCGGCAGGTCGAGACAGGCGTCTTCATTGACTTGGCGAACCATGCCGACGTGGCTTTTGCTGGCGGATTTGAACGTGGACCGCATCTACACAACACCTTCTTGGCCAAGCAAAAATTGCGCAAAATCGTCGGCGGCAGGCAGGCCCTGACACCGCAATAAACCGGGGGAAATCTGTTGCGAACCACGGCCCCACCACAGGCTTGCACCTTCGCAGGCCTGTTCGGCAAGCGCAGTCATTCGCGCTTGCGGGTCTGTGGCAGCGACGCGTTGCAGGCCGGCAAATCGGCTACCCAAGGTGCGTGGGCGGCAGGCCGGAGCACCGAGGGACTCAATCCCGTCGCTGAAACCTTCGAAAGTGGCCCCGGCATCCAGGGTGCTCAACAGCAGCTCTTCCACTTGCTCAAACCAGGCATCCGGCCCGCCGATGATGGAGGCCGGGTCGGTGTCATGATCCAACAGCGCAGCCACCGTCAGCGGGAAATAGCGCCCCACCCGGTCGATGCTCGGCATCACCACGCCCACCGCCGCGTCCGGCCCGCACACACCCGGTGCCAACACAAAGCGCCACAGCGGGCTGACCAGGTAAGCGTTCAACCAGTCAGCCCCCAGGCGGGTCTGGCTGGCGAGCAATCCGGACGCCAGCCAGCTGTCCCAAGGACCGATAAAACTCTGGGGCAGCGCACGGCTGACAAAGTCGCCGCGGCACGCCAATTTGCCGTAGAAACCCAGCGTGGTCATAGACGCTCCGGCAGGCTGAAGCCGTTAAGCACGCGACTCTTGAACGGGTTGAAGGCGCTGTTGGCCCGCAACTCGTAGGAGATGCTCGCGCCGTCGACCCGCAGGCGCAGGTTGAAACGGTCCGGTGAATTACCGGCGGTCAGGTCCGATTGCTCCAGCAACCGGAACCACGCCCACGGGCCGTCCAGCGTCACGCCGGAGCGTCCGCTGGCTGACGGCGGCATGATGGAAATGCGCACCACACCAATGCTGCCGGGATTCGGCCACTGCATCGCAACCGGGCGGCTCGGGCCGTGGTCGTAGCTCAGTTGCTGGCCGTCCAGGTCCAACAGGAACTGGGTGATGGTCGCGTCCATCGCCACCGGCTTGAGTTCAAAGCGCACGATCGGCTGGGTGCCACCGGCGCGGAAAAACGCGTCACGAATGGTCGCCGCCCGCTGGAAGGTTTGCAGCACGCCCGGCGCGATGCCGAGTTTCTGCGCCGCGCCCGGCTGCCAGCGCCAGGTTTGGGTGGAGGTGTCGACGTAAGGTTGCAGGTACTTGCGGAAGTAATTGTCCATCACCCCGCCCACCCCAAAGAACTGCCCGAAATCATCCAGGGTCGCGTCCCGCGCACTGCCGGGCGACATCGGATAGCGCCCGGCCAGGGACTGGCGGTACACGTTCACCACTTCGCTGACCCACGCCGCATTCAGCTGGTTACGCACCCCGCCCATCATGCTGTTGGTGGTGGAGTTGACCACCGACTTGACCATGCCCTGCACCAGCGGCGGCTGGCGTTCGGCATTCAAGCTGACCCGCGTGGCCGCAGCCGCCGCCTGGTTTTTCGCTTCGCCGAGTAATGCATCGCCACTGGCGCCGACCATGGCGCTGACCTGCACATACAGCGCATTCATGTCCGCCAGCAGGCCATCAATGGCCGCTGGTTCGCCTTCGTTCTTGCTGACGATGCTATTGAGTTCGGCGAAGTGCGCCGTCACCGGATCTTCACTGGCCGCTGGTGCATTTGCAGTTGGTTGGTCCTGGCCGAGCAAGCCGCCGAGGCGTTCCTTGAGCTTGTCCACGCCACCTTCCACCGGTGCGCCCTTGGCGGCCAGCAGGCGTTCTTCCGCCTGCAGGTCTGTCTCCTTGGAGACCGCCACCAGCAGCTTCTTCAGCGGCGAGGTCGGCCCGGAAATCACCCGCAAAACGTCGGCCGCCTGGGCCACGCTGGTAATCGGCACAAAGTCGATGTCAGCCAGCAAGGCGTCCCACTGGCGTTGATAGTCCTGGAAGTACAGGCGGCGCACGTCGGCTGCGAGGCTGACCACGTTCTGTTGATCCGCCGGCTCGCGGCCCAGCACCCATTGCTCTTCAGCGAGGGTGCCGGTCTGGTTCAGGCTGGTCAGCAGGAAGCCCTGGCGATAACCCTTGGCGGTGAAGAAGCCGCTCAACGGCTCACCCAACGGCTTGCCACTTTTGCGACTGAACACCAGCGCGGCATCACGGCCCGCCGCTTCGTTGATGCGAAAGTCCGGCACGCCTTCCGGCAGTTTCTGGCGCTTGATCCGGTCGTAGACGCGCTGGGCCACCGGCAGTTGCTGCAGTTGCCGGCGCAGGTCGTCAATCAAGCGCGGGTCCAGCCGGGCGCTGGGTGGGTGCCGCTCGAACAAGGCCTGCAAGTGTCCGATCAATGCCTGGCGCTGATCCGCCGGCAGGTCCCGTGGCAGGTTGCGGTCCCAGTCCAGGGCGATCCAGGCCTTGATGAAGTCCGGGTCGTAATGCTCGCTGTCGGCGAGCATCAGGTAGGCCTTCAAGCCTTCGTAGAGGAAGTCGGAATTGCCGCCGCCGTGCAGTTGCTCTTCGATGCGCGTCACCAAACGGGGCGCGAACACGGCGATCAACAGCTTGCGGTAGACGCTGGCGGATTCGGCTTCGAGCATGTCGCCCTGATACAGGCCCAAGCCTTCGGACCAGCTCGGCGAGTCGCCCGCCAGGTTCTTCACGGCGTTGAGCAACGGCAATACCGCGAGCACTTCGCGTTGCGCCGGGCTCAGGTTCTGCACGGTCTGGCCCAGCGGTGCGACCTTCTGGTCAACCTGGGCGATGTAGGCCTGGTTGGCGCGATAACTCACCCACCACAGCGTACTGACCACCAGCACCAACGCCACGGTTGCGGCCAACACGCCACGGGCAATCCACTTGCGACGGCGCTCGACCTTCGGATTGACGCCCACCAGGCCACGCTCGGCAAACGCCACGGCGGTGAACAGTTTTTCGATGAAGTAGCTACGCCCGGTGCCGGTCTGACGCGCCAGGTGCTGGCGGTCCAGGTTCATGCTCTGGGCCATGGCGCCGATCAAGCGGTCAATCGGGCTGCCCTCCTGGGTGCCGCTGGTGAAGTACACGCCGCGCAGCAAAACCCGCTCTTCAAAGGCGTTGGGTTTGAACACGCCTTCAAGGAAGCCTTGCAGACAATCCTTCAATGCGCCGAACTGCTGCGGGAAGCCGTAGATCAGGTCGCGCCGCGCCGGGTCGCGTTCCTGTTGCAGGCGCTCCACCAGGCGCTCGTTGAGGCGCTGTTCCAGGCCGGCGAACTCGCTTTGCAGATGGGCCAGCGGGCTGTCGCTGTTCTTGCCGTCGTCCAGGGCGAAGGTCATGCCCCACACCTGGGCGCGCTCTTCCTTGCTCAGGTTGTCGAAGAACTCCATGAAGCCCGGTACCAGGTCGAGCTTGGTGAGCATCAGGTAGATCGGGAAGCGCACGCCCAGCTGGGTGTACAGCTCCTGGATGCGCAGGCGGATCGCGGCGGCATGGGCGGCACGCTCGGCATCGCTGCCCAGCAGCAGGTCCGAGAGGCTGATGGCGATAAACGCACCATCAATAGGGCGCCGGGAACGCTGCTTTTTTAGCAGGTCGAGAAAGCCCAGCCAGGCGGCTTTATCCACCGTGGAGTTGCTGTCCTGGGTGGTGTAGCGGCCGGCGGTGTCGAGCAATACGGCCTGGTCGGTAAACCACCAATCGCAATTGCGCGTACCGCCCACGCCCCGTACCGCACCGGCACCCAACTGCGCCGCCAAGGGAAAGTGCAGCCCGGAATTGACCAGCGCGGTGGTCTTGCCCGAGCCCGGTGGGCCGATGATCACATACCACGGCAGTTCATACAGGTTGCGGCGCTCGTCACCGCCCAGCTTGGCCTTTTTCAACAGGGCCAGGGCTTCGTCCATGCGCTGGCGCAGGGTCGCCAGCTCTTCGGCGGTGGCAACGCTGGCCGGGTCTGGCGGGGTTTCTGCGGCGAGGCTGCGCATCACTTCGGCGGCCTGGCGGCGGGCCTGGATAATCCGGAACACGCGGTAGGCAATCCACACCGCGAACACCAGGATGATCAGCGCCCAGCGGCGTCCTTCCGGCACCAGCACATCGAGCAGCGGCCCCACGAACCAGATGATCAGGCTCAAGGCGATCAGGCCCAGCAACGGGATCACCCAGCGAATCACAAAACTGAAAAACGCCTTCACTCGACCCCCTCCGCCAATACGGTGATTTCTACCCGGCGATTGCGCGCACGGCCTTCAGCAGTGGCGTTGGTCGCCACGGGCTCGGTGTCGCTACGGCCCTCGGCACTGAAGCGTTCCGCCTGGCCGGTCTTGGCCGCGAGAATCTCCAGCACCGACTTGGCCCGCGCCTCGGACAGCGCCCAGTTGGACGGGAACCGCAGGGTCGCAATCGGACGGTTATCACTGTGGCCGGTGACTCGCACCTGGCCCTTGACCTTGCGGATGGCGTCGGCAATGCGCAGCATCAGTGGCTGGAAGTCATCGACGATGCTGGAGCTGGCCGAGGCGAACAGTTCATCGCCACGGATAGTCACCACGGAGCGGTCGACAGCATCTTCCACCGCCACGCGACCGGCCTTGATGTCTTCCACCAGGAAGCCCGCCAGGCGTGGCCGCTCGATGATTTTCGGCTGTGCGACCGGACGGTCGATGGCCTGCACCGGGATCTCGCCCAGGGCATGAATATTCTTGAACACCGGCTCGGCATCCGACGCCAGTTTCATCCGCAATCCGAACAGCAACGCCAGCAACAATGCCACGCCGATGGCCACGGCGATCCACGGCGGCATGAACTGCGCCAGGCGATCACGAGCCACGGTTACGCCGCGCCAATGGGGCGACAGCTCGCGCTCATGTTCGCCACGGGCACTGCGAATCGCCGCCGCGGTACGCTCGCGCAAGGCTTCCAGCTGGCTACGGCCGTCGTTCATCACGCGGTAGCGACCTTCGAAACCCAGGCACAGGCACAGGTACAGCAGTTCCAGCAGGTACAGACGTTCCCGTGGGCTTTGCAGGCAGTGATCCAGCAATTGGAAGACCTTTTCGCCGCCCCAGGCTTCGTTGTGCACGGTGATCAGCAGGCTCTGCTTGCCCCAGTCACTGGCACTGCCCCACGGCGTACTCAGCACGGCTTCATCGAGGGCGGTGCACAGCGCGTAACGCGCCAGCAGCACGTCATTGCGGGCCACGCCGGCAGCCTCGGCACGCTCTTCAAACTGGCGCAGGTAGGCCAGCAATTGTGCGCGCAGGCTCGACGGCGCCGGGTGCGAAATCGTGTTGCGCAAGCGCGTCAGCAGCGACAGCAACGGGCCGGCGGCGCTTTCCAGCGGGTTCAGGCCCTGGGCCTTGCCGGTCAGGATGGGCGCGGCAGGCATCGACAGCGGCGCCGGCTCTGCGCGAACCGGCTCCGGTGCGCGTCCACCCGGGCGCGGCATGAACTGGGTGCGGTCATCATCATTGGGATGCATCGCGGATTATCCTCGGATGGCCCAGAAAGCCAGGTTCAACCCCGGGAACTGGCCGGCGATGTGGAACGCAAAGCCGCCGGAATTACTCAGTTGCTGCCAGTGCTCGCTGCCCCGGTCCAGCTCGTAATAGGTGCTGCCTGCGTGGTACGGAATCTGCCGTGGCGCCACCGGCAGCGGCAGCAGGCCGATGCCCGGCAGTTGCAGGTTGACCAGGTCGCGGATGTGTTCCACCGAGCCGACTTTGCTTTGCTGGCCGAAACGCGCGCGCAGGGTTTCGCCCGGCACATCGGCACGCACCACCAAGATGAAACTGGCGCTGTCGATCAGGGTTTTGTCGGCCAGCATCGCCACGTGCACGCCGTAGGCTTTCTCGACAATCGGGATCGGCGTGGCCTTGCTGTCGATCAGCATCGACAGTGCTTCACGCAGCGCCTGCATCACCGGGGTGAAGCTCAGGGCCAGGTCGTCGTGCTGGTATTGCGGGTATTCCTGGGGGCGGCGGCCAGTGGTGGAGAAGGTCGAGAACTCGCCGGCCAGGCTCACCAGCTCACTGAAGAAACGCTCCGGGTGCAGCGGGCTCAACTGGCTCAGGTGCTGGATCAGCGGCTGGGCGCGGTTGACCAGTTGCAGCAGCATGAAGTCGGCAATTTCCGAAGCACCACCGGCGCCCGAAGCCACCACGCGCCCGGCCAACGCTTCGCCGCGCTGGTGCAGCAGGCCCAGCAGTTCGCTGCGAAACGCGGTCAGCGGTTTGCTGGCGGCCACGTCGAGTACCGGCGGGATGTAGCTGTCGTCCAGCACCAGGGCACGGTCGGCGCGTTTTTCCTTGATGCGCACCAGGCCGATGGCCGCGTAATCGCTGATGCCATCCTGGGCCGTCAACAGCCGCAGCGCACGAGAACCGACCGCCACCGGCGCACGGTTTTCAAAGGGCGCGTTGTCGTCGCGCACTTCGCGCACCTGGCTGACGTAGCGCGCCGCTTCCAGGGCTTCGCCTTCGTCGACGGTGTCGCGGGCGCCGGCACGCTTGAGGGGCAGCGCCAGGTAGACCAGGCCATCACGCAGGTGGTCGTCGATGTTCAAGGGGCTCGGCGCCAGGTCGTCCTGCGGAATATTGAACGGCGTGCCGTCGGGCAACAAACCGCGCGCCGAGACGATCGCCAGCTTGCCCTGGGCCAGCAGACCCTGGTCAATCAACAGTTCGGAGAAGCCCCAGGCCCCTGCCGACAACGGGCGGCTGCGCGCATCGATCAGGTTTTCCAGGTAACGGTCATGCTGCTGGAAGTGCTGCGTTCCGATGAACATGCCTTCCGACCAGACCACGCGATTGTTCCAGGACATGGGGGCTCCGATTCTTATTGGGCAGGGCTGGATGGGGGAACCACGACGTCGGCACGCACGGCATGCACATCGAGGCTGATCTGGTATTCGGTGTATTGGCGCGCCGGCACGTTAAGCACGGTGCGCCACACGGCGCGATCCAGTTCGCGATAGCCCACCAGCAGGCCAATCTGGCGGGTGGACGGGTCGAGGTCGCGCTGGATGCTCAATTGCTGGCCGGGCTGGATCACCACTTCGTCCTGGTCGAGCAGGTCGAGGCCGAGGGTCGACTGGGCGCGATCGGCCAAGGCGAAGTAGTCGGAACGGCTGAAGGTGGCGGCGTTTTTCAGTTCGAAAATCCGCACCCGTACCGGGGCTGCCTGGCCATTGGCACCGGGGTTGAGCCCGGCGATGGCGTGGAAATGCAGCTCGACGGCGGCGGTGTCTGCCTCAGCCTCGGGGGCTTCGGGTTTGGCCGCGTCCTTGGCACACGCCGTCAGCAGAAGCGCGGTGGCGGCTGCGAGTAAAAACCTGGGAATCATCCTGCGTCCTCAATGACGTACTTAGCTATCCGTCGTTCCATGTACTGCGTTGTTAGTGACGCTGTCGGCTGCTGTGCTCTTCGTAGGCACGGCTGAACTCACGCCCGAACAGGTCCTGGAAATCTTCCTGGGCCTCGCGGGAAATATTGCTGTAGAGCTCGGTGAATTGCTGCCAGTACTGGGCCTGGCGCGAACCGTTGAAAATGCTCGACAGCCCGCCGGGCTTGCCCATGCGCTCTTCGAGCTGCGCCGGCTCAAAGCGCGTCAGCAGGTGCTTGATGGCGGCTTCGACCCCGGCCATGACGGCCAGTTGGTGAGCGCGCAGATCGTCGAAACTGTCGCGAACCGCCACGTCCGGCGCCATAAACGCTTGGTTGCTGTGACGAAGGAGCAGCAGTAACGCTTCATCGGCGTTGGGAGCGAATTTCAACGGATTGTTTTCCACCGGTTGAATCACCGTCTGTTGCATGCGGAACTCGCCCTTGAGGCTGCTGCGGGCACGCAGTACGTCGATCAGGCCTTCGACCATCAACCGGTAGCTGCGGCCGATGCTTTCCATTTGGGCTTCGGCCTGGGCCTTGTCCAGGCGCAACTGATCGAGGCCGGCACCGCGCAGGAAGGCTTGCAGCAAATCGGGTTGGTTGGCGTCAGCCACCGGGAGCGGCTGCTCAACCTTGGGCGGCTCGATGATCGGTGTTGGAGCAGGTAGTGGCGGCGGCGCAACAGGCTTGGGTGCCGGGGCATCGCCAAACAAATCCCAGTCGTCGGGAATGATTGAGCCCGAGGCTACCGGCGCAGGCGGTTCAGCCACGGGCAGCGGTGTGGGCGGGCGGAAGTCGTGTAGCTCGGCCGGCACGTGATCATGCACGGTAGCCGGCGGGACGCTGGTGGGTGCGAGGAAGTCGAACAGATCCGGCAGGGTGTCCATCGACGAGGCGCCCTGGAACTGCGGCGCGATCACCGGTTGTGGCGTCGGGGCCTTCACGGCGGCGCCCATCAGGGCTTCGAAACTGTTGGAGGCATCACCAGTGAAAGACGGGGTGTCTGTCACTTTCAGGTTGAAATCGATACGTGCCTGGATTTCGTAATCACCGATGCGGATCAGTTCACCGTCTTGCAATGGCTCACTGTTTCCCCGGCGCAAACGGATGCCGGCGTTGACTAACTCAACACCGTTAGTGCTGTTATCGGTTAAATAATAACGACCATCTTTGTATTGAATAACGCAATGCTGCGTGGAAACCAGGCGCTCGGGATCAGGCAGTATCCAGTCATTTTCGGGACCACGGCCAATAGCCATCGCGCCCTGATTCATGGACTTTTCAGGGCACTGGCCAGGGGTAATCTTGTGATAACTAGTGATAGTCAAACACAGCGACATCATGCCTCCTTGCTGATACTTCACGCGCGGCCGTTCCCTGGGAGAACTGCTCCCGAGGGATCCACGACAGATCCTTCCAAAACCTTGAAAGCCTGCTTCAACCCGCGTAATTGCTGATCTTAACCGGCCTGTATGACAAAAATCCTGCCTCGGCACCTGCTTCGACTGATCAGTCGCGCAGGATGTTAAGCACCGCACATCTGTCATAGAGGGCGAATAGCTTACCTTGACAAGGCATAAGTACTACACCAAAAATGCACAACTTCTTGAACACCAATGATGGCACTTTGAAATCAGCACGATGTCAAAGCGCTAAATATGACCAAGAAAACATGCAAAGTTCCTCGCGCAACTAATGCATGAGTTGCCCGTTATCTAACGGGCTGATAGGGAGATCGAATTTAGTGGATGTGCCTCTGTTGCTCGCCGCCGTTTCCGCGACTTCGCCTTGTGGCGAAGACTTGGAATATGACGCCGATTATTTGCATCTTGAGCGTGCCGCACAGGGTCAACCCGAGCGCAGCATGGGCGACTCGATCCTGCCTGCCGAACCTCCGGAATGGCGCAGCATCCAGCAGCAAAGCCTCGACCTCCTGCAACGCAGCAAAGACCTGCGCATCACCCATTTCCTGTTGCAAAGCGCCCTCGCCCTCCAAGGCATCACGGGGCTTGCCGACGCGCTCACGTTGATCAACGCGCTGCTGCGCGAATACTGGGCCGACCTGCATCCGCGCCTGGATGCCGATGACGACAACGACCCCACCGTGCGCATCAACGCCCTCAGCGGCGTGACCAGCGACGCGAACATCCGCCTGCTGCGCGAAGCCATTCTGACCCGTTCGCGTACCTTCGGCCCCGTCAGCCTGCGCGCTGCGCTGAATGCCAGCGGGCTGCAGAGTTTCCCCGGCGAAAGCCTCGGCGCCGAACAGCTCAACGGCGCGTTCCTCGACAGTGATGCCGAGCAACTGCAGGCCACCCACGACGCGCTGAACGCCGCCCGCGCCGCCTGTGAAGCCATCGAACAATACGTCAGCGATCAGGTCGGTTCCGCCCAGGGCGTGGACCTCGGCCCCTTGAGGCAACTGCTCAAGCAGGCCGTGCAGATACTCAACCAATACGCCCCATACAGCGGCGCCGCCAGCGAGCCCGAGGTTGTCAGTGACGACAATGCCCCCTCGGTTGAATACGCCGCCGCGCCCGTTGCCGCACGCCCGACCGGGGACATCGCGAGCCGCGATGAAGTGCTGCGCAGCCTCGACAAAATCCTTGCGTACTACACCCGCCACGAGCCTTCGAGCCCGCTGCCGGTGCTGTTGAACCGAGCGAAGAATCTGGTGCACGCCGACTTTGCGGCCATCGTGCGCAACCTGATTCCCGACGGCATGTCCCAATTTGAAAATCTGCGCGGGCCGGACAGCGAATAAGCGTACGGATCGCGCAGTTACAACACCGTCGCTCAAGCGACCAGGAGCAGCAACGTGGCGAAGCAAAGTTCTCAGAAATTCATCGCGCGCAACCGTGCGCCTCGGGTGCAGATCGAGTACGACGTCGAGCTCTACGGCGCCGAGAAAAAGGTCCAGCTGCCCTTCGTCATGGGCGTGATGGCCGATCTCGCCGGCAAGCCCGCGGAGCCTCTGGCGCCTGTGGCCGACCGCAAGTTCCTTGAAGTGGACGTCGACAACTTCGACTCGCGCCTCAAGGCCATGCAGCCACGCGTCGCGTTCCACGTACCCAACGAGCTGACCGGCGAAGGCAACCTGAGCCTGGACATCACCTTCGAAAGCATGGACGACTTCAGCCCCGCTGCCGTGGCACGCAAGGTCGACTCGCTGAACAAGCTGCTCGAAGCCCGCACGCAGCTGGCCAACCTGCTGACCTACATGGACGGCAAGACCGGCGCTGAAGAAATCATCATGAAAGCGATCAAGGACCCGGCATTGCTGCAGGCCCTTGCGAGCGCGCCGAAGCCGGCAGGGGACCAGTAATCATGACCGAGAATACCGCCCGCGAAGGCGCCCAGAACCTGGGCGCTACCGAAGAAACCAGCGAGTTCGCGTCGCTGCTGCTGCAAGAATTCAAACCCAAGACCGAGCGTGCTCGCGAAGCCGTGGAAACCGCCGTGCGCACCCTGGCCGAGCAGGCACTGGCCCAGACGGACCTGGTGTCCAACGACGCGATCAAGTCGATCGAATCGATCATCGCCGCCATCGACGCCAAGCTCACCGCCCAGGTCAACCAGATCATCCATCACCAGGATTTCCAGCAACTGGAAAGCGCCTGGCGTGGCCTGCACTACCTGGTGAACAACACCGAGAGCGATGAGCAACTGAAGATTCGCGTGCTCAACATCTCCAAGCCGGACCTGCACAAGACCCTGAAGAAATTCAAGGGCACCGCGTGGGACCAGAGCCCGATCTTCAAGAAGATGTACGAAGAAGAATACGGCCAGTTCGGCGGCGAACCTTACGGCTGCCTGGTAGGCGACTACTACTTCGACCAGTCGCCTCCCGACGTGGAGCTGCTGGGGGAGCTGTCGAAAGTCTGCGCCGCCATGCACGCCCCGTTCATCGCTGCGGCATCGCCGACCGTGATGGGCATGGGCTCGTGGCAGGAACTGTCGAACCCGCGCGACCTGACCAAGATCTTCACCACCCCGGAATACGCCGGCTGGCGCTCCCTGCGTGAATCGGAAGACTCGCGCTACATCGGCCTGACCATGCCGCGCTTCCTGGCGCGCCTGCCGTATGGCGCCAAGACCGACCCGGTGGAAGCCTTCGCCTTCGAAGAAAACACCGACGGTGCCGACAGCTCCAAGTACACCTGGGCCAACGCGGCCTACGCGATGGCGGTGAACATCAACCGTTCGTTCAAACACTTCGGCTGGTGCTCGCGCATCCGTGGCGTGGAGTCTGGCGGTGAAGTCGAGAACCTGCCGGCCCACACCTTCCCGACCGATGACGGCGGTGTGGACATGAAGTGCCCGACCGAAATCGCCATCAGCGACCGCCGTGAAGCGGAACTGGCGAAGAACGGTTTCATGCCGCTGCTGCACAAGAAAAACACCGACTTTGCCGCCTTCATCGGCGCCCAGTCGTTGCAGAAACCGGCCGAATACGATGACCCGGACGCCACCGCCAACGCCAACCTGGCCGCGCGCCTGCCGTACCTGTTCGCCACCTGCCGTTTCGCTCACTACTTGAAGTGCATCGTGCGCGACAAGATCGGTTCCTTCAAAGAGAAGGACGAGATGCAGCGCTGGTTGCAGGACTGGATCCTCAACTACGTGGACGGCGACCCGGCGCACTCCACCGAAACCACCAAGGCCCAGCATCCATTGGCGGCTGCCGAAGTGATCGTGGAAGACGTTGAAGGCAACCCGGGGTACTACAACTCTCGGTTCTACCTGCGCCCGCACTACCAGCTTGAAGGGCTGACCGTGTCGCTGCGCCTGGTATCGAAACTGCCTTCGGCGAAAGGCGCGTAATAAAGATCCGCCGGGATCGGGCTTTTTGTGGGAGCCGGGCTTGCCCGCGATGCAGGCGACGCGGTCTGTCAGTCAGACCGCAGTGATGCCATCGCGGGCAAGCCCGGCTCCCACAGAAAAGCACCGCCCTTGGGTTAACCAAATATCGTGGCTGAGACCACACAGGGAGAAAACATGGCTGTTGATATTTTCATCAAGATCGGCGACATCAAGGGCGAGTCCATGGACAAGGCCCACAAGGACGAAATCGACGTATTGAACTGGAGCTGGGGCATGGCCCAGTCCGGCAACATGCACGTTGGCGGTGGTGGCGGCGCAGGCAAGGTGAACATCCAGGACCTGTCGCTGACCAAGTACGTCGACAAGGCCTCGCCTAACCTGATGATGCACTGCGCCAGCGGCAAGCACATCGACAAGGTCACGCTGACCGTGCGCAAGGCCGGCGGTGAAAGCCAGGTCGAGTACATGATCATCAACCTGGAAGAAGTGCTGGTCACCTCCCTGAGCACCGGCGGTTCGGGCAGCGATGATCGCCTGACCGAAAACGTGACCCTGAACTTCGCCCAGGTGATGGTGGACTACCAGCCACAGAAAGCCGACGGCACCAAAGACGGCGGCGCGATCAAGTTTGGCTGGAACATTCGCTCCAACACCAAACGCTGATTGCCCCTGTAGCCGCCACCCCAAGTGGCGGCTGCAAGCCCCCTGTCCCTCTCGCAACCCGTCCGTGGAGCTGCTTTGGTGGTAACTGAAATTGCTTCCCGCGATCGCCTGCAACCGTCCCTGCTGGACCGGTTGACCGACGATGACCCGACCAATCCCAAGGAAAGCGCCGACAAACGCGTGCTGTCCCTGAGCCAATTGAAAGCCTCAGTGCTGCGTGACCTGACGTGGCTGCTCAACACCACTTCACTGCTCAACGCCGATGCCACGCTGCACACACCGGCCGGTACGTCGGTGGTCAATTACGGGCTGCCTGCCCTGGCGGGCAACAGTGTCTCCAGTGTCGACGTCAGTGCCCTGGAGGCCTTGATTCGACAAGCTATCGCCACCTTCGAACCGCGTATCCTGCGTCATACCTTGCGGGTCAAGGCACGCGTGGGCCATGGCGAGATGAACCATAACGCCCTGAGTTTCGAGATCGAAGGCGACCTGTGGGCGCAGCCGGTGCCGTTGCGCCTGTTGCTGCAAACCGACCTGGACCTGGAATCCGGCCATGTGCGTGTGGTCAACGCTGACCAGCGGAGACGCCCATGAACCCGCGCCTGCTGGAGCTGTACAACCAGGAACTGCACCACGTGCGCGAAAGCGCCGCCGAGTTCGCCAAGGAATACCCGAAGATCGCCAGTCGGCTGACCCTGTCCGGCATGGACTGCGCCGACCCGTACGTCGAGCGTTTGCTCGAAGGCTTTGCGTATCTCACGGCCCGGGTCCAGCTCAAGCTCGACGCCGAGTACCCGACCTTCACCAACAACCTGCTGGAGATCGCCTACCCGCACTACCTGGCGCCGACCCCGTCGATGACCGTGGTGCAGTTGCAGGCCGATCCCGATGAAGGCTCTCTGGCCAGTGGTTTTCCACTGCCCCGCGACACCGTTTTGCGCGCCGCCTTGGGCCGCGAAACCCAGACCTGCTGCGAGTACCGCACCGCGCACCCGGTGACGCTGTGGCCGTTGCAGGTCGCCCAGGCCGAGTACTTCGGCAACCCGTCCGCGGTGCTCGGGCGGTTGGCCGCCAGCGAACCCAAGGCTAAGGCCGGCCTGCGCCTGACCTTGCGTACCGGCGCCGAACTGCCGTTCAACAGCCTCGCCCTGGATAACTTGCCGCTGTACCTCAGCGGTGCCGACGAACAACCGTTCCGCCTCTACGAACAACTGCTGGGCAATGCCTGCGCGGTGTTCGCGCGCAAGCCCGGCGGTGATTGGGTGGAACGCCTGCCGCCGGATGCCTTGCGCTCCCGGGGTTTCGACGACGCCGATGCGGCAATGCCGGTGGTGCCTCGGGCATTCCAGGGCTATCGCTTGCTTCAGGAATACTTCGCCCTGCCCCACCGTTTTCTGTTCGTTGAATTCGCTGAGCTGAGCCGCGCAGTCAAGCGCTGTGACGGCCAGGAGCTGGAACTGATCGTGCTGTTCGACCGCCACGATCCGAGCCTGGAAGGCAGCGTCGGCAAGGCGCAATTCGTGCCGTTCTGCACCCCGGCGATCAACCTGTTTCCCAAGCGCGTGGACCGAATCCACTTGTCCGAGCGGGTCAACGAACACCATGTGATCGCCGACCGCACGCGGCCGATGGATTTCGAGATTCACTCCTTGAGCGGCATCACGGGCCACGGCACGGGACCGGAGCAGCCGTTCTTGCCGTTCTACGCAGTACGCGATCCGTCGCGCTATGGCCGTGACCAGGCTTACTATACGGTGCGCCGCGAACCCCGCGTGTTGTCCAGCGACCAGCGCCGCAACGGGCCGCGCTCCACCTATGTGGGCAGCGAAACCTTCGTCAGCCTGGTGGACACCCAGCAAGCGCCGTACCGCCATGACCTGCGCCAACTGGGCGTGACCGCTCTGTGCACCAACCGCGATTTGCCGTTGTTCATGAGTGTGGGCAACGGCAAGACCGACTTCACCCTGGCCGACAGTGCGCCGGTCTTGGCCGTGCGTTGCGTCGCCGGGCCAAGCCGCCCGCGCGCCAGCCATGCACATGACGCCAAGGCCTGGCGCCTGATCAGCCAGTTGTCGTTGAACTACCTGTCGCTGAGCGAGCAAGGCCAGGGCGCCGCCGCCCTGCGCGAATTGCTGCGCCTGTATGGCGACAGCAACGACGCCGCCCTGCAATTGCAGATCGAAGGCCTGCGGGAAGTCAGCAGCAAAGCGGTGACCCGCCGCCTGCCGATGCCCGGCCCGATCGTGTTTGGCCGGGGCCTTGAGATCACTCTGGAATTTGATGAAAACGCGTTCCGCGGCACCGGCGTGTTCCTGCTCGGTGCGGTGTTTGAACGGTTCCTGGCACGCTATGTGTCGATCAACAGTTTTACCGAGACGGTGATCCGTACCACCGAACGCGGCGAGATCATGCGATGGAAAGCCAAGCCCGGACGCCGTCCGACCCTGTGAGTACCCTGGATGCGATGCATCAGGAGCCCTGGGAATATGACTTCTTCCAGGCGCTGCGTCGTATCGAGTGCGAATCGCCGGAGCTGCCACGCCTGGGGCATTCCCTGCGCCTGGCGGATGATCCGCTGCGTCTCGGTCAGCAGGCCGATTGTACCTTTGCGCCGGCCACACTGGCCTCGGTCGAACCTGGGGCTGAAGGCCAGCCGGCACGGCTGGAGCAGTTCTTCTTCGGCCTCGGCGGCCCCAACGGCCCGCTGCCGCTGCACATCACCGAGTACGTGCGTGAGCGCCAGCGCAACAACGCCGACAGCACCAGCAAGCGCTTCCTGGATGTGTTCCACCACCGCCTGCTGACCCTGTTTTATCGGGCCTGGGCCGAGGCGCGGCCTACCGTCAGCCATGACCGCCCGGACGATGACTACTGGTCAGCGCGCCTCGCGGCACTGAGCGGTCGCGGTACACCGAGCCTGCTCAACCAGGGCCTGATCCCCGACACGGCGAAGCTGCATTACAGCGGCCACCTGTCGGCGCAAACCCGCTACCCGGATGGCTTGAAAGCGATTCTTGGCGAGTACTTCGGCCTGCCGGTGGAGATCGAAGAATACGTCGGCCAATGGCTGGAACTGCCCGAGCGCAGCCGCGTAAGTGTCAGCGCCAACCAGCTGGGCGTGGACTTTTGCCTGGGCAGCCACGTGTGGGACCGCCAGCACAAATTCCGTATCCGCCTCGGCCCGCTGAAGCTCGACGCCTACATGGGCATGCTGCCCGGCAGCCAGCCTTTCAACGAGCTGGTGGCGTGGGTCGCCGAGTACCTGGGCCACGAACTGGACTGGGACCTGAACCTGATTCTGCAACAACCGGAAGTGCCGGCCCTGCAACTCAACGGCCAGTTCCGCCTGGGCTTCAACACCTGGCTCGGCCAACCCGAGCATGACGCCAACGACCTAATCCTGGCCCGGCATTACGCCGAACACGCCAACACCTCAAGGAATCCAGAGCATGGGTGAAATCAGTCGCGCCGCACTGTTCGGCAAACTCAACAGCGTGGCCTACAAGGCCATCGAAGCCGCCACCGTGTTCTGCAAGCTGCGGGGCAACCCGTATGTGGAACTGGCCCACTGGTTTCACCAGTTGCTGCAACTGCAGGACTCGGACCTGCACCGCATCATCCGCCAGTTCAACGTCGAGCCCGCGCGCTTGGCCCGTGACCTGACTGAAGCCCTGGACCGCCTGCCCCGTGGCTCGACGTCGATCACCGACCTGTCATCCCATGTGGAGGAAGCGGTCGAGCGTGGCTGGGTCTATGGCAGCCTGATGTTCGGCGAAAGCCAAGTGCGCACCGGTTACCTGGTGCTGGGGATTCTCAAGACGCCAAGCCTGCGCCATGCGCTGTTGGGGTTGTCCGGTGAATTCGACAAGATCAAGGCCGAAGCCCTGAGCGAACGCTTTGACGAATACGTCGGCGACTCGCCCGAAAATGCACTGAGTGCCAGCGACGGTTTCAACGCCGGTGCTGTCCCGGGCGAGGCCAGCGGCGCCATGGCCCCGAGTGCGATGGGCAAGCAGGAAGCCCTCAAGCGCTTCACCGTCGACCTGACCGAACAGGCCCGCAGCGGCAAGCTCGACCCGATCGTCGGGCGTGACGAAGAGATCCGCCAACTGGTGGACATCCTCATGCGTCGCCGCCAGAACAACCCGATCCTTACCGGTGAAGCCGGTGTCGGCAAGACCGCCGTGGTTGAAGGTTTCGCCCTGCGCATCGTCGCCGGCGACGTGCCGCCAGCGCTGAAAGATGTGGAACTGCGCAGCCTCGATGTCGGCCTGCTGCAAGCCGGCGCCAGCATGAAAGGCGAGTTCGAACAGCGCCTGCGCCAGGTCATCGAAGACGTCCAGGCCTCGCCGAAACCGATCATCCTGTTTATCGACGAAGCCCACACCCTGGTAGGTGCCGGTGGCGCCGCCGGGACCGGTGACGCGGCCAACCTGCTTAAACCCGCACTCGCCCGTGGCACCTTGCGTACCGTGGCCGCCACCACCTGGGCCGAGTACAAGAAGCACATCGAAAAGGACCCGGCCCTGACCCGCCGTTTCCAGGTGGTGCAAGTGGCCGAGCCGTCGGAAGACAAGGCGTTGCTGATGATGCGCGGCGTGGCCTCGACCATGGAAAAGCACCATCAGGTGCAGATCCTCGATGAAGCCCTGGAGGCTTCGGTGAAGCTGTCCCACCGCTATATTCCGGCGCGTCAATTGCCGGACAAATCCGTGAGCCTGCTGGACACCGCCTGCGCCCGCGTCGCCATCAGCCTGCACGCCGTGCCGGCGGAAGTCGACGACAGCCGCCGTCGAATCGAGGCGCTGGAAACCGAGCTGCAAATCATCGCCCGCGAGCTTGCGATCGGCATCGCCATCGGTGCGCGCCAGACCAACAGCGAAGCGCTGCTGAGCGCCGAACGCGAGCGCCTGGCCACCCTGGAAACCCGTTGGGCCGAAGAGAAAACCCTGGTGGATGAGTTGCTCGCCACCCGTGCAACCCTGCGCGAAAAAGCCGGTGTGGTGGACAGTGATGCGGGTAACCACAAGAGCGACGAACTGCGTGCAAAACTGGTCGACCTGCAACAGCGCCTCTCCACACTGCAAGGCGAAACCCCGCTGATCCTGCCGACCGTGGATTACCAAGCGGTGGCCTCGGTGGTCGCCGACTGGACCGGCATCCCCGTGGGCCGCATGGCCCGCAACGAACTGGAAACGGTGCTCAACCTCGACCAGCACCTGAAGAAACGCATCATCGGCCAGGACCACGCCTTGCAGATGATCGCCAAGCGCATCCAGACCTCCCGCGCCGGCCTCGACAACCCGAGCAAGCCGATTGGCGTGTTCATGCTTGCTGGCACCTCCGGCGTGGGCAAGACCGAAACCGCCCTGGCCCTGGCCGAGGCCATGTACGGCGGTGAGCAGAACGTCATTACCATCAACATGAGCGAGTTCCAGGAAGCCCACACCGTGTCCACCCTCAAGGGCGCGCCACCGGGCTACATCGGCTACGGCGAAGGCGGCGTACTGACCGAAGCCGTGCGGCGCAAACCCTACAGCGTGGTGCTGCTGGACGAGGTGGAAAAAGCCCACCCGGACGTGCATGAAATCTTCTTCCAGGTGTTCGACAAAGGCGTGATGGAAGACGGCGAAGGCCGGGTGATCGACTTCAAGAACACCTTGATCCTGCTGACCACCAACGCCGGTACCGAGCTGATTTCCCAGGTCTGCAAAGACCCGGCGAACATCCCCGAGCCCGAGGAAATCGCCAAGGCCCTGCGCCAGCCGTTGCTGGAGATTTTCCCGCCGGCGCTGCTCGGCCGCCTGGTGACCATTCCGTACTACCCGCTGAGCGACGAGATGCTCAAGGCGATCACCCGCCTGCAACTCAACCGCATCAAAAAGCGCGTGGAGAACACCCACAAAGTCGCCTTCGATTACGACGACGAAGTCGTCGACCTGATCGTATCCCGTTGCACCGAAACCGAAAGCGGCGGGCGGATGATCGACACCATCCTCACCAACAGCCTGCTGCCGGACATGAGCCGCGAGTTCCTCACCCGCATGCTCGAAGGCAAGGCGCTGGCGGGCGTGCGGATCAGCACGCGGGATAACGAATTGCACTACGACTTCAACGATTGACCTGACGGAATGCGATCAAAACTGTGGGAGCGGGCTTGCTCGCGAAGACGGCGTATCAGTTGATGCATCCGGTGACTGATTCACCGCGTTCGCGAGCAAGCCCGCTCCCACAGTTGGAGCCGGTTCCTACAGTTATTACGCAATTTACGGGTTAACCGATGTTATTCAACCAATCGTCACGCCTGGCCAAGATCACTAGCCCACTGGGGCCGGATGTGCTGCTGCTCAATGAAATGGGTGGCGGCGAAGAGCTGGGGCGACTGTTCAATTTCGAACTGCAGCTGACCTCGCTGGACGCCAACATCGACCTCAACCAGTTGCTGGGCAAGCCCATGAGCCTGAACCTGCAACTGGCGGACGGTGGCGAGCGGCACTTCCACGGCATCGTCGCCCGCTGCAGCCAGAACATCGACCAAGGCCAGTTCGCCAGTTACCAGGTGACCCTGCGCCCATGGTTGTGGCTGCTGAGCCGCACCTCCGACTGCCGGATTTTCCAGAACCTGAGCATCCCGCAGATCATCAAGCAGGTGTTTCGCGACCTGGGTTTTTCCGACTTCGAAGACGCCTTGAGCCGCCCGTACCGCGAGTGGGAATACTGCGTGCAGTACCGCGAGACCAGCTTCGATTTCGTCAGTCGCCTGATGGAACAGGAAGGCATCTACTACTTCTTCCGCCACGAACAGGACCGCCACGTGCTGGTGCTGGCCGATGCCTACGGAGCCCACGCCAACGTGCCCGGCTACGCCTCGGTGCCTTACTACCCCAAGGACGAGCAGCAGCGCGAACGCGACCATATGCACAACTGGCACCTGGCACAGGAAGTACAGCCCGGCTCCCTTGAGCTTAACGACTACGACTTCCAGCGCCCCAGCGCCAGCATCGACGTGCGCTCGGCCATGCCGCGCCCGCACACCGCCGGCGACTACCCGCTGTACGACTACCCCGGCACCTACGTCAAAAGCGAAGACGGCGAACACTACGCCCGCACCCGCATCGAAGCCCTGCAAACCCTGCATGAACAAGTGGAGTTCAGCGGCAACGCACGGGGCCTGGGTTCTGGCCACCTGTTCAGCCTCACCGGCTTCAGCCGCCGCGACCAGAACCGCGAATACCTGATCGTCGGCGCCCGCTACTACATCTCCCAGGAAAGCCTCGAAAGCGGCGGTGGCGCGCCTTCGGCCCAGTTCGAAAGCACCCTCACCTGCATCGACGCGCAACAGAGTTTCCGTCCACTGGCCAACACCTACCGGCCCATCGTCAAAGGCCCGCAGACGGCGCTGGTGGTGGGGCCCAAGGGCGAAGAAATCTGGACCGACCAATATGGCCGGGTCAAGGTGCATTTCTATTGGGACCGCCACGACCAGTCCAACGAAAACAGCTCGTGCTGGATTCGCGTATCGCAGTCCTGGGCCGGGAAAAACTGGGGCTCAATGCAGATTCCACGGATTGGCCAGGAAGTGATCGTGAGCTTCCTGGAGGGCGATCCGGACCGGCCGATCATCACTGGCCGGGTGTACAACGCCGAGCAGACGGTGCCTTACGACTTGCCGGAAAACGCCACCCAAAGCGGGATGAAAAGCCGCTCCAGCAAAGGCGGCACGCCGGCCAACTTCAATGAAATCCGCATGGAGGACAAGAAGGGGTTGGAGCAGTTGTACATCCATGCAGAGCGCAATCAGGACATCGTGGTGGAGGTGGATGAAAGTCATTCGGTGGGGCATGACCGGAACAAGAGTATTGGGCATAACGAGACGGTGACGATTGGTAATAACCGAACGCGCATCGTCAAGCAGGAGGATGTCCTCTTGGTGGGCCAGCGCAAAACCGACAGTATCAGCCAGAGCTACGTCATCGAAGTGGGTGAGAACCTGCGCCTGGTGTGCGGAGAAAGTATCCTGGAGCTGAATGCCAGCGGACAAATCAACCTGACCGGCGTGAATATCAGCTTCTATGCCAGCGGCGATGCCGAGTTCAACACCAAGGGCGTACTGCACCTGAACAATGGCCACGGCCCCGGCGCAACGCCCGATGGCCAGGGAATCAAAGGCAGCATCGACGCCAATATCAAAGCCGTGTTCCCCGCGCCCAAAACCTCCTGACGAGATGTGTTTGCCATGACGTACCGAATCAACGAACTCCAGTTTCAACTGCCTGCAGGCGAGCTGCAGGACGCGTCGATCAATATCCTCAAGTTCCCCGAGTTGGGCACTTCGTTGATCATTAGTCGCAGCTTGCTAAACGAAGGCGAAACCTTACACAGCAACTTCGACGACCAGCTCAAGCGCTTGGAAAAGCAAGTGCAGGACTTACGCTGCCAACCGAGCGTTACCGTATGTTTGGGGGCCGCCCAAGAGGTGGAAGGTGTCGAACTGCGCAGCCAGTTCAACAAGGGTAATGACAAGGTGTTCCAATACCAATTGGCCTTGGTCTTGCCGGGAACGCGCAAGATGATAGCGTTGAGTTATGTGAAAGCGGACATGCTCGGTGATGCCGAGGCGGCGCACTGGGCAACCATTAAAAACTCGCTATCGTTTGACGCCATTTCCTGATGAGTTACCTGCATGTCTGACGCGCTATGGGCGGCCCGCATGGGCGATGCGCTTTCCCACACCTCGATGATGGCGGACATCCTAGGCGGTGTGCTGGAAATAGCGGCCAATATCGCGATCACTGCCGTGGCGACCGCCGCGGTGGTTGCCGCTACCGGCATTACCGTCGCCACCGGCGGGCTCGGCTGCTTTCTGCTGGGCGCGGTAGTGGGCACGATTGTCGGCCTCGCCATGAGCAAGAGCGGGGCGGACAAAGGCTTAACGAATTTATGCGACAGCTTCAGCAATGCTCTGTTTCCGCCCACGGTGCAGGCGAACATTCTCACGGGTTCCACCAACACTCTCACCAATAATATCCCCGCTGCCCGCGCCGCCGGGGCGATCAGCTCCCATGTCACACCAGCCGGCACCGAGCTGGAAGAAACCAAACCGGAACCCGAACCGGAAGCCAGTTATCTGGACATGGCCGCAGGCTTCTTTTCGCAGATGTGGCGGCCCACCGTCGCGACGCCGGCGCCGGGCGCCGTGCCCAAGCCGCTGGATTTGGTGGTGTGCATGAAGCATCCGCCGATGCCGCCGCAGTTTCTTGCCGAGGGTTCGGAAAAAGTTACGGTCAACGGTCAGCCAGCTGTGCGCAGCGGTGACCGCAGTACCTGTGATGCAACGGTGGTGTCGTCCGGGCTAATCTCATCCAACGTGACCATTGGCGGCGGCTCAGTGGTCGTGCGTGAAATTCGCAGCGGCAAGACGCCGGGCGTTGGACTGGCAGTGACAGCACTGTTGATGCTCAAGGGCGGCAAGGGCAAGTTCTTTAGCAAGCTGCCTTGCATGCTGATCGGTGGGGCGACTTCGATGGCCGTCAGCAGTGCGATGGGCGCGCTGGCCAACGCGGCAATGGGCTCGTCTAATCCAGTACATGCTGCAACGGGCGCGAAAGTGCTGGGCGGTAGCGATGATTTGGATTTTGTACTGCCCGGCATTTTGCCAATTGACTGGCAGCGCTTCTACAACAGCCGTGATGAGCGTCCAGACAGCCTGTTCGGCAGGGGATGGAGCGTGCCCTACGAAGTCTGTGTCGAGATCCTGCCCCACCTCGAAGGCGGCGAAACGTTGGTGTATACCGACGAACAGGGCCGGCCTATCGACATGGGCTCGATTCCCTTGGGCGGCGCGGTGTTCAGCGCAGGTGAAGGGCTTGTCGTACGGCGGCATCTCAACGGGCAGTTGTTGATCGAGAGCGATGACGGCCTATATCGCCTTTTCGAACCTGCACCCGCCAATGCCTCGTTGCTACGTCTGAGCCAACTCGGCGACCGCAATGACAACCGTATCCACGTTGACTACGACGAAGCCGGTTGTTTGGTCCGACTGCGCGATACGTTCGATTTGGTACAAGTCGAACTGGTCCGCCATCAGCGAAACTTGACGAGAATCGAACGCCTCTACCCCGATCAACGCCGTGAAGTGCTGGTCAGCTATGACTACGACGTGGCTGGCAATCTGGCTGAAGTCCGCGACGCCACTGGGCAGATACAGCGACGTTTCGGGTACGACAGCGGTCGGCGAATGGTGGAGCATGAACTGTCCACCGGGCTGCGTTGCTTTTATGAATGGGCTTTGGTTGAAGGTTTGGAATGGCGCGTAGTCCGGCACTGGACCGATGAAGGTGACGCCTACCAGTTTGACTATGACTTGAAGACCGGTACTACACGCATCACCGACGGTTTGCAGCGTGTCAGCACACGGCATTGGAACGCGCAGCACCAGATCATCCGATACAGCGACAACCTCGACCAAACCTGGCTGTTCGAGTGGAACGACGAACGCCAGTTGCTCAGCGCCACTGACCCGCAGGGTGGCCGCTATGAATACAGCTACGATGAGGTCGGTAACCTGATCGGCGAAACCGACCCGCTGGGCCGCAGCGATTCAACGTTGTGGCTGGAGCATTGGGCGTTGCCGCTGGTGGAGACCGACGCCGCCGACAACAACTGGCAGTATCGCTACGACCCACGCGGCAACTGCATCGCCGAAACTGATCCATTGGGCTACGTCACTCGCTACCGCTATGACGACCACGGCCAGGTCGTGGAAATTACCGACGCCACCGGTAAAAGCAAAAAGCTGCTTTGGAGCCCATTCGGGCAACTGGTCGAGCATATAGATTGCTCGGGTTACCCAACTCGTTTCAGCTACGACGAGCGGGGCTATTTGCAGGTCATCACCGACGCCCTTGGTGAACGAACTCAATTCAGCTACGACGCCCGGGGAGGCTTGCTCGAAACCCGCCTGCCAGATGGGCGAACTCAACAGTACCAACGCAACGCCAGCGGCCAAATGGTGGGTTACACCGACCCGGCCGGGCATACCACGCTCTACCAGCACAACCGCCGCGGCCAGATTCGCCAACGTACCGACACTCATGGTCGGCAGGTGCAATTCGGATATGACAGCTACGGGCGACTGCAGGCGCTGATCAACGAGAACGGCGAGCGTTATCACTTCGCGTGGGATGCAGGCGACCGCTTGGTTGAACAGCAGGACCTCGACGGCAGTGCCAAACGCTACGACTACGACACGCTGGATAACATCACGGCGATGACGGCCATTCCAGCGCCTTATGGCAGTGGCCTGGCATTAGTCCCCGAGGCACCGCCGCCCCCTATCGTCCATCAAATGGAGCGCGATGCGGTCGGCCGATTGGTGGCCAAAACCACAGACGATGGTCGCACCGAGTACAGCTACGATGCCGTGGACCAACTCACGGCCGTCACCTTCACCGACCTGCAAGGCAACACCCAGGCATTAGGTTTCGCCTACGATCCGCTCGGCCAGTTGCTCGCAGAACAGAGCTCGGCGGGCAACCTGCAACACCACTACGACGAACTCGGCAACCTGATCCAGACCCAACTACCAGACGGTCGCTGGCTCAATCGCCTGTATTACGGCAGCGGCCATCTGCACCAAGTCAACCTGGACGGCCAGGCCATCAGCGACTTCGAGCGAGACCGCTTGCACCGCGAAGTGCTGCGTACCCAAGGCCAACTTAGTACCCGCAGCGAATACGACCGCAGCGGCCGCCTACGCTCACGCCAACGCCGCCTTACAGGTCAGCCATCGTTAATGCCAGCGGCGGCGCAAAAGCGGTTCGAGTACGACCCCGCCGATAACCTGATCGGCAAACTTGAGCAGCAACCCGCCGCGCAACACAGTCAGTTGCTGCACTACGACGCCACCGGCCGCATCATCGCCAGCCAGGACAGCCTGTACGGCCAGCGCGAAACCTTCGCCTACGACGCCGCAGCCAACCTGCTGGATGGCCCGCAGCCGGGTGCCGGGCTCGTGGTGCATAACAAGCTGCTGACCTATCAGGACAAGCGTTACCGCTACGACGCCTTTGGTCGGATGATCGAGAAACGTAGCGCCAAGCGAGGGGTTCAGCGCTTCGCCTATGACGCAGAAAGCCGATTGGTTGAAGTGCTCAATGAAAACGGCAGCGTGGTCAGGATGACCTATGACCCCCTGGGCCGTCGCATTGAAAAGACCGAGCATGGCAGCGATGGGTACCCACTAGGCGAAACCCACTTCACGTGGGACGGCCTGCGCCTGTTGCAGGAGCACAAGCACAGCCAGACCAGCCTTTATGTTTACGAAGATAACGGCTACGAACCGCTCGCCCGCATCGACGGCATGGGACCGCTGCAAAAGATTCGCTACTACCACAATGACCTGAATGGCCTGCCGGAACAGCTGACCGAGGCCGATGGGCACAACGTTTGGCAGGCGACTTATCGGGTATGGGGCAATACGTTGGAAGAGGTACGCGAGCCTTATTACATTGAGGAGCAGAACCTAAGGTTTCAGGGGCAATACCTGGATAGGGAGACCGGACTGCATTTCAATACGTTCAGGTTTTATGATCCGGATGTGGGACGGTTTACTACGCCGGACCCGATTGGCCTTCAAGGTGGGCTCAATCTCTATGCCTACGCAGACAACCCACTCACCTGGCTGGATCCGATGGGGTGGGCACCGACCCCACTGAACAAGCCCGGATTCTATGTTTACGGGCTTTACGAACCCGGAGCAGAAAAACCCTACTACATTGGCCATACCGAACAACTGCCCGCGACGCGTGAAGGGCAGCACGCAAGGTCAACAAGACTCGGAAATGCTAGATTGGAAGTGCTTGAAGGACATGACGGAAAGATGACCTACAGCCAAGCCAAAGGTTACGAACAAGCTTATAGGGAAAAATACAAAACCAAGGGTAAATTCCCGAACAACGTGATCGAACCTATTAACAAAAACCGTACGGACAAACGCGGAAAAAGCCACTACAAACACTATCGGGCCGCCGCCAAAGCGCTGGGCATCAAGCCCAGCAAAATCAAATCATGCTCATGACGGAGAGCGCCCTATGAAGATCCTGAAGTCACCCAAACCGGGCGATCTTTTCTACATTCCTGCCGTCGATGCTTCAGAGACGCCGGGATTCGTGATTGCCCGTTATATTGAGTTGATCCCACCTGCGCTAGGCCATCTGGTCGAGGTGTTCGCCCGGTTTTATACTCATATACCCAGCTCTATCGCTGAAGTAGACACTTCACATCGTCTCTTCAGACCTATTTTCTGCAGCATGCGCTTTTCCGATATCCCGCGCTGGAAGATTCTCTTTAGCGATCCAGATTATAAAAAAACTTCTTCCAACTATGAGTCCATCCAATTTGCCTTCGGCTCCAAAATCTGGATTGGTGCCCACATTCAAGCTGCAACACCTGAGCAACTCTCCGGCGTCGAACCCTCTATCTGCTGGCGCATGGATCATATTATCTACCGCGTTATAGCTCATTTGCGCCATGCACTGAACGAGAACGACTGTATGGGGCACTTCGAGTTACCCGAGGACTTGCGCGTTGGTAACGACGTTGCACTTGAACGTGTAAATAAAGCAGCGCATAGCATGCAAGAACTGTTCGACGACAAATAAAAATGGGCACCCGACCCAGTCGGCGTGCCCATTTTTTTATCCCGCGCTCACACTCGCATGTGCGTAGCGCAGGCTTCTTTACTTACGGATTGACGCTGTCTTTAAGCGACTTGCCTGGCTTGAACGCAACGGTGTTGCTCGCCTTGATTTTCACCGGCTCGCCGGTTTGCGGGTTTTTGCCGGTGCGGGCGCCGCGGTGGCGCTGCAGGAAGGTGCCGAAGCCCACCAGGGTGACGCTGTCCTTGCGATGCAGCGCGCCGGTGATTTCTTCGAGTACGGCGTTGAGTACGCGGTTGGCCTGTTCTTTGGTCAGGTCTGCTTTTTCAGCAATAGCGGCTGCGAGTTCTGGTTTACGCATAAGTGAAGCCTCTTTGACGGTTTTTTGTTGTTATGTCCGTGCTGCTCTCTTTCGGAGCAGCGCCCAAGGCGCCGCAGGCTCTACTCTGCGGCAGACGGGAGTGAGGATGGCATGCCATCGGGGCCTGCGCCAGTCTCATGGCGACCTTTCTACGGTCAAAATGATGCTTATTCCGACAGAACGACCAGCATTTACGCCAGTAGCGGCGGAAGTTCTTTGTTAAGGGCCAGTTTCTCCATCACGGCTGTGCCGGTTAGGGCGTAACCCAGCAGGCGGCCGCTGGCGTCGCGGCACAGGGCCTTGATGTCGCCGCCCTGCCCTTCGACGCTCCACACGCCTTCGGTACCCCGTGGCGGGGGCGAGACGACCAGTGGGCAGATCGGGGTCTTTACCGTGACCGGCATCGGGCCGTAGCTGACGGCCGTCGCGTTGCCCGCCAGGGTCTGGGCCAGGGCGCGGGCGCAGCTCATCAGCGGCATCACGTACAGCAGGTTCAGGCCATCGACCTCGGCGCAGTCGCCCAGGGCGTAGATGTTGGCGTGGGAGGTCTTGAGGTGGCGGTCCACCATAATCCCGCGGTTGGTCTGCAAGCCGGCAGCGGCGGCCAGATCGACACGCGGGCGCAGGCCGATGGCAGACACCACCAGGTCACACTGGATCACTTCGCCATCAGACAGGTGGGCTTCCAGGCCGTCAGCGGTGCGTTGCAGGCGATTGAGCACCGGGCCCAGGTGGAAACGCGCCCCCAGGCCTTCAAGGCCGGCCTGCACCGCCGCAGCCGCCGCCGGGTGCAGCAGCGTCGGCATGACTTGCTCGCACGGCGCCACCAGGTCGATCTCGTAGCCGCCGAGGATCAGGTCGTTGGCGAACTCGCAGCCGATCAGCCCGGCGCCCAGCAGCAGCACCCGGCGCTTACCGGCCGCAGCGGCACGAAAGCGTGCGTAGTCTTCAAGGTCGTTGATCGGGAAAATCAGGTCGGCAGCGTCGCCCTGTACCGGCACCCGCACAGTTTCTGCGCCCCAGGCCAGGATCAGGTCGCGGTAGATCACCGCTTCCTCACCGATCCACAAGCGCTTGTGGCCCGGATCGATGCCGCTGATACGGGTATGGGTGCGCACTTCGGCCTTCAGTTGCTCGGCCATGGCGCCCGGTTCAGCCATGCTCAGGCCGTCGGCTTCCTTGTTCTTGCCAAAGCCGGTGGAGAGCATGGGCTTGGAGTAGGAGCGCCCGTCATCTGCGGTGATCAGCAACAGCGGGGTTTCGCTATCGAGTTTGCGAAACTCCCGAGCCAGGTTGTAACCGGCCAAACCCGTGCCGACGATCACGACAGGTGCGTTCATTCCTTTCTCCTTGTAGTACGGTTCTTTAATGGCGTCTTAAATCAGCAATCAGCCGATTTCGATCATTTCGAAATCCATTTTGCCCACGCCGCAGTCCGGGCACAGCCAGTCTTCGGGGACGTCCTGCCACAGGGTGCCCGGGGCGATGCCGTCATCCGGCCATCCGTCTTTTTCGTCGTAGATCAAGCCACAGACGATACATTGCCACTTCTTCATTACTCGCTTCCTCAGGGTCCAGGCGTACTGGCCGACGGTCGATGGATCCAGCCTTGCCGTGCGGCTCAGGGCGTTTTGTACTGATCAGCAGGCGCAGATGCAAGCATGATCGACGCATGGGCCTGGCGCGCTCCGGCAAAAGTCCAGGGCTCCATGGTAAGCTCGCCGCCTCATTAACTGCCAATAATGACCCTCCGTGCCGCATTCAAACGCCCTTTCCGATGCTTGCCGATGGCTGACCCAGAGCCTTCTGAGCCCACTGCCCGCGCCGCTGACACTCAACTGGCTGTTCGATGAAGGTTCGCTGACCCGGCGCCTGACGCGCCTGTCCAACGATGGCTTCAGCGTGACGCCGCTGTTCGAAGGCTGGCAACCGCTGCGTGACGACGAATGCGCCACTCTGGACTTGCCCGCCGCCAGCATCGGCTGGGTGCGCGAGGTGCATTTGCGTGGCCATGGCCAGCCGTGGGTGTTTGCCCGCAGCGTGGCCGCCCGCAGCGCCTTGCAAGGCGACGGCTTGCACATGGACGAGTTGGGCAGCCGGTCGTTGGGGGAGTTGCTGTTTTGTGACCACGCCTTCACTCGCCAGGCCATCGAGGTGTGCCGCTACCCACGGGAATGGCTGCCCGTGGCGGACCAGGTCGATGACCTGTGGGCGCGCCGCTCGCGCTTTGATCGCGGGCCGCTGAGCGTGCTGGTGGCTGAAATCTTCCTGCCGACCCTGTGGCAAGCCGTGCACGACCATCCGGAGCGTTTCTGATGTACCAGCGCCTGCTCAAATCCCTGAATCGCTTGAACCCGAGGGCCTGGGACTTCATCCAGTTGACCCGCATGGACAAGCCCATCGGCATCTATCTGCTGCTGTGGCCCACGCTGTGGGCGCTGTGGATTGCCGGCAAGGGTTCGCCATCGCTGCTCAATATCGCGATCTTCGTGCTCGGCGTGATACTCACCCGGGCCGGTGGTTGCGTCATCAATGACTGGGCTGATCGCAAGGTCGATGGTCACGTGAAGCGCACCGAACAGCGGCCGCTGGTGAGCGGCAAGATCAGCTCGAAAGAGGCGCTGGTGTTCTTCGCGGTGCTGATGTTCATCAGCTTCCTGCTGGTATTGCTGACCAATTCCATGACGATCTGGCTGTCCCTGGGCGGCCTTGCGTTGGCGGCCAGTTATCCGTTCATGAAGCGCTACACCTACTACCCGCAGGTGGTATTGGGCGCGGCGTTTTCCTGGGGCATGCCGATGGCGTTCACCGCCGAGACGGGCAGCCTGCCAGCCGCAGCATGGCTGTTATACATCGCCAACCTGTTATGGACGGTGGGGTACGACACCTATTACGCCATGACCGATCGTGACGATGACCTGAAAATCGGGGTCAAATCCACCGCCATTCTGTTTGGCGATGCAGACCGGGTGATCATCCTGACGTTGCAGAGCCTGGCACTGGTTTGCCTGTGGCTGGCGGGCATGCGTTTTGAGCTGGGGGGCTGGTTCCACCTCGGTTTGCTGGCGGCGGCCGGGTGTTTTGCATGGGAGTTCTGGTACACCCGGGACAAGGACCGCCTCAAATGCTTCAAGGCGTTTTTGCACAACCACTGGGCCGGGTTGGCGATTTTTGTCGGGATTGTGGCGGACTATGGGTTTCGGTGAAGGGCCACGCCCCTCACCGCTAGCGGGTTGACTCAGGGCTTGGCGACCTTCCAGGCCCCGTCCATTTTGCCCTCGCCGGTCATGTCACCGGCCTTCTTGTCCATGACGAAGGTGTAGAGCGGTTTGCCGCTGTAGGCCCACTGGCTTTTCTGGTCGTCACGGGTGATGACGGTCCACTTGCCCATGGGCTTGTCGGTGGATTCCGCCATCAATGGCGGCCAATTGGCGGCGCACTTGTCGTTGCACATGGATTTGCCATCAGCGTCCTTGGCAAAGGTGTAGAGGGTCATGCCTTTGTGGTCCACCAGCATCCCGTCCTTGGTCATCGCCGGGTCTGCCGCAAACGCCAGTGTCGGCAGCGTTAACGCGGCCGTTACCAGCAGGGCTTTCCAGGAAAAAGTACTGTGAGTCATGGGAACCTTCCTTTTGTGGTTGTCAGGATTCGGACCCAAAGCGTAGTCCAGAGAGGCAAGGATTGCCCAAGCGGCTAAATTACTGTCACACGACTGCAATAATTCCGTTATCTAATGCGGCGCAAGACAGTTAAATGACAAGAGGATTTAGCATGGTTGGCAGGAGCATTCTGATCGTTGACGACGAAGCGCCCATTCGCGAGATGATCGCCGTTGCGTTGGAAATGGCCGGCTATGACTGCCTGGAGGCGGAGAACTCCCAGCAGGCCCATGCCATTATCGTCGACCGCAAGCCGGACCTGATCCTGCTGGACTGGATGCTGCCCGGCACCTCCGGCATCGAGCTGGCCCGCCGCCTCAAGCGTGACGAGCTGACCGGGGATATCCCGATCATCATGCTCACCGCCAAGGGCGAAGAGGACAACAAGATCCAGGGCCTGGAAGTCGGCGCCGATGACTACATCACCAAGCCCTTTTCCCCACGGGAACTGGTCGCCCGTCTGAAAGCCGTTCTGCGCCGTGCAGGCCCAACCGATGGCGAAGCGCCTATCGAAGTCGACGGCCTGATTCTGGACCCTATCAGCCACCGTGTGACCATCGACGGCAAACCCGCCGAGATGGGCCCCACGGAATACCGCCTGCTGCAATTCTTCATGACCCATCAGGAGCGCGCCTACACCCGCGGCCAACTGCTGGACCAGGTCTGGGGCGGCAACGTGTATGTCGAGGAGCGCACCGTCGACGTGCATATCCGCCGCCTGCGCAAAGCCTTGGGCGACGCTTACGAGAATCTGGTACAAACCGTGCGCGGCACCGGCTACCGGTTTTCAACCAAAGGCTGAGCCAGACTGAACTGCACAGACAGCTGAAAGGACGCGTGTTCAAGTGAATCAAAACTGGTATGGCACCCTGATCCGCCACATGCTCCTGTTGATCACTGGCTGCCTGCTGGTGGGCCTGGTCAGCGGCTATTACGGCTGGAGCCTGGCCGTCGGCCTGGGCGTCTACCTGGGCTGGACCCTCAAGCAATTGCTGCGCCTTCACGAGTGGCTGCGCCAGCACAAACCTGATGAAGCACCACCCGACGGTTACGGCCTGTGGTGCGAGGTGTTCGACAGCATCTACCATCTGCAGCGCCGCGACCAACGCGTACGCGGGCGCCTGCAAGCGGTGATCGATCGGGTGCAGGAGTCCACGGCCGCGCTGAAAGACGCCGTCATCATGCTCGACAGCGACGGCAACCTGGAATGGTGGAACCGCGCCGCAGAAACCCTGCTGGGCCTCAAGACGCCCCAGGACAGCGGCCAGCCGGTGACCAACCTGGTGCGCCACCCACGCTTCAAGGAATACTTCGAGCAGGACAACTACGAAGAAGCCCTGGAAATCCCGTCACCGACCAACGACCGCGTGCGTATCCAGCTGTACCTGACGCGCTACGGCAATAACGAACATTTGATGTTGGTGCGTGATGTCACGCGCATCCATCAGCTGGAACAGATGCGCAAGGATTTCGTCGCCAACGTCTCCCACGAGCTGCGCACGCCGCTGACGGTGATCTGCGGTTATCTTGAAACGCTGCTCGATAACGTTGAAGACGTGAACCCGCGCTGGACCCGCGCCCTGCAACAGATGCAGCAGCAAGGCTCGCGCATGCAAACCCTGCTCAACGACCTGCTGTTACTGGCCAAGCTGGAAGCCACCGATTACCCCTCGGACAACCACCCGGTACCGGTGCAAAGCCTGTTGCAGACCATCAAGAGCGACGCCCAGGCATTGTCCGGGCAGCGTGAACAGCAAATTACCCTCGAAGCCGACCCGTCGATCCTGCTCAAAGGCAGTGAGGGCGAGTTGCGCAGCGCGTTTTCCAACCTGGTGTTCAACGCCGTCAAATACACCCAGGACAAAGGCAACATCCGCATCCGCTGGTGGGCCGATGACCAGGGCGCGCACCTCAGCGTGCAGGACTCCGGAATGGGCATCGACGCCAAGCACTTGCCGCGCCTCACCGAGCGCTTCTACCGTGTCGACTCCAGCCGCAACTCCAACACCGGCGGCACCGGGCTCGGCCTGGCCATCGTCAAGCATGTGTTGCTGCGCCATCGCGCGCGACTGGAAATCAGCAGTGTGTTGGGCCATGGCAGTACCTTTACCTGCCATTTCCCGCCGGCACAGATGACACGCTCACGGGTCATTCATCAGGACGAGTAACCCTCCACCCGGCAGCCGCCACTAGGCAAGCGCCCCGTCAGCCGCTACATTGGCGGACTTGCGCCTGCCTTTCAGGCCCACCTGCTCACCCTTTTTGATTAGACGGAACCCGCAAAACCCCATCATGGACCCTTCCCCTGGCATCACCCTCGCGACACTCTTCGCCGACTTCGGCATGATTCTTTTTGCACTGATCCTGGTACTGCTCAACGGCTTTTTCGTTGCGGCGGAATTTGCCATGGTCAAACTGCGCTCGACCCGGGTCGAGGCCATCGCCCACAAGAACGGCTGGCGCGGGCAGATCCTGCGCACCGTACACAGCCAGCTCGACGCGTATCTGTCGGCCTGCCAGCTGGGTATCACCCTCGCCTCCCTGGGCCTGGGCTGGGTCGGTGAACCGGCCTTTGCGCACATCCTCGAGCCGTTGCTGGGCGCGATCGGCGTGCAATCGCCGGAAGTGATCAAGGGCGTGTCGTTCTTTGCCGCCTTCTTCGTCATCTCTTACCTGCACATCGTGGTCGGTGAACTGGCGCCCAAGTCCTGGGCCATTCGCAAGCCTGAGTTGCTGTCGCTGTGGACCGCCGTGCCGCTGTACCTGTTCTACTGGGCCATGTACCCGGCGATCTACCTGCTCAACGCCAGTGCCAACGCCATCCTGCGCATCGCCGGCCAAGGCGAGCCTGGCCCGCACCACGAGCACCATTACAGCCGTGAAGAACTGAAACTGATCCTGCACTCCAGCCGTGGCCAGGACCCGAGCGACCAAGGCATGCGCGTGCTGGCCTCCGCCGTGGAAATGGGTGAACTGGAAGTGGTGGACTGGGCCAACTCCCGGGAAGACCTGGTAACCCTGGACTTCAACGCTCCGCTCAAGGAAATCCTGGCGCTGTTCCGTCGCCACAAGTTCAGCCGCTACCCGGTGTACGACGCCGTGCGCAACGAGTTCGTCGGCCTGCTGCACATCAAGGACCTGCTGCTGGAACTGGCGGCCCTGGACCACATTCCCGAGTCGTTCAACCTGGCCGAGCTGACGCGCCCGCTGGAGCGCGTATCGCGCCACATGCCGCTGTCGCAACTGCTCGAACAGTTCCGTAAAGGCGGCGCGCACTTCGCCCTGGTGGAAGAAGCCGACGGCAAGGTCATCGGCTACCTGACCATGGAAGACGTGCTGGAAGTGCTGGTAGGCGACATCCAGGACGAACACCGCAAGGCCGAGCGCGGCATCCTCGCTTACCAGCCGGGCAAATTGCTGGTGCGTGGCGATACGCCGCTGTTCAAGGTGGAGCGCCTGTTGGGCGTAGACCTGGATCACATCGAGGCCGAAACCCTCGCCGGGCTGATCTACGACACCCTGAAACGGGTGCCGGAAGAGGAAGAAGTGCTGGAAGTCGAAGGCCTGCGCATCATCATCAAGAAGATGAAAGGGCCGAAGATCGTGTTGGCCAAGGTGCTGTTGCTGGATTAAGCCTTACCGCGTGCCCAGCGCAAAGTTGGGCAACGCCTGCACCGGCTGGTTGAATTCATAGGGAATCGACACCAGCCCCGACGCCGTCGTGCGCTGCACCACAAAATGCAGATGCGGCCCGCTGCTGTTGCCGGTATTGCCCGACAGTGCCAGCGGGCTGCCTACCGCTACTCGCTGCCCTTCCCTGACGCTGACCGAACCTTGCTTGAGGTGCAGGTACACACCCTGCGTGCCGTCATCGTGCTGTACCCGCACGAAATTGCCCGATGGATCGCTGCCGCGCCCGGATTGGGTGTTCTCGGTTTTCAGCACCACACCTGCGCGTGCCGCAATGATCGGCGTGCCTTCGGGCATGGCAATGTCCATCGCATAGCGGCTTTTGAGCTCGGAGTGGCTGAAGGTGCCGTTGGGGCCTTGGGTGAGACGGAACGGCCCGCCGCGCCAGGGTAATGGATAGCGATAGGATGCGGGCTGCAGAGGGAATACAGGCTTGGGAATCACCCGCTCCTGATACACAAACGCCTGCGCTCCGGGCGTGTATCGGTCGCTGAAGACCACAGCGCCGTCAGCGTCGATGGATTTGTAGAGGGTCATGGACATCGCCGGCATGACGACGGCGAACAGTCCACAGAACAGCAGTGAGCGCACGAGCATCGGGTTGGCCTGCCAGGGACGACTGAATGGCAGGCTAACAAGGGATCATGACAGTGCTATGTGGGCCTATCACGCACCCGGCACAAAATGCTTCTGTGCTGTCCCGCGGGCGATCAGCCGCGAGATGTAGTCGAGCTTCTGCGCATCCTGGTCGATAAACCGGAAGGTCAGTTGCAGCCAGTCACTGTCAGGCTTGGGTTCGTAGGCGACAACAGCGTGCAGGTAGCCGTTAAGACGGGCCACCTCGGCGTTTTCGCCCTGCTCCAGGTCGAGCACGGCGCTTTCCAGTACCTGAGGCAGGATTTCACCGCGACGCACCACCAGCAGCGCCTCCTTGATGCTCAGGGCTTTGATCACACATTGCTGGGTGCCACTGGACAGGCGCAGCTGGCCCTGGCCACGACCACCGGCTGGCGACGCTGCCGCAGCAGCCTGCACCGGCTGGCTGTTGAGCAGGCCTTTGCTCGGTGCGGCCACCGGAGCCGGCTTGAGCGCTTCAGGCTTGCCGCCGGTGAGGGCGCTCAGGGAGTCGTTGCCGAACGCCGAGTTCATCTTGGTCGGCGCGCTGGCGATCAGCGCGTCGAGGCGGCCGATCTTGTTCAGTGCCTGCTTGACCTTGTTTAGCAACTGCTCGTTGGTGAAGGGCTTGCTGACGTAGCCGGAAACCCCGGCCTGGATCGCCTGCACCACGTTTTCCTTGTCGCCACGGCTGGTCACCATGACAAACGGCATGGCTTTGAGATGAGGCTGCTCACGGCACCAGGTCAACAGTTCCAGGCCGGACATTTCCGGCATTTCCCAGTCGCACAACACCATGTCGAAGGTTTCGCGCATCAGGATGGCCTGGGCCTTTTTGCCGTTCACCGCGTCTTCGATCTTGATTCCCGGAAAGTAGTTACGCAGGCACTTCTTCACCAGGTCGCGAATAAACGAGGCGTCATCCACCACCAATACACTGACTTTGCTCATCGACCCTTCATCCTATAAAAACCCCGGCAAGCATAACGCTTCGCTGATGGCGTTTTGCCAAAAATTCCAACGCCACAAACGAAAACGCCCGACCAAAGGCCGGGCGTTTATTTCTCGGGCAATCTTACTTATCGTCAGGAACGCCCGGAACATTAGGGATTTGATCGGTTGTGCCTTCAACTTCTGCTTTCATGCGCTTGAGGCCCATGTGCCGCACGTCGGTACCACGGACCAGGTAGATCACCAGTTCCGAGATATTGCGCGCGTGGTCGCCGATGCGCTCCAGCGAGCGCAGCACCCAGATGATGCTCAATACCCGCGAGATAGAACGCGGGTCTTCCATCATGTAAGTCGCCAGCTCGCGCAGGGCGGTCTTGTATTCGCGGTCGATAATCTTGTCGTACTGGGCCACCGACAACGCCAGCTCGGCGTCGAAGCGGGCAAACGCGTCAAGGGCGTCGCGAACCATGTTGCGCACCTGGTCACCGATGTGGCGCACTTCCACGTAACCGCGCGGCGCTTCGCCTTCCTCACACAACTGGATGGCGCGGCGAGCGATCTTGGTGGCTTCATCGCCGATACGCTCCAGGTCGATCACCGACTTGGAAATGCTGATGATCAAACGCAAGTCGGACGCCGCCGGCTGACGGCGGGCCAGGATGCGCAGGCATTCCTCGTCGATGTTGCGTTCCATCTGGTTGATCTGGTCATCGATCTCGCGCACTTGCTGAGCCAGGCCGGAGTCGGCCTCGATCAGCGCAGTAACCGCGTCGTTGACTTGCTTCTCCACCAGACCGCCCATGGCCAGGAGGTGGCTGCGCACTTCCTCAAGCTCGGCGTTGAACTGCGCGGAGATGTGATGGGTAAGGCCTTCTTTGCTAATCATGTTGGCGTCCTTGGAACGTCCAGTAAGGTGCGGTCGACCGCAGCATCAGTTCAGTGAGCAACCCGCTACCTGCTAGCCATAGCGACCGGTGATGTAGTCTTCGGTCTGCTTCTTCGCCGGGTTGGTGAACAGGGTATCGGTGTCACCAAATTCCACCAGTTTGCCCATGTACATGAACGCGGTGTAGTCGGAAACCCGCGCTGCCTGTTGCATGTTGTGGGTCACGATGACGATGGTGAACTTGGATTTCAGTTCGTAGATCAGCTCTTCGACTTTCAGCGTGGAGATGGGGTCGAGTGCCGAGCAGGGTTCGTCGAGCAGCAGTACTTCCGGCTCCACGGCGATGGTACGGGCGATCACCAGACGTTGCTGCTGGCCGCCGGACAAACCGAGGGCCGACTCGTGCAGGCGGTCCTTGACCTCGTCCCACAGTGCCGCGCCTTTCAATGCCCACTCAACAGCTTCGTCGAGGATGCGCTTCTTGTTGATGCCCTGGATACGCAGGCCGTAGACCACGTTTTCATAGATGGTCTTGGGGAACGGGTTGGGCTTCTGGAACACCATGCCCACCCGGCGACGCAGCTCGGCCACGTCTTCGCCCTTGCGGTAGATGTTGGTGCCGTAGAGGTTGATCGCGCCCTCGACGCGGCAGCCGTCCACCAGATCGTTCATCCGGTTGAAGGTGCGCAGCAGGGTCGACTTGCCGCAACCGGACGGACCGATGAAGGCGGTCACGCGCTGCTTCGGGATGTTCATGCTGACGTCATACAGCGCCTGCTTGTCACCGTAGTAAAGGCTCAGGCCAGGGACTTCGATGGCCACGGTTTCCTGGGCCAGGCTCAGGCTCTGCTTGTCGCGACCCAGGGCTGACATGTTGATGCCGTGGGAATGGGTTTCATGTTGCATGGGATGCTCCCTGTGCTACCAATTCGTTTCGTTGAACCGCCGGGGCGGCTTACTCAAAATCTGTGTCTACCGCTAACCCTGTGGGAGCTGGCTTGCCTGCGATGGCATCACCGCGGTGTACCTGTTCAACCGAGTCGCCGGCATCGCAGGCAAGCCAGCTCCCACAGGTGCCCGCTTAACTGTCCAGCGCCTTGTACTTCTCGCGCAGGTGGTTACGAATCCACACCGCCGACAAGTTGAGCGTGGCGATCACCAGCACCAGCAGCAGCGCGGTGGCGTACACCAGCGGCCGCGCGGCCTCGACGTTGGGGCTCTGGAAGCCGACGTCATAGATATGGAAGCCCAAGTGCATGATCTTCTGGTCCAGGTGCAGGTACGGGTAGTTGCCGTCCACCGGCAGCGACGGCGCCAGTTTCACCACACCCACCAGCATCAGCGGCGCCACTTCACCGGCGGCGCGGGCCACGGCGAGGATCATGCCGGTCATCATCGCCGGGCTGGCCATCGGCAGGACGATCTTCCACAGCGTTTCCGCCTTGGTCGCCCCCAGTGCCAAAGAACCTTCACGTACGGTGCGAGGGATCCGCGCCAGGCCTTCTTCGGTGGCCACGATCACCACGGGTACCGCCAGCAGCGCCAGGGTCAGGGACGCCCAGAGCAGGCCAGGCGTACCGAAGGTCGGTGCCGGCAAGGCTTCGGCGAAGAACAGCCGGTCGACCGAGCCGCCCAGTACGTACACAAAGAAGCCGAGGCCGAATACGCCGTAAACGATGGCGGGTACACCGGCCAGGTTGTTCACAGCGATACGGATGATCCGCGTCAGGGTGTTCTGCTTGGCGTATTCACGCAGGTACACCGCCGCCAGCACGCCGAACGGGGTCACGATCATCGCCATGATCAGGGTCATCATCACGGTGCCGAAGATCGCCGGGAAAATCCCGCCTTCGGTGTTCGCTTCCCGCGGGTCGTCGCTGAGGAATTCCCAGACCTTGCTGAAGTAGAAGCCGACCTTGGTCATGTAACCCATGGCGTTCGGCTGGTAGGCATGCACCACCTTGCCGATGCCGATTTCGATTTCTTTGCCGTTGGCATCGCGGGCGGTGAGGCTGTCGCGGTTGAACTGGGTGTGCAGGTCCGCCAGGCGGGCTTCGATGTCTTTGTAGCGGTTGTTCAGTTCGGCGCGGCCGCTGTCCATGTCGGCCTGGGCGGTGGCGTCCAGCTTGCCTTCCAGCTCCAGCTTGCGACCGTGCAGGCGGATGCGTTCGAGGCCAGCGTTGATGGCGCCGATGTCGGACTTCTCAAGGGTCTTGAGCTGGGCCGCGAGCTTGTTGACGCGGTCCACACGGGCTTGCAGTTCCGGCCAGGCCGCTTCGCCTTCAGCGATGACCTTGCCGTCCTGCTTGACGTTGACCAGGGTGCCGTAGAAGTTGCCCCACTCACGACGCTCGATGGCCATCAGTTCGACCGGCTTGGTCTGGTTGGTCAGCCACTCGCCGACGATCCAGGTGAAGTCGTTGCCGTTCAGGTCACGGTTGCCGACCTTGATCAGCTCGCGAGTCATGAACTCCGGGCCTTGGTCCGGCACCGGCAGGCCAGCGCTTTTCAGGCGCTCGCGAGGCACTTCCTCTTTCTGCACCACTTCGCCGACAACGATGTGATTTTCCTGGCCCGGCACGTTGTAGCTGGCCTGGATCAGGTCGGCCGGCCAGAAGTGGCCCAGGCCACGCACGGCAATCACGGCCAGCAAACCAATGGTCATGATGACCGCGATGGACACCGCGCCACCGCTGATCCAGACGCCCGGGGCGCCGCTCTTGAACCATCCATTCAGGGAGTTCTGTTTCACAGACTTCTACCTTTCTTAAAGCGACGAGTATTTCTTGCGCAGACGCTGACGAATCAGCTCGGCGAGGGTGTTCATGATGAAGGTGAACAGCAGCAGCACCAGCGCCGAGAGGAACAGCACGCGGTAGTGGCTGCCGCCCACTTCCGATTCGGGCATTTCCACCGCGACGTTGGCCGCCAGGGTGCGCAGGCCTTCAAACAGGTTCATCTCCATCACCGGCGTGTTACCTGTGGCCATCAGCACGATCATGGTTTCACCGACCGCGCGGCCCATGCCGATCATCAGCGCCGAGAAGATGCCCGGGCTGGCAGTCAGGATCACCACGCGGGTCATGGTCTGCCATGGCGTGGCGCCCAGGGCCAGGGAGCCCAGGGTCAGGCCGCGCGGCACGCTGAATACGGCGTCTTCGGCGATGGAGTAGATGTTCGGGATGACCGCAAAACCCATGGCCAGGCCGACTACCAGGGCGTTGCGCTGGTCGTAGGTGATGCCCAGGTCGTGGGAGATCCACATGCGCATGTCGCCACCGAAGAACCAGGTTTCCAGGTACGGGCTCATGTACAGCGAGAGCCAGCCCACAAACAGGATCACCGGGATCAGGATTGCGCTTTCCCAGCCATCCGGGACCCGCAGGCGGATCGACTCAGGCAGGCGGCTGAAGATGAAGCCGGCCACCAGGATGCCAATCGGCAGCAGCATCAGCAGGCTGAAAATCCCCGGCAAATGCCCTTCGACATACGGCGCCAGGAACAGGCCGGCGAAGAAGCCGAGGATCACCGTCGGCATCGCTTCCATCAACTCGATCACCGGCTTGACCTTGCGGCGCAGGCTCGGAGCCATGAAGTAGGCGGTGTAGATCGCAGCGGCGACGGCCAGTGGCGCCGCCAGCAGCATGGCGTAGAACGCGGCCTTCAGGGTACCGAAGGTCAGGGGCGCCAGGCTCATCTTGGGTTCGAAGTCGGTGTTGGCGGCGGTCGATTGCCAGACGTATTTAGGCTCGTCGTAGTTTTCGTACCAGACCTTGCTCCACAGCGCGCTCCAGGAAACTTCCGGGTGCGGGTTGTCCAGCAGCAGCGGTTGCAGCTTGCCACCGGCTTCGACGATCACCCGGTTGGCCCGTGGCGACATGCCGAAGATACCGGTGCCATCGACCACTTGGTCCACCAGCAACGTGCGGTGGGCGGTGCTGTGGAACACGCCGAACTTGCCGGAAGCGTCGAGGGCGGTGAAGCCTTTGCGACGTTCTTCAGCGGTGATTTCAACGATAGGCGCAGTGCCCATCTGGAAGGTACGGATCTGCTTCAGGCGTTGTTCGCCGTCCGGGTCGCGGGCCATGAACCACTGCGCCAGGCCACCGCTGGAGTTACCGATGATCAGCGAGATGCCGCCCACCAATTGGGTGCTGGCCGTGACTTGCGCCACGCCGTCGTCCAACAACTTGTAGCGACCGTTGAGGCTCTTGTCCCGCAGGCTGAAAACGTCGGCCTGGGCGCGGCCGTTGATCACGTACAGCCACTGCTGGCGTGGATCAACGAAGATGGCTTTCACCGGCTCGGTCATTTGCGGCAGTTCAATGCGCTTCTGCTCGGTGGTGACTTCCTCGGTCATCATGTTTTCTTCACGGCTGATGGACAGCACGTTCAGATGGGCACCACTGGAACCGGCCACCACCAGCGTCGAGTCGGTCGCGTTCAAGGCGACGTGCTCAAGGGAGCGGCCTTGTTCGTCGAGGACGATCGGCGTTTCGCCGTAAGGGTATTCGACGGCTGGGGAGATGGTCTTCTTGCCGTCCGGGTACGACACTTTATAAGTGTGGCGGAACACCAGGGACTGGCCGTTGGACAGGCCGAGGATCACCAGCGGGCTGCCAGGCTGATCTTCACCAATAGAGGCGACTGTCACACCCGCCGGCAACGGCAGGTCAACGCGCTTGAGTTCAGCCCCCGTGTCAACGTTGAAGAACAGCGCCTGGCCTTTGTCGGAAACCCGCATGGCGACCTGGTTCTGTTCTTCCATGGAGATCATCAGCGGTTTGCCGGCGTCCTGCAGCCAGGCAGGCGCCAGGGCGTCTTCCTTGGTCAGGTTGGCGCCGTGAAACAGCGGAGCGACCACATAGGCGAGGAAGAAGAAGATCAAGGTGATCGCGCCCAGGACGGCGAGGCCGCCAATCAGCACATACCAGCGGGTCAGGCGATCCTTGAGCGCGCGCATACGGCGCTTGCGTTGCAGTTCAGGCGTATTGAAATCAATGCGCTTGGGGGGAGAAGTCGTCGTCATGGTGGAATTGGCCAGATCATTCATGCGCACACCCTAGCGATCCTGTATGACAGAAAGATGACAATGCAGTGACGCAAGAAATCCGCCGCGTAGCAGGGCTGGCAGCGGATTAAAAAATGGGAGGCGAGGCCCAGGTCTTACAGACCCCGCCCAGGCCTTGAACCGTGGGTAAACCCCGGTTCAAGGCAGGTTTACCGGAGGCTTATTTGCCACCTTCTTTCAGGCCCAGGTCAGCCAGTGCCTTGGCGGCAACTTTGGCTGGCAGCGGGATGTAGCCGTCTTTCACTACAACTTCCTGGCCCTGTTTGGACAGAACCAGCTTCACGAACTCAGCTTCCAGCGGGGCCAGAGGCTTGTTCGGGGCTTTGTTGACGTAGACGTAGAGGAAGCGCGACAGCGGGTATTTGCCGTTCAGGGCGTTTTCTTCGCTGTCTTCGATGAAGTCAGTGCTGCCTTTCTTGGCCAGGGCCACGGTCTTCACGCTGGCGGTTTTGTAACCAATGCCCGAGTAACCGATACCGTTCAGCGAGGAGCTGATGGACTGCACAACCGACGCCGAACCAGGTTGTTCGTTCACGTTAGGTTTGTAGTCGCCCTTGCACAGGGCTTCTTCCTTGAAGTAGCCGTAGGTGCCGGATACCGAGTTACGACCGAACAGTTGCACTGGCTTGTTGGCCAGGTCGCCGGTCACGCCCAGGTCGCCCCAGGTCTTGACGTCAGCTTTGGCGCCGCACAGACGAGTCGAGGAGAAGATCGCGTCGACTTGTTCCATGGTCAGGTGCTGGATCGGGTTGTCCTTGTGCACGAACACGGCCAGGGCATCCACGGCAACCGGGATAGCGGTTGGCTTGTAGCCGTACTTCTGCTCGAAGGCAGCCAGTTCGGTGTCCTTCATCTTGCGGCTCATCGGGCCCAGGTTGGAGGTGCCTTCAGTCAGCGCAGGAGGTGCAGTGGCGGAGCCGGCGGCCTGAATCTGGATGTTGACGTTCGGGTATTCCTTTTTGTAACCCTCAGCCCACAGGGTCATCAGGTTTGCCAGGGTATCGGAACCAACGCTGGACAGGTTGCCCGACACACCAGTGGTCTTCACGTAAGCCGGAATTGCCGGGTCAACACCAGCGGCTACCGCGTTAGCGGTCGCAACGCCAGCAGCGACAAAAGTCATTGCCGCCATCAAACGTTTCAGTTTCATGCCTTGCTCCTAGCAGATAGGGATAGTTGGATCGGGGCCAAGTATCGGTAGGCCGTGTGAACACTCTATGTCTGGAATATGACAATTAGATGAAAGGCCAGCATTTATGAAAAAGCTGACAGGAAGGAGAAACGTCAATAAATCCGGGGCTTGCGAGGAGGCTGGAGCGATTTCGTGGAAACAATCTGTAATCGTTGTAAGGCAAAATCTGTGGCGAGGGAGCTAGCTCCCGTTGGGTCGAGTAGCGGCCCCCAAAATGGAACTGCTGCGCAGTTCAACGGGAGCAAGCTCCCTCGCCACAAGGTTATCCGTCAGTTTTCAAAAAACGTGTCAGCGCCCACGCTTCCACAGGTACCCACCCACGGCCATCCCCATCACGCACAGGACAGCCACGTAGTAAGCAGGACCCATCGGGCTTTCCTTCATCAGCAGCGACACCGCCAAGGGTGTCAGGCCACCGAATACGGCATAGGCGACGTTGTAGGAAAACGACAAACCACTGAAACGCACCACTGGCGGGAACGCTTTCACCATGACATAGGGCACCACACCGATGGTGCCTACAAACAGGCCGGTCAAGGCGTACAACGGGAACAGCCAATCCGGGTGCGCCATCAGGCTGTGATAGAGCGTCCAGGAAGTTGCCAGCAACAGCGCGCAACCGATGATCAGCACACGCCCGGCACCGAATCGATCGGCCAGGGCCCCGGAGGCAATACACCCCAGGCTCAGGGTGACGATGGCCAGGCTATTGGCCTGCAGCGCCACCGTAGGGCTGAAGTGGTAGACCGTTTGCAGCACGGTCGGCGTCATCAGGATAACGACGACCACACCGGCCGAGAGTAACCAGGTCAGCAGCATCGACAACACGATGGCCCCACGGTGGTCACGCAACACGGCGCGCAATGGCAGCTCGGCCGCCAGGGTCTTGCGCTGCTGCATCTCGGCGAAGATCGGCGTTTCGTGCAGCCAGCGACGCAGGTACACCGACAACAGGCCGAACACACCACCCAGCAGGAACGGAATCCGCCAGGCGTAATCCGACACCTGCTCCGGGCTATAAAGGGTGTTGATGGCAGTGGCCACCAGCGAACCCAACAGAATGCCCGCCGTCAGGCCGCTGGTCAGGGTGCCACAGGCATAACCGATGTGACGGGGTGGCACATGTTCGGAAACAAACACCCACGCGCCTGGCACTTCACCGCCAATCGCCGCGCCCTGGATCACGCGCATCAGCAGCAACAGGATCGGCGCCCACAGGCCGATCTGCGCGTAGGTCGGCAGCAGGCCCATGATCAGGGTCGGCACGGCCATCATGAAGATGCTCAGGGTGAACATCTTCTTGCGCCCCAGCAGGTCGCCGAAGTGCGCCATGATGATCCCGCCCAGCGGGCGCGCCAGGTAGCCGGCGGCGAAGATGCCGAAGGTCTGCATCATGCGCAGCCATTCGGGCATCTCGGCAGGGAAAAACAGTTTCCCGACCACTGTGGCGAAAAACACGAAAATGATGAAGTCGTAGAATTCCAGCGCCCCGCCCAAGGCAGACAGCGACAGGGTTTTGTAGTCGTTGCGGGTCAGCGGGCGCGAGGGTTGCGCACTGCTTGCGGGCACGGAGGACATGGCAAGGCTTCTCTTATAGTAGTCAGGACGGCAAGCCCGGGACTTGCGGCAGGCTTGGCAAGATAGCAAATCGCTTGAAAAAGCACAGCGTTGGGCCGTTAACAGTTCAGATAAGCGAAATATTCCCGTAGCAGAAGCGCAATTAGCATGAGCAGGAGCACAGTTGCCGGAAAAAGCCGCGATACAGCCTCTATTTACCGACCAAATGAGCGCCGGGAGGTCGTCGTGGCGCCGACGGCTCGATATACTCGCCCATTGCAAGCGCCAGACCCGCATCCTTGAGGGGCTGCTGTGCCAAAACGCCGTTGGCTGCCCGCCAGCCGATTTGGCAGAGTTTCCCTTTAGTACGCCTTACGAGAAACGCATCGAGCGGTGTATGTTGGTGCTGAAACGTTTTTCCAGAGACGGCTATCCACTTGAAATACCCATAAAGCGTCACGGGTCAGAGGCACCGGCATGATCGAACTCGAACAAGAAGATCCTATCCCGCAAGGCGATCTCGCCCTGCAAATTACCGCACTCCCGCGTGAAACCAACGGTTTCGGCGACATCTTCGGCGGCTGGCTGGTCGCGCAGATGGACCTGGCCGGCACCGCCATGGCGAGCAAGGTTGCCGGTGGCCGCGTCGCGACCGTGGCGATTGATCGCATGGCATTCCTGGTGCCGGTGGCCGTCGGCGCGCAGTTGTCCTTCTATACCCAGGCCCTGGAAATCGGCCGCAGCTCGATCCAGATGATGGTCGAAGTGTGGAGCGACGACCCGCTGTCCAGCGAATGGCGCAAAGTCACCGAGGCGGTGTTTGTGTTCGTTGCCATTGATGGCAGCGGTCGCACCCGGTCGGTTCCGTCACGGGCGCGTTAAACATCGCGACGTTTTGACGGTCCATTGCCCCATTGTCTGCCATTGAGAGCGCGCGCCTATGTCTACGCCCAACGTTGAAACCGTAAAACTGGATGAGCTGAACGCGTGGCGCATCCGCCATAACGGCGCCGAATTGGTGGTAGCCCAGCAAGGCGCGCATATCGTCAGCTACCAGCGCGCTGGCGAGAAGCCAATCATCTGGCCCAACGATCAGGTGGTGTACAAGAAAGGCAAAGGCATTCGTACCGGCGTGCCGGTGTGCTGGCCATGGTTTGGCGTGTTCGACCGCAACCCGCAAAGCGTCAAGGCGATGTACCAGGGTGACGAGCCGGCTGGGGCGCATGGTTTCGTACGGACCGCGGACTGGACGCTGGCTGGCGTGGAAGCTGAAAGCACGGCGTTGCGGGTTGAACTGGAACTGCCGGTGCCTGAAGGCGGCTTCCCGGGTTGGCCGCATCTAGTTGACCTGAAGATGAGCATCCTGCTGGATGATCAACTGCACATCCGCCTGACCAGCCATAACCGTGGTACCGAGACCGTCAGCCTCAGCCAGGCACTGCACAGCTACTTTGCCGTCAGCGATGTACGCAACGTGCAGGTCGACGGCCTGGACGGGCGAACCTATATCGACACCGCCGACGGTTGGACCCACAAGCAGCAATCCGGGCTCCTGCACTTCACCGCCGAGACCGACCGCATCTACCTCGACACGCCAGCGCAACTGAACATCGTCGATAAAGACTGGCAGCGCCGCGTCCAACTCACCAGCACAGGCTCGCGCTCGACGGTGATCTGGAACCCGTGGACCGACCGCGCCAAGGCTTTCAGCGACATGGCCGACGACGGCTGGCAGGGGATGCTGTGCATCGAGACGGCGAACGTGCTGGACGATGTGGTGACACTGGCGCCGGGTGAGAGCCATACCCTGGGCGTGAGCATCGCCGGTATTGCCCTGTAAACCCAATCAAAAATGTGGGAGCGGGCTTGCTCGCGAATGCGCCGTGTCAGTCAATACATGTGCTGACTGACACACCACTTTCGCGAGCAAGCCCGCTCCCACATTAGGTTCTGCGTCAGATCAGAGATCCGACTCTTTGACCGCCCGTACTTTCCCCGCATCCAGCGCATACGCCGCATCGGCCAGGTCATTGTTGACCTTTTCCACCTTCAGCGTGCCCGTCACCCACAGCGGCGTGTAGATGTCATCCAGCTTCAAACCCTTGGGGTAACGCACCAGCACCAACTGGTTGGGCGGCGGTGGCGGCACGTGGATGCAGGCGCCCGGGTAAGGCACCAGGAAGAACAGCGTACTGCGGCCCTTCGCGTCGGTTTCAAGCGGCACGGGGTAGCCGCCGATGCGGATGTTCTTGCCGTTCATGGCAGCCACAGTCTTGGTGGAATACATCACCGCCGGCAACCCCTTGCTTTGCTTCAGGCCACCCTTTGCGGTGAAGGTGCCTTGGGCTTCCGGGGAGTTGTGATCGATTTCCGGCATTTCTTCGAGGGCTTTCTGGTCCGACTTGGGCATCAGTTCCAGCCAGTCGGTTTCCGGCAGTTCGCCAGCGTGGGCCAACCCGGTGCATAGAAGAAGGGATAACAGGAGACGGCGCATGGAGAAGCTCGGCAAGGATTACAGTGCCGGCATTCTAGCCCTCTGCGCCTGCGCAGCGCAGAGGGCTTGGTCGCTAAATTACTTCTTTTTCAGCAAACCGTAGATCACCAGCAACACCACGGCACCCACCAGCGCACCAATGAAGCCTGCGCCTTGGCCCGCCTGATAGATGCCCAGTGCCTGGCCACCATAGGTCGCAACCAGCGAACCGGCGATACCCAGCAGGATGGTCATGATCCAGCCCATGCTGTCGTCGCCTGGTTTCAGGAAACGCGCCAGCAGGCCGACGATCAAACCGATAAAGATGGTTCCAATGATACCCATGGCATTTCCCTCTGATTGAAGTGAGCTAAGTCAAAGCCTAGTCAGACTTTGGCTTCCTGCAATCAGAGGGTGGCGGGTACCAATGGTTCCCGCCCGGCCTTGGGTTATTGCTCGGCGATCAGCGCTTCGACCTTGAGGATCTGCGCTTGCAGCGTCGCGCGGTCCTTGCAGCGCAGGTTGGCGTGGCCGACCTTGCGCCCGGCCTTGAACGCCTTGCCGTAGTGATGCAGATGGCAGTCATCAATCGCGATCACGCGATCAACCGGCGGCACCACGCCGATGAAGTTGAGCATGGCGCTCTCACCGACCTTGGCCGTCGAGCCTAACGGCAAGCCCGCCACCGCCCGCAGGTGGTTTTCGAACTGGCTGCACTCGGCGCCTTCGGTGGTCCAGTGCCCGGAGTTGTGCACGCGCGGGGCGATTTCGTTGGCCTTGAGGCCACCGTCAACTTCAAAGAACTCGAACGCCATCACGCCGACGTAATCCAGTTGCTTGAGCACACGGCTCGAATAATCTTCGGCCAGGGCTTGCAGCGGGTGGTCGGTGCTGGCCACGGACAGCTTGAGGATGCCGCTGTCGTGGGTGTTGTGTACCAGCGGGTAGAAACGGGTTTCGCCATCACGGGCACGCACGGCGATCAGCGAGACTTCACCGGTGAACGGCACGAAGCCTTCCAGCAGGCAGGCGACGCTGCCCAGCTCGGCGAAGGTACCGACCACATCGGCGGCGGTGCGCAGGACTTTCTGGCCCTTACCGTCATAACCCAGGGTGCGGGTCTTCAGCACAGCCGGCAAGCCGATGGAGGCGACTGCAGCGTCCAGGTCGGCCTGGGACTGGATGTCGGCGAAGGCCGGCGTCGGGATGCCCAGGTCCTTGAACATGCTCTTCTCGAACCAGCGGTCACGAGCGATGCGCAAGGCTTCGGCGCTCGGATACACCGGCACGAACTGCGACAGGAAGGCCACGGTTTCAGCCGGGACACTTTCGAACTCGAAGGTCACCAGGTCGACTTCATCGGCCAGTTGGCGCAGGTGATCCGGGTCGCTGTAGTCAGCCCGCAGGTGTTCACCCAGCGCAGCCGCGCAGGCGTCCGGCGCCGGGTCCAGGAAAGCGAAGTTCATCCCCAGCGGCGTACCCGCCAGGGCCAGCATGCGGCCCAGTTGGCCGCCACCGATTACACCGATTTTCATCGTCAACAACCTCAGGCAATGCGTGGGTCTGGATTGTCCAGGACGCTGTCTGTCTGTTCAGCACGGAATTTTTTCAGCACCGCGTGGAACTGCGGGTGCTTGGCGCCGAGGATGCTGGCGGACAGCAAGGCTGCGTTGATCGCGCCGGCCTTGCCGATCGCCAGGGTGGCCACCGGAATACCGGCGGGCATCTGCACGATGGACAACAGCGAATCCACGCCCGAGAGCATCGACGACTGCACCGGAACGCCCAGTACTGGCAGGTGAGTCTTGGCCGCACACATGCCTGGCAGGTGAGCTGCACCGCCGGCACCGGCGATAATCACCTCGATGCCACGGGATTCTGCTTCATCGGCATACTGGAACAGCAAATCCGGAGTGCGGTGGGCGGAAACCACCTTCACTTCGTAGGGAATGCCGAGTTTTTCCAGCATATCGGCGGTGTGGCTAAGGGTGGACCAATCGGACTTGGAGCCCATGATCACGCCAACCAATGCACTCATCGTCGTGCCTCTTCTCTCTGGGCGCCCGCAGGCGCGTCAAAAAACAACAAGCCACGCGGGAAATCCAGCGTGGCTTGTTGTACGAATTAAGGCCGGTTGGACCGGCCGAAGGCCGCGCAGTATACCGTAATAACGCAGATAAACAGCCCCTGGCATGACCATCTGTCTTACACCTCAAACAGGCGGTTTTATTGACTTCCAGGTCAGCGAAAACACCACAAAATACTGCGGGAGCTGGCTTGCCTGCGATGGCGGAGTGTCAGTGCCTGAAATGTCAGCTGATACACCGCTATCGCAGGCAAGCCAGCTCCCACATTTAACCGCGCTCAGCCGCCGGGGACTGCGCCGCACCACCTTCCAGCTTGCGCCACAACAACCGCACATTCGCCTTGCGCACCAACGCGCAGCGATACAGCCGGATCTCCAGCGGCACATGCCATTGCGGGCCGCCGCACACCACCAGTTCGCCCCGGGCCAGCTCGGCGCGCACGCTCAACTGCGGCACCCAGGCGATGCCCAAGCCTTCAAGGGCCATGCTTTTCAGGCTGTCGGCCATGGCGGTTTCGTAAATCGTGGTGAAGCGCAGCGCCCGCTGGCGCAGCAGCAGGTTAACCGAGCGCCCCAGGAAGGCGCCGGCGCTGTAGGCCAAAAGCGGCACACTGCCCTCGCCTTCCAGGTCGAACAGCGGCTTGCCATCGGCATCCGCGGCGCACACCGGCAGCATCTCGGTGTTGCCCAAGTGCAGCGACGGGAAGATTTCCGGGTCCATCTGCATGGCCGCATCCGGGTCGTAGAACGCCAGCATCAAATCGCAGCCGCCTTCACGCAAGGCATGCACGGCGTCGCCCACGTTGGTGGCGACCAACCGCGTGGCGATGTTCAGCCCTTCGTTGCGCAATTGCGCGATCCAGCGCGGGAAGAAGCCCAACGCCAGGGAGTGCGCCGCCGCGACTTGCATGACTTCACCCTGCCCGCCTTCCAGGTGATGCAAGTGCCGCAGCACTTCGCCGAGCTGCTCGACCACGGTGCGCGCGGTGACCAGGAACAGCTGCCCCGCCGCCGTCAGTTCGACAGGCGTGCGTGAACGATTGACCAGCGTCAGCCCCAGCGCGGCCTCGAGGCTACGGATGCGCCGACTGAACGCCGGCTGGGTGACGAAGCGCCGCTCAGCCGCCTGGGAGAAGCTGCGGGTGGCAGCCAGGGCGCTAAAGTCTTCCAGCCATTTGCTTTCAAGGTTCATCACATCCTCCCGGGGCACGCACCATTTTGGCACACACGTCCGTCATGGTAACGGGGTCACACCGACATTATGCCGTTTATGCATAGGCCAGTGTTTAACAGCATTGGCCCAAAATCTCCTGCAAGCCTAGCATTCACAGCGTTCCGGCCTAGCCCGGGTCCATATCGAGATGATTTCCGTCATGTCCTCCGCTGCATCTTTCCGCACAGAAAAAGACCTGCTTGGCGTACTCGAAGTACCCGCTCAAGCGTATTACGGCATCCAGACCTTGCGAGCGGTGAATAACTTCCGCCTCTCGGGCGTTCCGATTTCGCATTACCCGAAATTGGTGGTCGGCCTGGCAATGGTCAAGCAGGCAGCTGCTGACGCCAACCGCGAGTTGGGCCAGCTCAGCGAAGCCAAGCACGCTGCCATCAGCGAAGCCTGTGCCCGTCTGATCCGCGGCGATTTCCACGAAGAGTTCGTGGTGGACATGATTCAAGGCGGCGCTGGCACTTCAACCAACATGAATGCCAACGAAGTCATCGCCAACATCGCGCTGGAGGCCATGGGCCACAGCAAGGGCGAATACCAATACCTGCACCCGAACAACGACGTGAACATGGCGCAGTCCACCAACGACGCCTACCCGACCGCGATCCGCCTGGGTCTGCTGCTGGGCCACGACGCACTGTTGGCCAGCCTCGACAGCCTGATCCAGGCATTCGCCGCCAAGGGTGAAGAGTTCAGCCACGTCCTGAAGATGGGCCGTACCCAGCTGCAAGACGCCGTGCCGATGACCCTCGGCCAGGAATTCCGCGCCTTCGCCACCACCCTCGGTGAAGACCTGGCTCGCCTGAAGACCCTGGCGCCTGAGCTGCTGACTGAAGTGAACCTGGGCGGCACCGCCATCGGCACCGGCATCAACGCCGACCCGCGTTACCAGGCCCTGGCCGTTCAACGCCTGGCGACCATCAGCGGCCAGCCGCTGGTACCGGCTGCCGACCTGATCGAAGCCACCTCCGACATGGGCGCCTTCGTGCTGTTCTCCGGCATGCTCAAGCGTACCGCGGTGAAGCTGTCGAAGATCTGCAACGACTTGCGCCTGCTGTCCAGCGGCCCACGTACCGGCATCAACGAAATCAACCTGCCGGCGCGCCAGCCAGGCAGCTCGATCATGCCCGGCAAGGTCAACCCGGTGATCCCGGAAGCCGTGAACCAGGTAGCGTTCCAGATCATCGGTAACGACTTGGCACTGACCATCGCGGCCGAAGGCGGCCAGCTGCAACTGAACGTGATGGAGCCGCTGATCGCCTACAAGATCTTCGACTCGATTCGCCTGCTGCAACGCGCCATGGACATGCTGCGCGAGCACTGCATCGTCGGCATCACCGCCAACGAAGCCCGCTGCCGCGAACTGGTGGAGCACTCCATCGGCCTGGTCACCGCGCTGAACCCCTACATCGGCTATGAAAACGCCACCCGCATCGCCCGTATCGCTCTTGAAAGCGGCCGCGGCGTGCTGGAACTGGTGCGCGAAGAAGGCTTGCTCGACGACGCCATGCTCGACGACATCCTGCGCCCCGAAAACATGATCGCTCCACGTTTGGTCCCGTTGAAGGCCTAAGCGTTTGTTGCACCGCTCACCAGGTTGAGGGACTAGACACCTCTCACCTTTTGAGGGCCTGAAGGCTCGTTCTTCAGGCCCTTTTTTTTGCCTCAAGGTTGCGAAATGATGCCAATAAAAACGCCAAGATCGCCCCACAAAACCGCCTTGCCCGTAACGCCGTGGCTGAAACCTTTAATCGCCTCGTGCAGACGGATCACACACTCCTAGGTATAGTGCCGCCCCTCTTCGCGTCAGCGGTCGTCGGTAACGAGACCCTGGAAGCGCGAAACCGCATGAATAACAACACCCGCAAAAGGATTGGGGCGAAGCGTCGTGCACTGCCTGGTGCCGAGCGATGCATCGGACCGTCCTGCGTTTGCCATTAGAAAAATCAGCGAGGAACACTCCATGCTAGAAGTCATCAACGACTTCCTCTCAGGGAAAGTATTGATCGTGCTCATTGTCGGGCTCGGTGGTTACTTCACGATCCGCTCGCGTTTCGTTCAGTTGCGTCACTTTTTCCACATGTTTTCGGTGTTTCGCGACAGCCTGAAAAGCAGCGCCGGCCAGCTCAGCTCGTTCCAGGCGCTGATGCTCAGCCTCGCCGGGCGCGTGGGTGCCGGCAACATCGCAGGCGTCGGCATTGCTGTGACTCTGGGTGGCCCGGGCGCCGTATTCTGGATGTGGGTCACCGCACTGGTGGGCATGTCTTCGAGCTTTATCGAGTGCTCCCTCGGCCAACTCTACAAACGCACCGACGCTGAAGGCACCTACCGTGGCGGCCCGGCGTATTACATCCAGCACGGCCTGCACAAGCGCTGGTTGGGCATGGTGATGGCGTTCCTGCTGCTGGTGACTTTCGGCTTCGCCTTCAATGGCCTGCAAGCCCACGCCGTCACCCACTCGCTGAACAATGCGTTTGGCCTCGACACCACCTACACCGGCCTCGCCCTGGCGGTGCTGCTGGGCCTGGTGTTCATCGGCGGGATCAAGCGTATCGCCTCGATCGCCGACCTGCTGGTGCCGGTCAAGACCCTGGTCTACATCGCGGTGACCCTGTACGTGATCGTGCTGCAATTCGACCACGTGCCGGCCATGCTCGCGACCATCGTCAAGAGCGCCTTCGGCCTCGACCAAGCCTTCGGTGGCCTGGTGGGCAGCGCGATCATCATGGGCGTGAAACGCGGCGTGTTCGCCAACGAAGCCGGCCTGGGCAGTGCGCCTAACGTGGCGGCAGTCGCTTCGGTAGAACACCCGATCGCCCAAGGCGTGGTGCAAGCGTTCAGCGTATTCCTCGACACCTTCGTCATCTGCACCTGCACCGCGCTGCTGATCCTGCTCTCCGGTTTCTACACTCCGGGCTTCGAAGGCGACGGCATTGCCCTGACCCAGAACTCCCTGGCGGCAGTCGTTGGTGACTGGGGCCGGATGTTCATCTCGGTGGCCCTGGCGTTGTTCGTGTTCACCTCGATCATGTACAACTACTACCTCGGCGAGAGTAACCTGCGCTTCATCGTGGGCGACAACCGCAAGGTCCTGATGGGCTACCGCGCGCTGGTGCTGGTGCTGATTTTCTGGGGTTCCATCGAGAACCTGAGCACCGTGTTCGCCTTCGCCGACATCACCATGACCATGCTGGCGTTCGTCAACCTGTTCGCCCTGGCGTTCCTGTTCAAGATCGCCATGCGCATCCTGAATGACTACGACGGTCAGCGTGCTGCGGGCATCAAGACTCCGGTGTTTGATTCCAGCAAGTTCCCCGACCTGGACCTGGACCGCAAGGCGTGGCCGGCGAATCCGGTGAAGCCCGAGCCAGCCGCTCAAGCGACGGCAGAACTGAACGCTCAAACGCAACGCTAAACCTAGATAGATGACACGCCGCCCGGCCTTGGGCATGCTCTGGGCCCGGCGGCGTTTTTCGTTCAGGAGATTCTTCAATGCAACCAGCCAACAACGTCATGGTGCTCTACACCGGCGGCACCATCGGCATGCAGGCCAGCGCAAACGGCCTGGCCCCCGCTTCGGGTTTTGAAGCGCGAATGAGCGAAGCCCTCGCCCAACTGAATATGCCAGCCTGGCGCTTCCGGGAAATGTCCCCGCTGATCGACAGCGCCAACATGACCCCCGCCTACTGGCAGCGCCTGCGCGCCGCCGTGGTTGAGGCGGTGGACGAGGGTTGCGACGCCGTACTGGTGCTGCACGGCACCGACACCCTGGCCTACAGCGCGGCCGCCATGAGTTTCCAACTGCTGGGCCTGCCCGCACCGGTGCTGTTTACCGGCTCGATGCTGCCGGCCGGTGTGCCCGACAGCGATGCCTGGGAAAACGTCAGCGGTGCGCTGGCAGCCTTGGGCGAAGGCCTGGCGCCGGGCGTGCAACTGTACTTCCACGGCGCACTGATGGCCCCGACCCGTTGCGCGAAAATCCGCAGTTTTGGTCGCCACCCGTTTGCCGCATTGCAGCGTAACGGCGGCGTCGCCAAGGCGGATATGATTCCGGCGGCGCTGCATTACCGCCAGCCCAAGGCGCTGATCAATGTGGGCGTGCTGCCACTGGTGCCGGGCATCGCCGCCGCGCAATTGGACGGGTTGATCGACAGCGGCATCCAGGCGCTGCTGCTGGAATGCTTCGGCAGCGGCACCGGGCCGAGCGACAACCCCCAGTTCCTCGCCAGCCTCCAGCGCGCGCAGGATAACGGCGTGGTGGTGGTGGCAATCACGCAATGCCATGAAGGCGGTGTGGAGCTGGATGTGTACGAAGCCGGTAGCCGCTTGCGTGGCGTGGGCGTGTTGTCAGGTGGCGGGATGACCCGCGAGGCCGCGTTCGGCAAGCTCAACGCACTGCTCGGTGCCGGCCTGCCGGTGGCCGAGGTTCGCCGCCTGGTGGAACTGGACCTGTGCGGCGAACTCGCCTGAGGCTGGCCAACCTATATATCCACCCCCAGGTCAGCCAGGCGCTCCCTAGCATGAAACCCCCGAGGCATCGCCTCGGGTCGTTTTCATACGCCAGGGATGCCCGCCATGACCACACCCACCCCGCTCCGTCCAACGCCTGAAAGCCTGCTCACCCAACTGTGCCTGGGCCCCTCGTTTCGCGAGACCGCTTCGGTGCAGTTGCGCTATTCACTGCACACGTTATATCCCGCCTTGGCACTGGACCCGGATATCGTCCTGGTCTGCACACCCGCCTGGGGGGTTGTCGGTGACCAGGTTCAGCCACTCGAACCCCGCTACCAGACCCTCACCGATATCCTTGCGCACCAGGCTGTATCGGGCCTCCCGACCCTTTACATCGAGGGTGTGCATTTCTTGACCCAGCAGCCGCTCAGCGACCCACCGCTGCACTTGCCGGTGCGCATCGGCGAGATCGCCCAGATGCTCAATGTGCTGGCGCCCGTCATGCTCTGTGCCTTCCAGGAGCAACAGCTCAATTACTGGAACCGCATGATCGAAGGCCAACCCCAGTGGCGCACGCTGTCCAGCAGCCTGCAGGCGGTGTGGAATGTCGACACGGTCGAGGGCTGGGACAGTGATGACTGTGCCATGGCCCGGGGACTGTTCAACGCCCCCGACCAAAGCAACCGTCAGGCTACCGACACCTATGCCAGCAAGGCCTACCTGATCGATATCTGCCAGGTGGAAGGCAACACCCTGACCGCGCTCAACCTGATGCCCATGGCCGTGCTGATCGGCACCCATCAATCGAGCTCGCGGATCCTCAGCCATTCGCTGGTGCATGGTTATCAGAAGTTTGCCACCCTGGAGAACCTGGGCAACGCCTTGGGCACCTTGATGGTACGTACGCAATTGCAATGGCGACTGTACCGCCCCGACGGCAACTTCTTCGACCAACTGGCCTGCGCGCTGATCGGCATTCAGATCGAGGCCATTGCGGCCATTGATTTCCCCACCCTGCGCCAGGTCGATGCCAACCCCGAACCGCTCGGCGCACCGCCGGCCGTGCAGTCGCTGGTTGCCCGCCAGGACCCCGACCTCGACTGGTATCAAGCCCGGCTGCCCAACTGGCTGGCCAATGCCCTGACCAGTGACCTGAACCTGTACGCCCGGCACTTGAAAGACCTCGCGGCGCTGCACAGCCAGAACCAGGGCAAGTCCTACCAGGATGACATCCCGCCCTTGCGCGACTACGCCCTCACTCAACTGAAAGCGCGCATGACCGCCGACCATCCCGATGCAGCTCAACTGAACCTCAACGACCTTGAAATGCGCGTAGACAGCCAGGTGGTATGGGGCCTCTTCACCGTACCCGGACAGGTCGAGACAACCACGTTCCGGCTGGCGGACCTGGCGCTGCAAAACCTGATCGCCCTGCCGCTGGGCAACAAGACCTTGCGTTTGCACAACGCAACAAAGGCTCCCGCGTGGCTGACGGTGGCCTACGTCGAACGCTTGATCAGCCAGGCCGATATCGGCAACCGCTACCCGGCACTGGTCAAGGCCAAGCTGCTGGATGACTCACTGGAGTCAGCCCGCCGCCAGCAGCTGTACCGCCAGCACCTGCAGGTGCAGCTGCCGTTGCTGGCGCTGCAATGCAAGATCCACCAGGAAGCGGGTATCGACGAACTCGGCTACCGGTACGTCGCGGCGCTGATGGAGACGGATGTTGCCAAGCGCCAGGTGCAGGGCCAGAAGATTGTTTTGCGCCCGTTGGCATTTGCCCCGCAACGCCGGGCCGGAAACACAGTGGATGAGGTGGCCAACATGTTCGTCATCGGCCCTCAAGACCCGAGCGCGGGCCCTTGCCTGTTGTATCGGCCACTGTTCGACCAACCCTTGAGCCAATACCCGTCGCCCGCCAACTTGCTGTACACCCTGACCCAGGACCGCAACCTGCGCGATTCAGTGCTGGCCTGGCTGCCGGAAAGCGTGCGCAGCGACTACGTCAACTACGTGTTCCCAGGCGCATTGCCTTCGCCGTGGGCGGTGCTGCGGTTTCTGGTGGAGCCGACCAAGCTCTGGGCGATGTCCGGCCCCATGGCCTTGGGTACCCAAGTACTGCCTGGGGATCTGTTCGAGAGTTTGTTCCGCGCCAACGCCAAGGCCCTGGTGGAGCTGGCCGACCGCCAATCGGTGTCCAACACCGAAGCCCGCTGGGCGACATTTAAACGGGCCGGCTGGTTGCTGCTCAATGCTGCACTGCCGTTCCTGGGCCGCACTGCCGGTACAGCGGCGTGGATCTGGCAACTCATGGACCAGGTACAAGCCTTGGCCGACGCACAACAACGTGGCAAATCCGAAGACCAATGGCAGGCCTTCACCGAACTGCTGCTGAACCTGGGCATGGCTATCACCCTGCACGCCACCGGTCGCAGCCACCCCGCCAGCCGTCGCCTGCCGGGTTATCAGGCGGAAAAAGCCCCCCTCGCCCCGGCCAAACCCAAGACCAGCGTGATCCAGCAACAGCCGAACATCGCGACCACCGAACTGCCAGCCGGCCATCCACAGTCGCTGCATGTACTTGGCGCCGTCACCCGCACTCCCAGCGGCCTGGCACACCTGCTGGATCGCTTCAAGGTCAGCAAGCCCGAAGGGCTCGGGCAGGCCAGCGCCCAGGTCGACGTCCATCAGCATCTCTACCCGTTGGGTACGAAATGGTATGCGCCTGTGGGAGAGCGCTGGTTCGAAGTGCAGCTGGACGAAAACGCCAACGTGCTGATTGTCGACCCGAGCCAACCCGCCCACACCGGCCCGCTGCTGATTCATAACCTCAAGGGAGAATGGTTCATCGACACGCGCCTGCACCTGCGCGGCGGCGGGCCAAAAATCATGACCAAGAAAGCCCAGGACCAGGCCACCGTCAAAGCCGCCGAGGTTCGCGCGAAACTGGCACTGTTTGAAAGCGGCAAGCATGCAGCCCAGCGCCAACTGGAGCTCGCGCGCCAAGCCATGAACAACGCCCCGGGCACCTCCGCCGACGCCCGGCGCCAGACTTACCTGGAGAAACTCGACACCCAGCGCAGCGCGTACGACGCCGCACTGCAAAATCTGCAAACCTTGAGCATCTTCACCAACATGCCCGACTACCAGCCTCGGGCACTGGGCTACCTCAAGGCTCAGCTCGATCTCAACCAGGCCGGCATCAGTGAAGTCCAGACCCGGTTCAGCCCCAAGCTCAAGACCGTGCTCGACCAGGTCGAACGCCAGATTGAAGCGCCCGGGGAACGGCATATCGAAGACGCGCGGCAAATGAGCGAGCTGATCCAGGACATGATCACTCGCATCGACTACACCACCTCCCGCTTCGACCAACTCAAGGGACTGGCCAGAGAGGGCCTGCAACTGATCCAGGAGACCAGGCGCCTGCTGCCGTCCTACACCAGCGATCACCTCAAGGCCCTACAAGTGATGCTGGCGCGCAACCTCTGCGTGTCCAAAACCACCCTCGGCACCGACCCACAGGCCTGGACGGCGATCGACCAGATTATCGACAAGGCGGCCATCGCAGTGCGAACCTTGAGCGACACCCTGAGCGAACGCAGCGAGTCGCGGCTCGATGAGCGCATCGAAACCCTGAGCAGCCTGATTGATCAGTTCAAGCACGTGGATGAACGCCTGGAAGACTTCCCCGGAGAGTTTCCCGATTCCGCCCAGGACACGCCGATCCAGCAGTTGCGCCAGCAATTGAGTGAATTTTCCCAGCGCGCGTTGAGCAACCTAACCTTGCTGCATGCCGAACGCGACATGCTCAGGAATCGGCCAACCCCGCCGCCGACGCCGCCGCGCCCGCGCAAGAAATTCATCAAGACCCGCTTCGACGGCGTGCTGGTAGGCGAGCCACGCCTGACAGAACTTGGCCTGGAGACCCACTTGGTCGACATCAAGTCACCGCTGACCGACACCGTAATGGCGACCTTCCACGAGAAACTTCCGGGCCTGTGGTTCCGGCATATCGAGGCACCGGCCACGCCGCCTCCCGCGCCCGACCTGGCAACCAGCCTGCGCGATGGGCAGGCATTGATCGATGGCTTGCCCACCTTTAACCAGCGGGCCGCCGTGCAGATGAGCAAGCCTGCCCGCACCATCGAAGGCATCGAGCAGATGCTTCACCAGCACGCCATGCACCTGGAACAAGCGGATCGAGACATCGAGCACGCCTTGACCCTGATCAACGCCACGGAAAGTGATACCACTTCCGCCGCCGCCCTGGGCAAACAGCTCAGCCAGGCAGCCGAAGCGCTTTACCAAAAGGCTGCCCAGCATCGGCTGCAACTGACCAAACAACGCCCACCCACCCTCGACGGCGTGGAATGGCTGAAAAACCGCAACGAAATCACCATCAAGAAAACCATCAACCGTCGCCGCCTCAAGGCACCCAGCCCGGACTACCTGGACGAGTACACCATCACCGAGCGCTCCACCCGCAAGATCCTCTGGTATGCGCACTTTCACTATTCGGCCGCCTGGACACCGGCCAAGGCGTTTATCTCGGCACGTCTGAAAACCCCGGACGAATTCCGCCGCGGCTCTGCTGCCGATACGACTGAAGGCTTGAGCGAGCACCAATTGGCCGCGTTTTACCGCAGCGAATTCAGCCTCGACCAGGCCACGCGGGTATTCTTCGCGATCGGCTGATGACGCGGCGCGGCATGTAACTTGCTCGGTCCAGGGCAGTCTCCGGCGGGAATTACCCATGTTGCATTCGCACCTCACCACCCTCAACGCCGTCTCCCTGGTACTCGGCACCTTCAAGGCCCAGGGCATGCCCAGCGAAGCGTTGCTGGCCGGCAGCGGTATCTGCACGGCCGACCTGGGCCGTGCCGATGCGCGTATTACCACCCACCAGGAGATGCGGGTGTGTGCCAATGCCGTGGCGTTGCAGCAGGATATCGGCCTGGAACTGGGCCAGCGCATGCATGTTTCGTCCTACGGCATGCTTGGCTATGCCCTGCTCACCAGTGCCACCTTCGGTGACGCTTTGCGCCTGGCCCTGTGTTATCCCGCACTGTTGGGAACACTCTTCGAGCTGAGCCTGGTGCAAGAAGAGGAGCGCATCTGGTTCACCGCCAGCGATTATCGAGAAGACCCGGCGCTGGCGATGTTCAACGTCGAACTGTGCCTGGTCTCGTTGAAAGTCATCTGCGACGACTTGCTGGGTCAGCCCCTGCCCTTGCTCGGCGCGCGCTTTGAACACGACGCCCCGGCCTATCGGGCCCACTACGCCGAACACTTCGATTGCCCGCTGCAATTTGAAGCCACGGCCAATGCGTTTGCCTTCGACCGCCGCTGGCTAGACCAGCCATTGCCCCTGGCCGATGCGGTAACGCACCAGGCCATGGCCGAGCGCTGCCGCAAGCAGAACACCGAATTCACCGGGCGCCAGGCCTGGCTGGGGCGGATTCGCCAATTGCTGGGGTCGCAGTTGCACGCGGCCCCGGGCCTTGATGGGCTGGCGCTGCAGATGAACTGTTCAGCCCGCACCCTTCGCCGGCATTTGCAGAACCTGGGGTGCAGCTACCAGGAACTGCTCGACGAGCTACGCTTCGAGCGGGCCAAGCAGTTGCTGGGCGAAGATGCGCTGCCGATCCATCGGATTGCCGAGCAGTTGGGTTTCAGCGAGACCGCCAGTTTCCGCCATGCATTTGTACGCTGGAGCGGGGTCGCGCCCAGCCAGTTCCGGCCTTGATCCATTCAAGGGCATGGCTGCGCTATTGAGGGGCGAATTGCGGACAGATAATTTGGCCATATAGATCCCCTTTTGGCCGCTCCTGCCATTCTCATAAACCGCGCCCGCCGCAAGACTGGACCTCACCGATTCAGCCTGCGGAGAACAACAATATGCTGACGATCTACTCGGACGATCACCACCTGCACCATGGCCGGTGCGAGTTGATGGACGGGCAACTGATGCCGTGTTTCGAAATGCCCTCGCGCGCCGACCACGTGCTGCAACGCGTCAGGGATCGCGAACTGGGACCAGTGCAAGCCCCGGAGGATTTTGGCCTGGCGCCGCTGCAACGTGTTCACAGCCCGGCATACCTGGACTTCTTCAAAGACGCCTGGCAACGCTGGACGGCATTTGGCCAAGACGGGGACTTGCTGCCCTACACCTGGCCCGCACGCACCTTGCGCCGGGTCATCCCCACCAGCCTGCACGGCCAGCTCGGCTATTACAGCTTCGACGGCGGCGCGCCGATCACCGCCGGTACCTGGCAAGCGGCCTACAGCGCAGCGCAAGTCGCGCTGACGGCGCAACAGGCGATCCAGCAAGGCGCTCACAGTGCCTTCGCCCTGTGCCGTCCGCCCGGGCACCATGCCGCCAGCGACTTGATGGGCGGCTATTGCTACCTGAACAACGCGGCGATCGCAGCCCAGGCGTTTCTCGACCAGGGCCACGGGAAGGTCGCCATCCTCGACGTGGACTACCACCACGGCAATGGTACCCAGTCGATTTTCTACGAGCGCAGCGATGTGCTGTTCACCTCGATTCATGGCCATCCGGAAGCCGAGTTTCCGTTCTTCCTGGGCTACGCCGACGAGTTGGGCGAAGGCGCCGGTGAAGGTTTCAACTTCAATTACCCGCTGCCTGCAGGTTCTGGCTGGGACCGCTGGAGTGCCGCCCTGGAGCAGGCGTGTGAGGAGATTGAACGCTATGGCGCCGACATCATCGTGGTCTCGCTGGGCGTGGACACCTTCAAGGACGACCCGATCTCCCAGTTCAAGCTTGACAGCCCCGACTACCTGGCGATGGGTGCGCGAATCGCCCGCCTCGGCAAACCGACGCTGTTTGTGATGGAAGGCGGCTACGCCGTGGAAGAAATCGGCATCAATGCCGTCAACGTTCTCGAAGGTTTTGAGGGATTCGCCCAATGAACATGCTCAAGCATCTCGTCCTCTGCGCTGCCGTGCTGAGCGGGGCCGCGCACGCCGAAGAAAGAACCCTGCGGGTCTACAACTGGTTCGACTACATCACCCCCAAGGCCCTGGAAGATTTCAAGGCGCAGAACCCCAGCGTCAAGCTGGTCTACGACATCTTCGACACCAACGAGGCCCTGGAGGCCAAGCTGCTGACCGGCAACTCCGGCTATGACGTGGTGGTGCCGTCCAACGTGTTCCTGGCCAAGCAGATCGAAGCCTCGGTGTTCCAGCCGCTGGACCGAAGCAAACTGCCCAACTGGAACCACCTCGATCCCAAGTTGATGAAGCTGATCGAGGCCAACGACCCCGGCAATAAATTCGCCGTGCCCTACATGTACGGCACCATCCTGATCGGTTTCAACCCGGACAAGGTCAAGGCCGCGCTGGGGGCCAACGCGCCCGTGGACAGCTGGGACTTGATCTTCAACGTAGAGAACATCAGCAAGCTCAAGCAATGCGGCGTGGCGCTGCTGGATTCGCCTTCGGAAATTCTGCCGCTGGCCCTGCAACACCTGGGCCTGGACCCCAACAGCAGCAACCCGGCGGACTATGTCAAAGCCGAAGCGCTGCTGATGAAGATTCGCCCGTACATCACCTATTTCCACTCGTCCAAGTACATGGCCGACATTGCCAACGGTGACATCTGCGTGGCGGTCGGCTATTCCGGCAGCTTCTCCCAGGCCGCCAACCGCGCCAAGGAAGCCAAGAACGGCGTGACCGTGGACATGCGACTGCCGAAAGAAGGCGCGCCGATCTGGTTCGACATGCTCGCCATCCCCAAAGGCGCCAAGGACCCGGAAGACGCCTACGCCTTTATCAACTATCTGCTGCAACCCGGCGTAATTGCGCCGATCAGCGATTTTGTCGGCTACCCCAACCCCAACAAGGACGCCACCGGGTTGGTGGATCCGGCGATTCGCAACAACCCCAACCTGTACCCGACCGAGGCGGCCATGGCCACGCTGTATACCCTCAAGCCCCTGGGACGTGATGCCGAACGGGCCAGGACCCGCGCCTGGACCAAGATCAAGTCAGGCACCTGATCGGTTACCGCCGGTTGCGCCTCAGCGCGTAACCGGCGCGTGCCAAACCTGGCCCAAGCGCTTCAACGCCTGACTGATCTGCGCCTCGGGCACGGCAGCAAACCCCAACACCAATCCGGCACGCTGATCCTGCGGCGTAAGCGAGTCCGGCAGCCAATAGTTGCTCAGGCCATTGATCTCCACACCCACCGCCGCGGCCTGGGCGATCAGCTCCTTTTCCCGCGCCAGGCTGTCGACCCGCACGGTCAAGTGCAGCCCGGCCGCCACTGACGGTAGGCGGCCAACGCCATCGATACCGGCGGGCCATTCGGCCACCAGCGCATTGAGCCGGCTTTGCGCGGCTCGGCGCATGCGGCGCACATGGCGTTGGAAATGCCCGGTCGCCATGAACTCCGCCATCACCGCTTGAGTGCTGACTTCCGAGTGGCGCACGTCCACCGCGCGGCGCCGGGCAAAGGCCTGGACCAGGCCGACCGGCAACACCAGGTAACCCAGGCGTAGCGCCGGAAAGGCCACCTTGCCGAAGGTCCCGACATACAGCACCCGCCCCGTACGATCGAGGGCTGCCAATGGCGCCAAGGGCGCGCCGCTGTAGCGGTACTCACCGTCGTAGTCGTCCTCGACGATCCAGCCGCCCGTACGCTCGGCCCAGGCCAGCAGTTCCAGGCGCCGGGCCAGGCTCATCACCACACCCGTTGGGTATTGATGCGACGGGGTGACGTAGGCCAGACGGCAACTGCCGAGGCCGTTCAAGGCAGCGCAGTCGATGCCCTCGCTGTCCACCGTCACGCCATGCAATTGGCCCCCCGCCACCGCGAACGCATGGCCCGCCGCCCGATACCCAGGGTTTTCAATGGCAACTGCATCGCCGGGCTCCACCAGTAACTGTGCACAAAGGCTGATTGCCTGCTGCGCGCCACTGGTGATCACTATTTGCTCAGCAGTGCACTGCATGCCGCGAGAACTGCGCAAATAGGCAGCAATCAATCCACGCAGGCGCTCGTCGCCGGCCGGGTCGCCATAACACAGTTGCTGCAAGTCCGGCTTGCGCCAGAAAGCCGCATTCAGCTTGGCCCACACGTCGAAGGGGAACAGATCAAAAGCCGGTACGCCCACCCTGAAAGCTCTCGGCGGACCGCTGGGTGGAAGTGCCAAATGATTGTTTTCCACCCGCGCCAACGCACCGCTGTGGATAACTTGACTGGACGAAACCCCAGGTAAATCCGCCCGATTTGTGGATAACCCTGGGGATAAGCCTGTTGATAACCCTGTGGACACTTTTGTGGATAGTTTTTTTGCGGGCGTCGGCGTCTGCGGCAATTGCGCCACATAGGTGCCATCACCCACGCGGCCCTCAATAAATCCTTCGGCATACAACTGGTCGTAAGCGCGGACCACGCTGTTGCGTGAGATCGACAGTGCCGCCGCCAGGTCGCGGCTGGCGGGGAGCCGGGTGCCACTGACCAGCCGGCCATCCAATACCCGCTGGCGCAGCGCCTGATAGAGCTGGCGCGTGAGGCCCTGGCGACGGTCCAACTCGATACCCGCCGGGTTGAACGAGAGCGGTGGTTCTAACGCAGGCATGGAATTGGACCTATGAAATTGACTGTAGATGGCTCTTACAACGAACCAATAGCCTGCCTAGGATGCAGGCATTCGCCAAGGAAAATCTTCATGTACACACCACGCGCCTTTGCCCTCGATGACTTGCCTGAAATCCAGCAACTGATCCAGCACACGCGCCTGGCGCAACTGGTGACCTTTGGTGAACAAGGCCTGCAAGCCAGCCATTTGCCGCTGCTGCTCAACCCTGATGAAGGGCCCAACGGCACCCTTTACGGGCACATGGCCAAGGCCAATCGCCAATGGCAGGACCTGCAAAATGGCGGCGAGGCCCTGGTGATTTTTGCCGGTGCCGAGGCCTACGTCAGCCCATCGTTCTACCCGGCCAAAGCCGAACACGGCAAAGTGGTGCCGACCTGGAATTACATCGCGGTACACGCCTATGGCACCGGCGAAGTGTTCACCGAAACCGAGCGCCTGCTGGAGCTTGTCAGCGCCCTCACCGACCGCCATGAAGGCAAGCGCGCCCAGCCCTGGAACGTCAGCGACGCCCCGGCCGACTACATCGACGGCATGCTCAAGGCCATCGTCGGCTTTGCCCTGCCGATCCAACGCCTGGAAGGCAAACGAAAACTCAGCCAGAACCGCAGCCCGGCGGACATCGCCGGCGTTCGTGAGGGCCTGGCGGCCAGCACCGACGTGCGCGACCAGACCCTCGCCCGCTTTATTCCCAAGGAGCCAACATGAGCCAGATCGAAATCCGCCAGGTCAGCGCCGCCGACCACGCCGCGTGGCTGCCCCTGTGGCAAGCCTACCTGCGCTTCTACAACACCGAGTTGCCGGACGCCGTCAGCCAGAACACCTGGCAACGCTTGATCGACGCCAATGAGCCGACCCACTCGGCCCTGGCCTGGCAGGACGGCAAGGCCGTAGGCATGGTCAACTTCATCTACCACCGGTCCAACTGGAGCATCGAAAACTCCTGCTACCTGCAGGATCTGCTGGTAGACCCGGCCCAACGTGGCACCGGCGTCGGCCGCAAGCTGATCGAATTCGTCTACGCCACCGCCAAGGCCGACGGTTGCTGCAAGGTCCACTGGCTGACCCACGAGACCAACGCCACCGCCATCCAGCTGTACGAACGCATCGCCGAACGCCCCGGTTTTATCCAGTTTCGCAAAGGTCTTTAAGGAGAAGCACAGCATGACGACATCATTGGCCGACTGGAAAGGTGTCCCGGCGCCTACCGTCACCGTTATCGAAGGGCGCTTCATCCGCCTGGAAAAACTCAACCCGGCCCGCCACGGCGATGACCTGTTCAACGCCCTGCAAGGCCCCGGTGCTGATCCAAAGCTGTGGGACTATTTGCCTTACGGCCCGTTCCCCGAGCGCGCCGCCTTCGACGCCTGGCTGAACAACCACGCGTCCCACAGCGACCCGTACTTCTTCAGCGTGATCGACAAGGCCAGCGGCGACGTGCAAGGCATCCTCAGCCTGATGTCCATCGTGCCCGAGCAAGGCCGCATCGAAATCGGCCACGTGACCTTCGGCGCGCCGATGCAACGCTCTCCGAAAAGCACCGAGGCGGTGTACCTGCTGGCCAAGCACTCGTTTGAGCTGGGAAATCGTCGCCTGGAATGGAAGTGCAACAACGCCAACGCCCGCTCCAAAAATGCGGCCGAGCGGTTGGGATTCAGTTTTGAAGGGGTGTTTCGCCAGCACACCGTGGTCAAGGGCCGCAACCGGGATACGGCGTGGTATTCGATCCTGGATGGGGAATGGCCGGCGATTGGGGCGGGCTTTGAGCGGTGGCTGTCAGATGCCAACCAGACCGGTTCGGGACAGTTGAAAACGCTGGTGGAATGCCGTACCTAATCCACCCTGCCACCCCCTTACAAATGTGGGAGCGGGCTTGCTCGCGAAAGCGGTGTATCAGTCACAAATGTATTAACTGACCCACCGTCATCGCGGGCAAGCCCGGCTCCCACATTGTATCTTCAGCGTATCCGGGCCTTGTGCTCAGCCGAGGCGAATAGGCGAGCATCTATACCTTGAAGTACTTGCTCACGATCAAACACCACGGCATCGCTTTTTCCTACAAGCTTCTGCGAACCTTCACCACTCCCATCTTCAACCCAAACGGCCTGAACACTGCGTTCAACGACTTCAGCGTCTGATTGCCCTCGCCATGTTCGATATGCACCAGCGTGCGTACGGAGATTTTGCACATCTTGGCAAACTGGCTCTGATGCAGCCCAGTGACTTCCGTTCGCAGCCGGCGTACCGCCTCGGCTATTTCCAGCATTCCCTCGGCCAATGCATCCTGAATGCTTTCGATCAACCGGGTTCGTTCTTCAACCGTCAGGCTCATTTCAATCCCCGTCACCTCCCCGCCATCATTCTGTAAAAAACCTCCGCTATACAGGTCGACTCTTTTCCAAAAACAAGGTCGCCCGCCATGCCCCCTTCGCCCCAGCGCCTTGCGCTCACTCTCGGCCTGCTGGTCAGCAGCGGTTTTGCCGATGCGGCGCCCGCGCCAACCAAGACGCTGCAGATCGACACGCCCACTACCACCGGGCAAACCCTCGGCGGTAGCGACTCGTTGACGATTTCGGCACCGGGCAGCATCACGACTTCCAAAGTCGCGGTGACCTTGAAGGACGGCACCACCGGCAATGGCGTGGTGATCGACAACGCCGGCAGCATTACCTCCACGGGTGGCCGGGCCATCGACAGCAGCGGCGATCTCACCGCCGCGCGCAACTACAGCATCTACAACCGCGCCGGCGGCGTGATCCAGGGTGCCAACGACGCGCTGCGCATCGACAGCAATTTCGCCAGCGGCAGCCTGTTGATCGACAACAGCGGCACCATTCGCTCTGCCACCGGCCAAGGCCTGGACCTGGATGCGATCCGCAGCCCCAACGTCACCACCACTATCATCAACCGCCAGGGCGGGTTGATTCGCGGCGACGCCAGCGACGGCATGAAGACCGGCGGCAACGCCAGCATCACCAACTACGGCGAGATTTCCACCGGCGACACTCACTCGCGCGATGACAAATTCGACGGCGTCGACATCGACTCCGCCACCGGCGTGACCGTCACCAACTACGGCCTCATCTCCGGCGGGCGCCACGGCATCACCACCGACCTGGGCGCCACGCTGACCAACTACGGCACGGTGATCGGCCGTAACGGCTCGGGCTTTGGCTCCGACGGCGACGGCACGGTGATCAACCACGGCACCATCACTGGCGCATTCTCCGGACTGCAGCCGGATGGCGACGGCGACGGCGTGGACATCGACAAGATCGCCCACATCGAAAACTACGGAGTCATCCAGGGCGTAGGCGCCGGTGGCGTCGACAAGAACGGCTTTGCCAACGGCAGCGAAGGCATCGCCCTTGGCGGTGGCTATGTGTTCAACGGTGTCGGTGCGCTGGTGAGCGGCGCCAATAACGCGGTGCTGGTGGACGACGGCAGCGACGGCTCGGGACTGGCAGCCACGACCCTGATCAACCACGGCACCATCCAGGGCCTGGATGGCTTCGGCGTGAAGTTCGTCGGCGAGTTTGCCGACACGGTGGTCAACGCTGGCTTGATCAGCGGCAGCAACGGCCTGGCCCTGGATTTGGGCGGCGGCGATGACAAGCTGACCCTGCTCGGCGGCAGCCGTTTTGTCGGCGTGGTGGATGGCGGCACGGGATATGACCGCGTGATCATGGACGACGCCGCCGGCGGCAGTTTCGGCGACAGCCGCAACTTTGAATGGCTGGACGTGAAGCAAGGCACCTGGACCCTCACCGGCAGCGGTGACTTCAGCGATGGCGGCGAGATTTTCAGCGGCGCGAAGCTGATCAACCAAGGCGGGATCGCCGGCAACGTGACCGTCGATGAAGGCGGTATTTATGCCGGTGGCGGCAGCGTCGGCAGCCTGTTGGTCAAAGGCACGTTGCAGACAAACACTGCACTCGGCACCGCCAGCATCATCCGCGACCTGACCATGACCAGCGGCTCGACCCTGGCCTATGGCGTGAATGCCGACGGCAGCAGCGCTCCAGTCCAGGTCGGTGGCACGGCCTACCTGAATGGCGCGACCCTGGCGGTCAATCCCGGCACCGGCACCTACCCGTGGCAAAGCCATTACACGGTGCTGCAGGCCGGCAGCATCAATGGCACATTCGGCAAGGTCACCAGCGACTATGCCTTCCTCACCCCCACCCTGGATTACAGCCCTACCCAGGTTGGCCTGACCTATACCCGCAACGACGTGGCCTTCAATCAGTTCGCCAACACCGGCAACGGCACCAGCGCCGCCAACGCCCTGGCAACCCTGGGCAACAATAACCCGCTGTATAACGCCCTGCTCAACACCACCAACAGCAGCGCCGGTGCCGCCATCGAGCAACTGGCAGGCAGCAGCACTGCCAACCTGACCAGCGCGACCCTCGGCGCCAGCGCCCAGGTCGGCAACAGCATGCTCAGCGCCATGCATCAACTGGGCGGCGGCGCAGGATTGCTGGTGGGCCTTGATCAAAAAGACACCCCCGTTCTGGCCGCCACTGGCGTACCCGCCGAAGCTCGTAACCTCAACGATCCGAATGCCCGAGGCCGCCTGTGGCTGCAAGGCATCGGCAGCTACGGCAAGCTCGACGGCGACCACGGCAGTAACGGCTTGACCCAGCGCACCAAAGGCAGTGTGCTGGGGGCCGATTGGGCACTCGATTCGGAGTGGCGCGTGGGCGTACTGGGCGGTTACTCGAAGACCGACCTGGACACCACCGGCGTCGATGGCAGCGTCGACAGCTGGCACGCCGGCGTCTACGCCATGCGCCAGAGTGGACCGCTGGCCTTGCGCCTTGGTGCTGCCTACAGTGGGCATCAAGGGGACAGCAAACGCACCGTGACCTTCGACGGTTTCAGCGATCGCCCCAAAGGTGACTACGACGCCAACAGCCAACAAGCCTTCGCCGAACTGGGTTATGCCTTGGGCAGCGGGCGTCTGAGCGCCGAGCCGTTCGCCAACCTCGGCTACCAGCGCTACCACCGCGACAGCTACAACGAAAAAGGCGGTGCTGCGGCCCTGCATGTCGACGGGCAAACCCAGGACAATTTCAGCAGCACGTTCGGCCTGCGCCTGGCACACCTGAGCCAGCTCGACAATGGCATCAGCCTCACGCCACGGGTCAGCGCCGGCTGGAAACACACCTACGGCGATGTCGACAGCAGCACTCGCCAGGCCTTCCTGATGGGCGGTACCGCGTTCAACGTCGAAGGCAGCGCACTGGACCGTGACAGCTTGATGCTGGAGGCCGGGCTGGATGTTGGCCTGTCGGCCCGCCACACGCTGGGTGTGGGCTACAGCGGCGAAATAGGCAGTAACAGCCGCAATCACGGGTTGATCGGGCAATGGCAGATGAGTTTTTAATCGCAGCCCACTAGAGACATCTCTGGCAAGGCAAGGGTGGATAGCCTGACATTTATCCGCCCTTTACCTCGCTAGATTTCCCGACCTCATACATCAAGAGGTTCGGTTTACATGCCACTCCTACAGAAACAGCTCGCTGTCGCCATCATCTTCGCACTGGGAGCCAACAGCGCCCAATTCGTCCAGGCGCAAGAGGAGATTGATCCAGACAGCGAGTGGCTCACCCCACAACCGGCGGTAGGCCAGCAGGGCCACCCGTATCCCAAGCCACCCGAGCCCACTCCCGACTTCTACTTCGCCGACCAAGCGACCACCCGCAACGGCCAGCAGGTCGCTCGCGTCTTGGACTCGGCCGTGGATACCCTTCTCGAGTCGGGAAAGCTCAACGAATGGCAAGAATATCAACTGGAAAGCTTCACCCGGGACCTCGACAATCTGGCACCAGGCCGTGCGGGTGCGGTCCTTGAGCAACTGGCAGGCAGCCAGAACGCCAACCTTGGCACCGCCACTCAAGACAGCATGAAACAGCTCAATAGCAGCCTGCTTTCAGCCATGCGCCAACTGAGCGACGACCGCAACGTCAGCAATGGCGCAGGCAATGGTCGCGTCTGGCTCCAGGCTCTGGGCGACGCTGGCAAGCTCGATGGGCAGCACGGTAGCGCGGGTCTGGATCGCCGAACCACTGGCCTGATGCTGGGTGGCGACTGGGCAGTGAATGACGCATGGCGAGTGGGTGTAATGGGCGCCAAGTCTGCCAGCGACCTGAGCGCCAAACGCTTCAAGGGTGACCTGGACAGCTGGCACCTTGGTGGTTACGCGGTGCGGCAGGACGGGCCCCTGGCCCTGCGCCTGGGTGCGATCTACAGCGGCCATGCCGGCCAATCCAAACGCTCCGTGGACTTTGACTTCGTCGATTATCGCGAGCAGGCCAAAGGCAAATACAACGCCCAAAGCCAGAACGCTTTCGCCGAACTGGGCTATCAACTGGACAAGGGCAGCTTCAGCGTCGAACCCTTTGCCGGTGTCGGCTACCAGCGCTATCACCGTGACAGCTACCAGGAAAAAGGCGGCTTCACAGCGCTGAACGTCGGCACCCAGACCCAGGAAAACCTCAGCAGTACCTTCGGCCTGCGCATGACCAGCGCGTTTGAGCTGGACAACCGGATGACCTTGAAACCGCATCTGAGCACTAGCTGGAAGCATCTCTACGGCGACGTGGACAGCAGCGTGCGCCAATCCTCAGCCTTGATAAAACGACCAAGCTTCAACAGTGACTTCAGCATCGAAGGCACCTCCCTTGACCGTGACAGCCTCGCCTTGCATACCGGGCTCGACCTGGCACTCTCGACACAACAGACCATGGGCCTGGCCTATACCGCCGAGGTCGGCGGCAACAGCCTTCAACAAGGACTGATGGGCAACTGGCGGATGGCGTTCTAACCTCGGTGAATTGAGGAAGAATCCCGCAAGCATCGGCCCGATGGCCTGACAGTCAACAACCCGGGTTGCTCGCTACATTCCGGTCTCTTTCACCCAAGAGGCCGGAACATTATGTCGTCGACAATCCCGTACCTTCCTTCCCTAGGCTCCCTGCTGGCCTACGGCACTCGGTCACTCGCCGAGGCCGTCGCACCTCGCCCACCTTCAGCCGCCCCCGTCGGTGGAAACTTCACCTCCATCTCCGTAACCCTCAACAATGGGGCAGGACTGGACATCGATAATGTCAGCCAGCTGATTTCCCCCTACGCCAAAACCGGTCCCCGCACTTCACTGCGAGGCATCGAAATCACCAACTCGCCTACCGCCACGACCCAGGGCCTTTCAAGCGCCGGCCAGAATCCTGTCTGGCTGGAAAACCAGGGCCTTATCGAAAACAAAAAGGGCACCGGGGTAAAACTTGCGGGCAACCAGGCGGACGAGGTGGTGAACGCAGGCCTGATCAAAGGCAGCAACGGCATTGCCCTGGACATGGGCGGCGGCGACGACCTGTTGATTGTGCGCGGCAGCGGCGGTTTCGACGGCGCCGTCGACGGAGGCAGCGGCACCAACCAGGTGCTGCTGGACAGCGCCAAGGGTGGCACCTTTGACGGTGCCAGCCAGATGCAACACCTCTGGGTCGGCAGCGGCACCTGGACCTTGACCGGCCCCGTGCCCGCCAACCAGAAGGGTGAGGTCTACGCCGACGCAACCCTGATCAACAAAAGCCGAATCGGTGGGGAGATGCACATACGCCCGGGCGGCACCTACGCAGGTGGCACCATTGGCAGCCTGAATGTCGCGGGCACCCTGCTGCTCGACCCGGCCACGAAGTCGCAGACCAGGATCAAGGACACCTTGAGCCTTGAACCGGATTCGACACTGGCCTTCAAGGTCGGCAAGGACGAAGCCCACAGCACGTTGAAAGTCGAGAACCGCGCCGTCTTGAATAACGCCACGCTGAACATCGACGTCACGGCCGAGAATGACCAGCTTCTGGGGCGCCAGCTACGGGTGGTTGATGCCCAGCAGGTAGACGGCCAGTTCGGCACGGTCACCAGCAACCTGAAGGCCTACACCCCCGAGCTGATCTACACCCCAACCGGGGCTTCTGTGGCGTTCAAACCCAAGGAAGCCGTGGCGGCCTGAGGGCAAATTCCAGGCGAAAAAAAAGGGGGCACATGCCCCCCCGAGGTTTAAGCGGTAATCTCGAAGGCTGTTGATCAGCCTTCGATTTCAATCAGGATTTCACCCGGGTTGACCCGGTCGCCCTTGGCCACATGAACGGCGGTGACCTTGCCGGCGATAGACGCCTGTACTTCGGTCTCCATCTTCATCGCTTCAGTGATCAACACGGCCTGGCCGGCTTTCACCACATCGCCTTCCTTGACCAGCACGTCGACGATATTGCCCGGCATTGCGGTGCTGACATGGCCCGGCGCGGTAGCGTGCTTGCGCTTGCTGCCGCCGCTGCTGACGAATTCGTTGAGCGGTTCGAACACCACTTCTTCGGGCATGCCGTCGATGGACAGGTAGAAGTGGCGCTTGCCTTCAGCCTTGACGCCCACGCCGGTGATATCCACGCGGTAGCTTTCGCCGTGCACGTCGATCACGAACTCGGTCGGCACGCCTTCACCACCGGCACGGGCCACGCCGCCGGCTTCAGGAATCGGCAACAGCACTTCAGGGCTCAAGGTGCCGGCATCACGCTCTTCGAGGAACTTGCGCCCGATGTCCGGGAACATGGCGTAGGTCAGCACGTCTTCTTCGGACTTGGCCAACGCGCCGATTTCGCCGCGCAGCTTGGTCATTTCCGGCTTGAGCAGATCGGCCGGACGGACGTCGATCACCTCTTCGCTGCCGATGGCCTGGCGCCGCAATTTTTCGTTCACGGTACCCGGCGCCTTGCCGTAGCCGCCTTGCAGGTACAACTTCACTTCGTTGGTGATGGTCTTGTAGCGCTCGCCGGCCAGCACGTTGAAGAACGCCTGGGTGCCGACGATCTGCGAAGTCGGGGTAACCAGCGGCGGGAAGCCGAGGTCTTCACGAACGCGCGGGATTTCGGCCAGCACTTCGCTCATGCGGTTCAGCGCGCCCTGCTCTTTCAACTGGTTGGCCAGGTTGGAAATCATCCCGCCCGGTACCTGGTTGACTTGCACACGGGTGTCGACCGCCGTGAATTCGCTTTCGAACTGGTGGTACTTCTTGCGCACGGCGTAGAAGTACAGCCCGATTTCCTGCAGCAGTTCCAGGCTCAGGCCGGTGTCGAATTCGCTGCCTTTGAGGGCGGCGACCATCGACTCGGTGCCCGGGTGGCTGGTGCCCCAGGCGAAGCTGGAGATGGCGGTGTCGATATGGTCGGCGCCGTTTTCGATCGCCTTGAGTTGGCACATCGCGGCCAGGCCGGCGGTGTCATGGGAGTGAATGAAGATAGGCAGGCTTTGCTCTGCTTTCAGCGCCTTGACCAGTTCGCCGGTGGCGTATGGCGTCAGCAGGCCGGCCATGTCCTTGATCGCCACCGAGTCGCAACCCATGGCTTCCATTTGCTTGGCCTGGGCCACGAACGCCTCGATGGTGTGCACCGGGCTGGTGGTGTAGGCGATGGTGCCCTGGGCATGTTTGCCGGCCGCTTTTACCGCTTCGATGGCCACCCGCAGGTTACGCACGTCGTTCATCGCGTCGAAGATGCGGAACACGTCGATACCGTTGACGGCAGCCTTGGCGACGAAGGCTTTGACCACGTCGTCGCTGTAGTGGCGATAGCCCAACAGGTTCTGGCCACGCAGCAGCATTTGCAGGCGCGTGTTGGGCAATGCCGCACGCAGTTTGCGCAGGCGCTCCCACGGGTCTTCTTTCAGAAAGCGCACGCAGGCGTCGAAGGTCGCGCCGCCCCAGACTTCCAGGGACCAGTAGCCGACTTTGTCGAGCTTGTCGCAGATCGGCAGCATGTCGTCAGTGCGCATGCGGGTCGCCAGCAACGATTGGTGGGCGTCGCGCAGGATGGTGTCGGTTACGAAGATCTTTTTAGTCATTGGAATGTTCCTCACAGGCCTGCGTGGGCGGCGATGGCGGCGGCGATGGCCAGGGCCAGCTCTTCGGGTTTGCGCTTGATCGAGTAGTTGGTCAGCTCAGGGTGGCTTTCCACAAAACTGGTGTTGAACTGGCCGCTGCGGAATTCCGGGTTACGCAGGATTTCCTGGTAGTAGGCGGCAGTGGTCTTCACGCCTTGCAGGCGCATGTCGTCCAGGGCGCGCAGGCCACGGTCCATGGCTTCTTCCCAGGTCAACGCCCACACCACCAGCTTCAGGCACATGGAGTCGTAGAACGGCGGGATGGTGTAGCCGGTGTAGATCGCCGTGTCGGTACGCACGCCGGGACCGCCGGGCGCGTAATAACGGGTGATCTTGCCGAAGCTGGGCAGGAAGTTATTCTTCGGGTCTTCGGCGTTGATGCGGAACTGCAACGCGAAACCCCGGTGCTGAATATCTTCCTGCTTGACCGACAGCGGCAGGCCCGACGCAATGCGGATCTGCTCACGCACAATGTCGATGCCGGTGATTTCTTCGGTGATGGTGTGTTCCACCTGCACCCGGGTGTTCATCTCCATGAAGTACACCTCGCCCTCGGCGAGCAGGAACTCCACGGTGCCGGCATTCTCGTAGCCCACGGCTTTGGCGGCACGCACCGACAGGTCGCCGATGTAGGCGCGCTGTTCAGGGGTCAGCTGGGGGCTTGGGGCGATTTCGATCAGCTTCTGGTTACGGCGCTGGATCGAGCAATCACGCTCGAACAGATGCACCACGTTGCCGAAGCTGTCACCGAGGATCTGCGCCTCGATGTGCTTGGGATTGACGATGCATTTTTCCAGGAACACCTCCGCCGAACCGAACGCCTTGGTGGCTTCGGAAATCACACGAGGGAAGGCTTGTTCGAGTTCTTCACGGCTGTTGCAGCGACGAATGCCGCGACCGCCACCACCGGAAGTTGCCTTGAGCATCACCGGGTAACCGATACGGTCGCCTTCGGTGAGGGCTTCAGCAATGTCGGCAACGTTACCTTCGGTGCCAGGGGTGACCGGCACACCGGCCTTGATCATGCTGCGGCGGGCTTCGGTCTTGTCGCCCATGCGACGAATCACTTCGGCCGACGGGCCGATGAACTTGATCCCACGTTCGGCGCAAATATCCGCCAGCTCGGCATTTTCCGAGAGGAAGCCGTAGCCGGGGTGCAGCGCGTCGCAACCGGTTTCCACCGCCAGGTTCACCAGCTTGCGCGGGTTCAGGTAGCCGGCCAATGGCTCGGCACCGATGCTGTGGGCTTCATCTGCGCGCTTTACATGCAGGGCATGGCGATCGGCGTCGGAATAGACCGCGACCGAACGGATGCCCATCTCGGCGCAGGCACGCACGATACGTACGGCAATCTCACCACGGTTGGCGATCAGGATCTTTTTTATCACTTGGAAATTCCCTTGAGCCGATTGCTACCTACTTCGACCCGCCGGAGCCGGGTCGGCGCGTGACCAAATGTTTCAAGCCAGTCGCGAGACACACACTATGCCCCTGTAGGGATTAACAAAAATCAATAATAATTGGGTTGTGTATAAGCAAAGACTTATAGTCAGGGCATCAGAGGTTGGCGGGAGTGCTTGAGTAATGCGTAAGTCATTGATGCGTATGACATTGCGTCAGTTGCAGATTTTCAATGAAGTCTGTGATTTGCGTTCCTATAGCCGCGCAGCCGAGGAAATGTCCCTCACGCAACCGGCCGTTAGCCTACAAATCAAGCAGCTGGAAGAGCTGCTGGGCCAGCCGTTATTCGATTACGTCGGCAAAAAGCTCTATATGACTGAAGCAGCTGAAGCCCTGCAACGGGCCAGCCGAGACATCTTCGGGCGCCTGGAAAACCTCGACATGCAGCTCTCTGACATGCAGGGCTCGTTGCAAGGCCAGCTGAAACTGGCGGTGGAATCCAGCGCCAAGTACTTCGTGCCGCACCTGTTTGCCGCCTTCAAGCGCCAGCACCCTGAGGTCAACCTGCACCTGACGGTGGTCAACCGCGCCCAGGTGATTCGCAGGCTGTCGGACAACCGCGATGACCTGGTGATCATGTCCATGGTGCCCCAGGACATGGGCCTGGAATTCCTGCCGTTCCTGAACAACCCGATTGTCGCGGTGGCGCCCCACGACCATCCGCTGAGCCATCAAGGGCCGTTGCGCCTGCAGGACCTTGAGCCTTACACCCTGCTGTTGCGCGAGCCGGGGTCCGGGACGCGGATGGCGTGCGAGGAGTACTTCAAGGAGAAGCGCGTGCACTTCACCCAGACGGTGGAAGTGTCTTCGGCCGAGGCGCAGCGCGAGTGCGTGACCGCCGGGTTGGGCGTGGCGCTGCTGACGCGCCACGCGGTCAACCTGGAACTGGCCACCGGCAGGCTCAAGGAGCTGCCGGTGGAAGAACTGCCGCTGTACCGCAGTTGGTGCCTGGTGCAGGCCAAGGCCAAGCGTCTGTCACCGGTGGCCCATGCCTTCCTGGGCTTTATCCGCAGCGAGCGGCTGCAAATCAGCGCGCTGGCTGAGCGCTTCGCTGGGCAGCTGCGGGCGCCTGCCAGTGGAGTTCCGGATAGTCACTGATGCTCTGTTGCAATTGGCGCTGATCGCAGCGGTCTTCAATTGCGCGACGGAAGGCCATGCGGCGCTGGTCTTCCTGTTGGCGGCGGGTTTTGACAGCGCTGTTGCTTTCTTCGTATTGCCGAGCCATTTCGAGTCTCCCAATGCGAGTAAGGGGAGTTCAGGATGGGCTCGGGCAATGACGGTTTAGCGGCACGGGGATGACAGGACGATGAATCTTCCGAGGCTCAAACACGATCAACTGTGGGAGCTGGCTTGCCTGCGATAACGGTGCATCAGCCAATGAAGATGGCAACTGACAGATCGCTATCGCAGGCAAGCCAGCTCCCACATTTTGACCGAGTATGCCCTTGAGTCAGTCGTCGAGGGCTTTTACGGACTTGGGTGACAACCGCAGACTGCGCAAGCTTCGCTTCACGCTCTTGAGGTGGTTGACCAGGCTCGGGCCCCGCGCCATGGCCACGCCCATCGCCAGCACGTCGATCACCACCAGGTGGGCGATACGCGAGGTCAATGGCGTGTAGATTTCGGTGTCTTCGTGCACATCGATCGCCAGGTTGACGGTCGACAGCTCCGCCAATGGCGTCTGGCTCGGGCACAGGGTAATCAGGGTCGCACCGCTTTCACGCACCAGGTTGGCGGTGATCAGCAAATCCTTGGAGCGGCCGGACTGGGAAATGCAGATCGCCACGTCGGTGGGCTTCAACGTCACTGCCGACATCGCCTGCATGTGCGGGTCACTGTAGGCCGCCGCCGTCAGCAGCAAACGGAAGAACTTGTGCTGGGCATCCGCCGCCACCGCACCGGACGCGCCGAAACCATAGAACTCCACGCGCTGGGCCTGGGACATGGCGGTCACGGCTTTTTGCAGCTCTACCGGGTCAAGCTTTTCCCGCACTTCCATCAGGGTATGCAGGGTGGTGTCGAAGATTTTCAGGCTGTAGTCGGCGACGGAGTCGTCTTCGTGAATCGCGAACTGCCCGAAGCTCGCACCGGCGGCGAGGCTCTGGGCCAGCTTGAGCTTCAAGTCCTGGAACCCGGAGCAACCAATGGCGCGGCAGAAGCGCACGATGGTCGGCTCGCTGATGCCCACGCTGTGGGCCAGGTCGGCCATGGAACTGTGCATCACAGCCGCAGGGTCAAGCAGCACGTGATCGGCAACCTTGAGTTCCGATTTGCGTAACAGGTGGCGCGACTGGGCGATATGTTGCAACAGGTTCAAAGGGCTGGACTCTTGTTATTGGCAGACGCCAGGGATGTAGCAAGCTTGTAGTTATACTACAAGAATTACCGATTTGCCCGCTCGATGCATCACTTAATCACGCTGCTGCCCGCTGAAACAGCGGGCAGGACCGATGTAGCCCCGCGTGCGGCTTGGGCTCAACTACGGAAAATCGGCATTTTTTCGTAACAAATCCGCCAGACCGTCCGCTTCCACCGGCCGACTGATCAAATAGCCCTGCACTTCATCGCATTGCTCGGCCCGCAGGAAATCCAGCTGCTGCTGATCTTCCACGCCCTCGGCCACCACCTTGAGCGACAGCCCGTGGGCCATGGCGATGATTGCACGGGTGATCGAGGCATCTTCGCGGCCCTGCCCGAGGCCTCGAATGAACGTCTGGTCGATCTTCACGTAGTCCACGGGGATGCGCTTGAGGTAACTGAGGGACGAGTAGCCGGTGCCGAAATCATCAATCGCCAGTTTCACACCCAAGTCGCGCAGTTGCTGGAAGGTCGAAATAATGTGTTCGACACTGTCGAGCAGTTGGCTTTCGGTCAGCTCCAGCTCCAGGTACTGCGGATCAAGCCCGGTTTCTTCCAACACCTGGCGCACCAGACTGACCAGCTTCCCTTGGCGCAACTGGTGCACCGACAGGTTGACCGACACACGGATCGGTTCCAGCCCCTGGCGCTGCCACTCACACGCTTGCCAGCAGGCCTGACGCAATACGAACTCCCCCAGCGGTACGATCAATCCGGTTTCTTCGGCCAGCCCGATAAAGTCCCCTGGCGGCACCATGCCCCAGTGCGGATGCTCCCAGCGAATCAACGCCTCAGCGGCATTCAGCTTGCCGCTGGCCAGGCACAGCTTGGGTTGGTAGAACACCGTGAGCTGGCGCTCATCAATCGCCTTGCGCAGCTGGTTTTCCAGCTGCAAGCGCTCCAGGGTGCTGGCTTGCAGGCTGTCGGTGTAGAACTGGAAATTATTCCCGCCCAGATGCTTGGCGTGCTGCATGGCCATGTTCGACTGGCTGACCAATGCGGATATTTCCCGTGCATTGTCGGGCAACAGGCTGACGCCCATTGAGGCGCTGACCACCAGCTCATGCCCTTCCACCGTCACCGGCACCCGCAACTTGGCCAGCAACCGCGTGGCCACCCGCGCCAGGCTCGACAGGTTGCCGTACGCATCGAACAACACGGCGAATTCATCGCCCGAGAGCCGCGCAATGGTGTCGGCTTCGGGCAAGGCGTTGATCAAGCGGCGGGCCATCTTCTGCAATAACTGGTCAGCCACTTCATGCCCGAGGCTGTCGTTGAGCAGCTTGAAACGGTCCAGGTTGATATGCAGCAGGGCCAGGCTGCGGCCGCCCTGGCGCACACGTTGATGAGCTTCCCGCAGCCGCTCGCGGAACAACGAACGGTTGGCCAACCCGGTCAATTCATCGTAATGAGTGAGGTAGCGCATGCGCTCCTCGGACTCGCGCCGCGCGGACAGATCGGCGAAGAAGCCGACGATATGGCTGACATTTCCCCGAATATCGCGCACCACGTTCAGTTGCAGCCATTGCGGGTAGAGCTCGCCGTTCTTGCGGGTTTCCACCAGTTCGCCCTGCCAGGTGCCGTGGCTAAGCAGCGCCTGGCGGATTACCGGGAAGTGACGCCGTGCGTCGCGGCTGCTGGGGAGTTCGACGACATTGCGGCCGATCATGTCGTCAATGTCGAAGCCGGTGACGCGGCTGAACGCCTGGTTGACCGCTACCAGCACGTAGTCCGGGTCCAGGATCACAATGCCTTCACTGGCCGCCTCGAACACCGTCGAGGCCAGGCGCTGCTGTTCTTCCAGAGCTTTGCCAGCACTGATGTCGCGGCGGGTGCCGAGCATCCGCGTGACGCGTCCGCCGGGCGAGCGCTCCACGGCGCGGCCACGGTCCTGAATCCACACCCAATGGCCATCGCCATGGCGCACCCGGTACTCCACCAGGTAATCCTCGCTGCGGCCTTTCAGGTGTTCCACCAGCGCACGCTTGAGCAGCGGTAAATCGTCCGGGTGCAGACGCGGCTTGAGATGGCTGAGCATCGCCGTGACGTATTCCGGCTCCAGGCCGAACAGTTCCTTGAGTTGGGTGTGGTGGACCTCGTCGGTTTGCAGGTTCCAGTCCCACAGGCCCAGTTCGCTGGCCTGCAATGCCATCGCCAGGCGCGCCTCGCTTTTGCTCAGGGCCAGGCTGGCGACATCCAGTTCCTGGCTACGCTGATCGACGCGCTGTTGCAGGCCGATCTGCGCCTCGCGCAACTCTTGCTCGACCTGGCGTCGCTGCTCCACTTCACGCACCAGTTCCTGATTCAACTGCTCGCTGCGCTGCTGCGCTTGCTGCAGGTGCTCGATCAACGCCTGGTTCTGGAAGCGCCTGAGCAGCCCGCGCTGGATCAGGCGGTTGACCTGCCACGCCACCAGACTCAGGGAGGCCAGCAGAATCAGGCCCAAAAAGCCCCAACCCTGCTGCTGCGGGTCGCCGGTCCAGAATAAATAGAGGATGGCCGGCACCAGACAGGGCAAGGCAAACGACAGAAACGCAGGCAGGCTGACGGCGTAGGCCACACTCGCGGACAAGGTCGCCGCGCCGAGCAAGCCGAACACCCAGGCCTGTTGCGCGAAGCTGTCCACCGGCACCAGGGCGATGGCAGCGCTGGCCAGCGTCAGGCCGCTGACGGCCGAGCCCAGCATGAACATGCGGCGCCAGATCGGCAGCGCCTGACGACTCGGCATGGCCGAATCGAACGCCGCCACCTGAATCACCCGCAGCGCCACCAGCGTCAGCAGCCACACCAGCCAAATGCTGTCCAGCAGGTAACGCTGCGGGCTCCAGAGTAACCAGGCGCAGACCAGTCCGTTCACCAGCATTAATAAGGTAGGCAGCAGGGAGCCCTGGTAAAGCAGGCGCGTGCGCTCGACCGCCATCTCCATGGCGTAGTGCTTGCGGATAACCTGCGCCGGCGCCACCGAGGGGCCAGCCAGGTCAATGCTAAGGGTCATAGGCAGTGTTCTTATAATGGTGAGCCCGAAACGTCGACGGAGCATACACAAGCAAACGCTCGGGCCAAACTGCTCCACGTCATAAAAACAGCGCGATAATCAGGCGCAAACCTTGGAGCCAGACAGCTTGAGTGAGACAGGGCGCGGGCTGTGGGCGATGACCGACCGGTCATCACCGTGAATAGATTGTTGCCTTATCCAGTGCAGGCCCTGAAGTTTTCCCGCGACCATCCGGCATTGGGATTTGCCCGACTCCCCCGGGCACCCTAGAATGCGCCGATGCGCGATGATCTCTCCCTTTTGCTGAACTCCCTCAACGATGCCCAACGCCAGGCCGTAGCTGCCCCCGTTGGCCGTCAGTTGGTCCTGGCCGGTGCTGGCTCCGGTAAAACCCGAGTGCTGGTGCACCGTATCGCCTGGTTGATCCAGGTCGAGAACGCCTCGCCTCACTCCATCCTGTCGGTGACCTTCACCAACAAGGCCGCTGCGGAGATGCGTCATCGCATCGAGCAGTTGATGGGCATCAGCCCGGCCGGCATGTGGGTGGGCACCTTCCACGGTCTGGCGCACCGCCTGCTGCGGGCCCATTGGCAGGAAGCCGGCCTGAGCCAGACCTTCCAGATTCTCGACAGCGACGACCAGCAACGCCTGGTCAAGCGGGTGATCCGCGAGCTGGGCCTGGACGAACAACGCTGGCCGGTCCGTCAGGCCCAGTGGTTTATCAATGGCCAGAAAGATGAAGGCCTGCGCCCGCAACATATCCAGGCCAGCGGCGACCTGTTCCTGGCGACCATGCGCAGCATTTATGAAGCCTATGAAGTGGCTTGCCAACGCGCCGGTGTGATCGACTTCTCCGAACTGCTGTTGCGCGCCCTCGACCTGTGGCGCGACAACCCGGGCTTGCTGGCGCACTACCAGAAGCGTTTCCGCCACATCCTGGTGGACGAGTTCCAGGACACCAACGCCGTGCAGTACGCCTGGTTGCGCCTGCTGGCCAAAGGCGGCGACAGCTTGATGGTGGTGGGCGACGACGACCAGTCGATCTACGGCTGGCGTGGCGCGAAAATCGAGAACATCTACCAGTACAGCGACGACTTCCCGGACGCCGAAACCATTCGCCTGGAGCAGAACTACCGCTCCACCGCCGGGATTCTCAAGGCCGCCAACGCCTTGATCGCCAACAACACCGGGCGCCTGGGCAAAGAGCTGTGGACCGACGGCGGCGAAGGCGAGGCGATCAACCTGTACGCCGCCTTCAACGAACACGATGAAGCGCGCTACGTGGTGGAAACCATCGAAAGCGCCCTGAAAACCGGCCTGGCCCGCAGCGATATCGCGATTCTTTATCGTTCCAACGCCCAATCACGGGTGCTGGAAGAGGCCTTGCTGCGCGAGCGCATTCCGTACCGTATCTATGGCGGCCAGCGCTTCTTCGAACGTGCTGAAATCAAGAACGCCATGGCCTACCTGCGCTTGCTGGAAGGTCGTGGCAACGATGCGGCGCTGGAGCGGGTGATCAATATCCCGGCCCGCGGCATTGGCGAGAAGACCGTCGAGGCGATTCGCGACCATGCACGCCACAGCGATGTGTCGATGTGGGAAGCCATGCGCCTGCTGATCGCCAACAAGGGCCTGACCGGCCGTGCGGCCGGTGCGTTGAGCGTGTTTGTCGAGCTGATCGAGAACCTGGCCGCCAAGTGCATGGAAATGCCCCTGCACCTGATGACCCAGACCGTGATCGAGCAGTCCGGCCTGATCGCCTACCACGAAGCGGAAAAAGGCGAGAAAGGCCAGGCCCGGGTAGAAAACCTTGAGGAACTGGTCAGCGCCGCCCGCGCGTTCGAAAACACTGAAGAAGACGAAGACCTGACGCCACTCGCGGCATTCCTCGGCCATGCTTCGCTGGAGGCCGGCGACACCCAGGCTGACGAGCACGAAGACAGCATCCAGCTGATGACCTTGCACAGCGCCAAGGGCCTGGAATTCCCGTACGTGTTCCTGGTGGGCATGGAAGAAGGCCTGTTCCCCCACAAGATGAGCCTGGAAGAGCCCGGCCGCCTGGAAGAGGAACGCCGCCTGGCCTATGTGGGCATCACCCGGGCCATGCAGAACCTGGTGATGACCTACGCCGAAACGCGGCGCCTGTACGGCAGTGAGACCTACAACAAGGTCTCGCGCTTCGTACGTGAAGTGCCGAAAGGGCTGATTCAGGAAGTGCGCCTGTCCAACAGCGTCAGCCGACCATTCGGCGGCGGCCAGCAGCAGAACTCCAGCAGCATGTTCGCTGGCTCGGAAATCCCCGAAACACCGTTCAGCCTTGGCCAGCAGGTCAAGCATGCGATCTTTGGCGAAGGCGTGATCCTCAACTTCGAAGGCGCCGGCGCCCAAGCCCGGGTGCAGGTGAACTTCGCCGAAGGCAGCAAGTGGCTGATGATGGGCTACGCCAAGCTCGAAGCAATCTGAAACAACTGCAGAACATGAAGGATGTTGCCCCGCCCTTGTATTTGGCAGCGGTGGGGCCAATATCTGTACTAAGTCCTACAGACGATTCGGTATTGGCCCTACGCAAAAGCCCGAAACACTATGCCGCTAGCCACTGACATCACACCTGTGCAACATGGCGCGCGTGCAATCCACAAATGGGAATTCCCTTTATGAAACGTTTTCTTAGCATCGCCATGGCGTTGTGCATCGGCCTGACGATGAGCCTCGACGCCAACGCCAAGCGCTTCGGTGGCGGCAAATCCATGGGCTCGGCCCCGAGCCACCAGACCAGCCAAATGGCCCCATCCGGCGGCGGCATGGGCGGCGCAGCTGCGACCGCTGGCGCGGCCGGTGCCGCAGGCGCTGCTGCCAAGGCTGGCGGTGCTTCGCGCTGGTTGGGCCCTCTGGCCGGTATCGCGGCCGGTGGCCTGCTCGCCTCCATGTTCATGGGCGGCGGCTTCCAGGGCATGCAGATCTTCGACATCCTGATCATGGCGGTCATCGCCTTCCTGATCTTCCGCTTTATCGCCGCCCGTCGCCGCAAGCAGCAGGAGCACATGGCTCCAGCTGGCGCGCCGATGCAGCGTGAAGTGTTCGAGCAGAAGCCTGCTGCAATGGGTTCGATCTTCGGTGGTTCGGCGGCTCCTGCCGCCGCTCGTCCGGTGATCAACGCGCCAGCCTGGTTCAACGAAGAGCGTTTCGTCGAAGCGGCCCGCAGCCACTTCCAGTCCCTGCAGCAACACTGGGACGCCAACGAAATGGACAAGATCGCCGAGTTCGTGACCCCGCAATTGCTGGAGTTCCTCAAGCGCGAACGTGCTGACCTGGGCGACGGCTTCCAGTCGACCTACATCGAAGACCTGAAAGTGCAGCTTGAAGGTGTGGATGACCGCGCCGACAAGACCATCGCCACCCTGACCTTCAGCGGCGTGTCGAAGACCTCGCGTTTCGACCAGGGCGAAGTGTTCAGCGAAAGCTGGAACATGGAACGCCCACAAGGCGAAAACCAGCCTTGGCTGGTCGCCGGTATCCGCCAGAACGGCTGATCCCTGCTCGCTTCGAGTATGCAGTAACAAAAACCCCGGACTTGTCCGGGGTTTTCTATTTCACGGTTGCACTTATAGCGAGCTACTGTATAAAACGCCCCTATAAACCGCGCCATCTAGCAAGAGGATCCCGGCCGTGGAAGAAGTTATCGAACAATTGCGTGAAGCCAACGAACCGGTACCGGTTCCTCTGGAGCTGCCTGACGAAGACCAACTGGTGGAAATCGAGGAACAACTGTTCATCGATATTCCGTTCGTCTTCCGTGAATTCCTGCTGACCGTCAGCGACGTGGTCTACGGCAGCCTGGAGCCGGTGACCGTCACCGACCCACAGTCCCACACCTACCTGCCAGACGTTGCCGCCAACGCTTGGGATGCCGGTGTTGACCGCAGCATGATCCCGATCTGCCAGGACGGCGACGATTACTACTGCGTCGAAGAAGACGGCACCGTGGTGCTGTGGTCCGGCGAAGAAGAACTCGTCACCGAAGAAACCTGGGAATCGGTGTGGCACTGGGCGCGGGACGTCTGGCTGGAAAGCTGATACCTACGGTGTGCCGAGGGCGCTTGTAGTGGCGAGCGAGCTTGCTCGCGCTGGGCTGCGAAGCAGCCCCAACCTCAGGCCCATTTAGTGCTCCGGCGTGTCCTTATGGTTATCCAGGGTCTCCAGCAAAGCGACCTGCATCCGCGTATGCACGCGGATGAACCAGCGCCAGAGCACGGCGGCCACCGCGGCCGTCACCACCGCGATCAGCACCAGCAACTTGTTGGTCGGCAGAATACTGGCCGACAAGGCTGCCAATAGCAGGAAAATCACCAGCAGCGAAAGAATCGGGATCACTTCGGCGATCACCCGGCGCACGCGCTGAGTGTGGCGCCCAGCCATCTCCGGCTTCACGCTCATCTCCGCCAGCAGCATCGACAGCGCCTTGAGCTTGCGGTACGCCGCGATCAGGAACGGCAGCGACAGCAGCAACGCCCCACCCCAGATCAATGCCTTCTGCCAGCTTGGATCGCTGATCCAGCCTTCCAGGTAGCTGCCAATACGCGCCGCGAAAAAGCTGCCGGCAAAGAAGATCGCCACTACCAGCGCCAGATTCACCCCCACCTGCAAAATGATCTTGCGGATCATCGACGCCAGCATCGCACCCTCGCCCTGGGGCTGAATACTGCGCAACCACTCGCCATACATCCCGAACACCCGGCTCATGCGCTTGGGCATCACGGCCGCAATCTTCAGCGACAGCGGGTCAGCGCCACGGATCAGATACGGGGTAAGCAGCGTGGTGATCGCAGAAACCGCCACCGCCACCGGATACAGGAAATCGCTGGTGACCTGCAACGTCATCCCCAGCGCGGCGATGATGAATGAAAACTCGCCAATCTGTGACAGGCCCATCCCCACCCGCAGCGAGGTGCGGCCATCGTTGCCGGCGATAAACGCCCCCAGCCCGCAGGACAACATCTTCCCCAGCACCACGGCCACGGTAATCACCGCGATCGGCCAGGCGTATTGCAAGAGGATTTGCGGGTCGATCATCAAACCAATGGCAACAAAGAAGATCGCACTGAACATGTCGCGAACCGGTTCGATCAGGCGTTCAATCTTCAACAATTGCCGGGATTCGGCCATGATCGCGCCGATCAGAAACGCCCCCAGCACCATGCTGTATTCCAGCTTGACCACCAGCAGGCAGAAGCCGAAGCACAGGCCCAGCACGGTGATCAGCAGCATTTCGTTGCTTTCGAACTTGGCTACGTACTCCAGCAAGCGTGGCACCAGCAAGATCCCGATCACCAGCGCGACGATCATGAACAACGACAGCTTGCCGACGGTGGAGAACACCTCGCCCGAGCTGACCGAACCGCTGACGGCGATGCTCGACAGCAAGGCGATGATGCCGATGCCGAGGATGTCTTCGACGATCAGCACGCCAAAAATCAGCTGGGCAAAGCGCTGGTTTTTCATCTTCAGGTCATTGAGTGCCTTGACGATGATGGTGGTGGAGGAAATCGCCAGGATCGCGCCCAGGAACAGTGAGTCCATGGTGTTCCAGTCGAACCAGCGGCCGATTTCGTAGCCGATCCAGATCATCAGGATGATCTCGAGGAACGCAGCAATGAACGCCGTGGCACCGACCCTGAACAGCTTGCGCAGGCTGAACTCCAGGCCCAGGCAGAACATCAGGAAGATCACCCCCAGTTCGGCCAGGGTCTTGATGGTGTCTTCGTCGTGGATCAGGCCAAACGGTGGGGTGTGCGGGCCGATAATAAAGCCGGCGACGATATACCCCAACACCACCGGCTGCTTGAGCCGATGGAACAGGATCGTCACCACCCCGGCCACCAGCATGATCACGGCCAGGTCCTGGATAAAGCTGATGGCGTGCATGGCGAGGGGCTCCTTGAGGGGTACTGGCGCTTTTCCCATTTCCACGCATTCGCCCCGAAAGGTCCAAATGAACGGAAAGAAAAGTCTGCCTTGATCGTAAGAATTGCCCCTGAGACGGGCTTTTGAAGGGTAACACCGCGACTTGCGACAGAAAGCCGGTGCAATATATGGAAACAGATCGCCCCGGGCGTGACGGCAAGCCGGGCCCCAGCGTCCCGTTATGAATGGCTCTGCAAAGATTCCAGCACCCGCAGAGGTGCCTCCCCACCCAATGCCTACAACCCGTGAGTGTGCTATGGAACCCGGAAACGCCCAGCTGTCGATGACAGTATTGATGACCCCTGACATGGCCAACTTTTCAGGCAATGTGCACGGCGGCACGCTGCTCAAATACCTCGACGAAGTGGCCTACGCCTGCGCCAGCCGTTATGCCGGCCGTTACGTGGTGACGCTGTCGGTGGACCAGGTGATTTTTCGCGAGCCGATCCATGTCGGCGAGCTGGTGACCTTCCTGGCCTCAGTCAACTACACCGGCAACACGTCGATGGAAGTGGGGATCAAGGTGGTCACCGAGAACATCCGCGAGCGTTCGGTGCGCCATACCAATAGCTGCTTCTTCACCATGGTCGCGGTGGATGACCAGCGCAAACCGGCCGCCGTACCGCCGCTGCAACCGCAGAACAGCGAAGACAAGCGCCGATTTGTGCAGGCTCAACAGCGCCGGCAGATTCGCCAGGAGCTGGAGAAGCGCTATCAGGAAATCAAGGCCGACGGGCCTTAAAGCCCTATTGGCGTCGCCTCAAAGCGAACCCGCGGATGGGCAATCCGGTCCTGGGCGCGCACCAGTTCCAGCTCATAGCTGGCGCACGCCTGGGTTTCCAGCAGCACTTCGTGCACTGCTGCAGCGGTGAACTCAAAGGCCGCCACCAGGCTGTCGCCCAACAACACCCGCGCCAAAAACAGGCCCGACGTCAGGTCACCCACGCCCACCGGCTGACGCGGGAACGCCAGCAACGGCCGGCGCAGGTGCCAGCTGCCTTCGGCTGTCACCAGTAGCATCTCGAAGCCGTCCGGCAGCTTGCCGGGATAATCCAGGTGCTTGACCAACACCGCTTTCGGCCCACGGGCCAGCAACGCACGGGCCATGCCCAGGCAATCGAACAGCGACTGTGGCTTGCGCCCGGCAAAGCTGTCCAACTCCAACTGGTTGGGGCACAGGAAGTCGGCCATCGCCGCCGCTTCGTCCAGCAGGAAGTCGCTGACCTCCTGGGGCACGATGCAGCCTTTCTCCGGATGACCCATCACCGGGTCGCACAGGTACAACGCCTTGGGGTTGATCGCCTTGATTCGCGCCACGCCGGTAAGGATCGCCCGCCCCTGGGCCGCACTGCCCAGGTAGCCGGAGAGCACCGCATCACAGTTGCCCAGCTCGCCAATCGCCGCGATGCCTTCCACCAGTGCAGGAATTTGCTGCGGCGCCAACACTTCTCCCGCCCACTGACCATACTGAGTGTGGTTGGAGAACTGCACGGTATTGAGCGGCCACACGTTCACCCCGACCCGTTGCATGGGGAACACGGCGGCGCTGTTTCCGGCGTGGCCAAAGACCACATGAGACTGGATCGCAAGCAGATGGGGCGTACGTTTCATGCAGGGGATTTCCGTAAAGCGGTTGAATTTCTGGCTGCGCAGTATGCGACTAAACGCGGCCTGTACGACAGACCGGAGACGCAGTTAAGCTGGCCACACTTTGTTGGAGTTCATCGAATGCTGACCCTCGGAAATATCTTCGTGCTGATGCTGCTGGCGACCGGTGCCGCCTGGCTGTGGCACAACCACGGCCTGCGCGAGCGGGCGCTGGAACGGGTCAAGCAGCACTGCGCCAAGCTCGACATTGAGCTGCTCGATGGCGCCGTGGCGTTGAAGCGTATCGGTTTTGTGAAGGATGCCAGCGGTCGGCGGCGTTTGGCACGGATCTACAACTTTGAATTCACCGTGACCGGCGAAACGCGGCACCCGGGGACCATCACCCAGTTCGGCGCCCACAGCGCGCAAATCGAGCTGGCGCCCTACCCGTTTGAGATCAAGACGCCACTGCCCAGCGCCGAGATCATCGAGCTAAGCCAGTGGCGCCAGGAGCATGGCAGCAGCAAGACCCGTCACTGACGGCAATCGGCTAACGCGTCCTGTAATTGCGCAACATCCTGCGCTTCACTGAAGATCAATTCGATACGCGAATCTCGGCGCCATTCACTGGGCAACCAGGCCAACATGGCGTTATCCACAGCGTTGGCGGACATCCAACCGTCGAGGCTGTGGATAACCAGTTTTGCCCGCCGCCAGTCCAGCAACGCCAGCCATTGCTGCAAGCGCTGCCGGTCGAATTGCTGGCTTGGATGCCAGCGCCAACCAATGCTCCAGCCACCCTCCTGGCCCTGACTCAGGCAAATCGGCGCCGACGGATCAGTCCAGATGGCCGGCATTTGCCCCACGCCTTTGGGCACCTCGAAGTTATCCACAGCCGCTGCGGCTTGAGCGTTCAAACCCGGCAGTTGCGCCAGGGGTAGATGCGCCTGCTGAGTCCAATAGATCGGCCGGTCAGGCAATTGCCCTTGAATCACCAGGCGCTGCGCATCACTTAGGGCTTCATTCTTGTTCAATACCAACAGCCCGGCGCTGGCCAATGCCTCACGTTGGGCATCAGGTAATGGCTTGCCCGCCGCCAACGCCTGGGCATCCAGTACCAGCACGCACGGCTGCACCGCCAGCACTTGCTGCCAGGGCGCTTCCCGCAATTGCTTGAGCAGTTGAGCCGGATGCCCCAACCCGGACGGCTCGATAAACAGCCGGTCGGGCTTGGCCTTACGCAACAAACGGCCCAGTCCTACCTGGAACGGCGCACCGTTGACGCAACACAGGCAACCACCCGCCACTTCACCGAGGGCAATACCGTCGTCATCACGGGTGAGCAACGCGGCATCCAGGCCAATCTGCCCGAACTCGTTGATCAACACCGCCCAGCGCTCGTTGGCCGGGCGCTGGGCCAGCAGGTGCTTGATCAGGCTGGTCTTGCCGGCGCCCAAGGGCCCGGCAATCACGTGGGTAGGAATGTTCTGCAGCATGGTGGACATCATTCAGACCGTGTAGAGAGCTTTGATCCTACCCGGTTACGCCAACCAATCCAGCGTCAGAATCAAGCGTCGCTCATCCGCTTGCAGTTGCGGGGAACGGTGGATCAGGCCAAAGCCTTCGTTGCCGTGCCATTTTTCGCCCTTGAGCAACGCCACTTCACCGCAGTGGATTTGCTCAATGCGCGCTTCCGGCTCCGCGCTCGCCTGGCTCAGGTGCCGCCGCTCCATCACGCCTTCGCGCAACCACTGGCTGCCGATACCGGCGTAAGTGGTGATCAGCCGCACCGGCACATGGTCCACGTGAAAACGCGGGCACATCGCTTTGTCCAGCAGCCGCAGGCGCACGCCGATGCGCTTGGCGCCCAGCAAACAGGCAAAGGCGCTGACCAGCCACGACACATCGGCGATAAAGCCTTCGTAACCTTCAAGGTCGCGGCTACCTGACGCGAAGTCCTGCAGGTTCGGCTCGGTGTCTTCGCTGTTCAACTCAACCACCAGCGACTCGGCCAACGGCTCATTGAGCGCTACCAGCAACGCGCCGAACTCGGCGATGTGCAGCGGCAACTGACGCTGCCACACCGCGAGATTCACGCCATCTTCAAGGATATCGGTGAGCACGGCCGGGGTTTCACCGTGAGTCTGGCGAATCACCGGGCGCAGTTTCAGGGTCGGTGCCAGCATCAGGCAGCCTCTTCGAACCAAGGGCCAAAGGGATCAGCCAACAAGCGCCAGCCTTCGACGCCTGTGGCCATTTCATCGTCAGTGAGCAGGCAGGCGTCCAGTTCGGCGGTCATCTGCGCGAAGTCGATGTTCTGGCCGATAAACACCAGTTCCTGGCGGCAATCGCCGGTACTCGGCTGCCAGTTGTTCATGATCGCGGCGACACCCTCCTCGTCCTGCGGCCACTGGGTTTTTGGCACGAAACGCCACCAGCGTCCGGCGAAACCATGGCGCATCAGGCCGCCGGCCTGGGACCAACTGCCTGCGTCCTGGTGTTTGCTGGCCAGCCAGAAAAAGCCCTTGGAGCGCAGCAGTTTTCCATTCACCCAAGGCCGGTCGATAAAGTCGAAAAAACGCTGCGGATGGAATGGGCGGCGGGCGCGATACGCGGTGGAAGCGATGCCGTATTCCTCGGTTTCCGGCACATGCTCGCCACGCAATTCCTGCAACCATCCGGGTGCCTGGGACGCGCGTTCGAAGTCGAAACGACCGGTGTTGAGGATCTTCGCCAGCGGCACTTCGCCCATGACCATCGGGATGATTTCCGCTTGGGCATTCAGGCGCTCCAGGATCGCCATCAGCTCCTGACGCTCACTGCTGCTGATCAGGTCGATCTTGCTGATGAGGATCACGTCGGCGAATTCAATCTGCTCGATCAGCAGGTCGGTGATCGAGCGTTCGTCTTCTTCACCCAGGGTTTCGCCCCGCGACGCCAGGCTTTCGGCAGCCTGGTAGTCGAGCAGAAAGTTCATGCCGTCGACCACGGTGACCATGGTGTCGAGCCGAGCGATATCCGCCAGGCTCTGGCCTTCCTCATCGCGAAAGGTGAAGGTTTCCGCCACCGGCAACGGCTCGGAGATGCCGGTGGATTCAATCAGCAGGTAATCGAACCGACCTTCCTTGGCGAGCTTTCCGACTTCCTCCAGCAAGTCTTCGCGCAAGGTGCAGCAGATGCAGCCGTTGCTCATCTCCACCAGTTTTTCTTCGGAGCGATTGAGGGTGACGTCGCGCTGGACCTCACTGCCATCGATGTTGATTTCGCTCATGTCGTTGACGATCACCGCCACCCGCAGGTTTTCGCGGTTGCGCAGGACGTAGTTGAGCAGCGTGCTTTTACCGGCGCCGAGGAATCCGGACAGCACAGTAACGGGGAGACGATTGGGCATCAGGTATTCCTCATCAGGGTTGGCCGGTCAAATCGCCCGTTGATGGCGTTCGCGCAGCTCTTCACGTTCTTTGGCTTCGATACACAGGGTGGCCGTGGGGCGCAGCAACAGGCGCTTGAGGCCGATGGGCTCGCCGGTTTCACGGCACCAGCCGTATTCGCCTCGGGCCAGGTGCTCCAAGGCCTCGTCGATCTTGTCCAACAGCTTCTTTTCGCGCTCCAGCAGGCGCAGTTGCCATTGGCGCTGTTCTTCAGCACTGCCCACATCGGCGGGATCGCTGTTGGGTTCCTGTTCGCGCAGCACCATGAATTCAGCGTCGATGCGCACTTGCAGCTCATTGCGCTGGGCCAGCAACAGCTCGCGGAAGAAACCTTGCTGGGCTTCATTCATGTAGTCGGCGGAGGGTTGGGCGAGAAGGTCTTGTTCGGTCATTGGAGGTGGTTCACGGGTCAGGCTGTTTTTTAATGTTATAGTATAACAATGCAAATAAGCCAATCCCCCTTGCTCGTAACGACGAAGGGCGCAATGCTGGCAGGCGAAAACGCCCCGAGAACCTCTATGAAATACCTGTTGTGCGCTGTGTTGCTGATGGTGGCGAGCCTGGCCAACGCCCAGGTGCCCAGCCTGCTGGCCAACTGCACCCGCAGCGCCAACCTGCTGGCGTGCGTCGACGCGCAGGGCAATGCCTACAGCGTCGCGACGGCGGGCAGCACCACGTATTTGCGGGGTTTCGAGGTGATCGGCAAACGCTACTGGGCACAGACCAACAGCCGCTACGGGCAGCTGACGTTCTTTACCGGGTTGGCATCCGATGGTGAGGCGTGGGTGGGCTACACGCGGCGAGTGGGCTGGACCACCATCAATCGGTTTTCCAGTTCTGGTGGAGCCAGCGCCAAATTCACCTGCAGCCGGATTACTGGCTGTTAGACCTGGCCATTCTTCTGTTCCTGAACCCAGGCCATGTAGCTGTTCATCGGCGGGTTCTTCTGGAAGTAGTTTTTCAGCCCTTCAAATAAACCGTCTGCCACCGCCTGTTGATGGCGTGCGGTGACCAGCCGCTGGGCGTCCTGGGTGTTGGAGATAAACCCGGTTTCCACCAGGATCGACGGCACGTCCGGTGACTTGAGTACCGCAAAGCCGGCCTGTTCCACGCGTTTTTGATGCAGCGAGGTGATGCTTTGCAGGCTGCCCAGCACCGAGCTGCCCAGTTGCAGGCTGGAGGCGATGGTGGCGTTCATCGACATGTCGAGAATGACGCCGGCTAACATCGGGTCTTTGTCCTTGAGGTTGAGCAAGGTGGTGGCGCCCAGCAGGTCGGCACCGTTCTCCCGTTGTGCCATGAACCGCGCGGTGGCGGACGTCGCGCCGCCTTCAGACAACGCATAGACAGAAGCGCCTGACGCCGTGAGCCGTGGCGCCGCATCGGCATGCACCGAGATAAACATGTCGGCCTTGTGCTGACGGGCGATGTCCACGCGTTTACGCAGCGGCACGAAGAAATCGTCGTTGCGCACCAGCTTCACATCGAAGCCCTTCTCACGCTTCAAGCGCTTGGCCAGCAATTGGGCGATGGACAGCACCACGTCTTTTTCACGCTGGCCTTTGGAGCCGATTGCACCAGGGTCCTTACCGCCATGGCCGGGGTCGACCACTACGATGATGTCGCGTTTCGGATGCGCTTTGTCCACCGGCGCCGGCACGGGGGCAGCCAACGCGGCCGGTGCCGCAGCGATTTGCATAGGCGCATGAGTGGCAGTTGTCAGGTCCAGCACGAGGCGGTGGCCCTGGCCATCCTGCGGCGGCAGCAGAAAGCTGTTGAGCTGCATCGGCGCCTTCAAATCCAGCACGATCCGCGTATCACCCTGGCCAAAGTGCCCCGAGCGAATCGAGGTAATGCCGCTGTTGGTCAGGGCCAGTTGGCTGAAATCCCCGGTCAACTTCGCGCCGCTCAAATCAATGATCAACCGCTCCGGCGCGGTCAGGGTGAAGGTCTTGTATTGCACCGGGCCACTGAGATCCAGCACCAGCCGCAGCTTGTTATCCGAGCGCCACAACCGTGCATTGCGGATCTGCGCGGCAGATACACCAAAGGGCAGGGTGAACACCGCGCTGGCCAGCAGCAGGTTGAGGAGTTGACGTCTGTGCATGACTTACACCGCAAATAAAGGAGCGTCCGTACTCGACATGACTGAATAAAAGACAGAGCAGAAAAACTTTCGTCGATTCAATTGTAATAATATAACATGTCTTTTTATTTCCAACGATGGACTGCTCATGAACGCGCTGACTCTGCCCGATATCGCCGCGCAGGCTTCACGCCAAGCCTTGCCGCTGGATTGGGTGGGCATGTGCGGCATTGCCCTGCCCATTCAGATCGACGGCCAGCGCCTCAGCGCCAAGGCCGATGCAGGCGTCAGCCTGGACGACGGCGAAGCGCGTGGCATTCATATGTCTCGGCTTTATCTGGCGCTGGAGATGCTTGAACAGCAGCCGCTTACGCCAGCACTGCTGCGCAGTGTATTGCAACGTTTTCTCGACAGTCATGAAGGTTTATCCACAAATGCCTACCTGCGGATTCATACGGATCTGCTGCTAAAACGCCCGGCGTTGGTCAGCCCGTTGGCCGGGTGGAAAAGCTACCCGGTGAGCATCGAAGCCCGCCTGGAAAACCAGATGTTCCACGTGGAACTAAAAATTGACGTTACTTACTCTTCAACCTGCCCGTGCTCGGCTGCCCTCGCCAGGCAATTGATTCAGCAGCAATTTATCGAAGACTTCGCCGGCACACCGCTGCAACACGAAGACGTGCTGACCTGGCTCGGCAGTGCAAACGGCATCGTCGCCACGCCCCACAGCCAGCGCAGCAGCGCGCTGTTGCAGGTCCGCCTTCAAGGCGACCAGCCAACCCTGCCGCTGACGCAACTGATCGACGAAACCGAAGCAGCCCTTGGCACCGCCGTACAAACCGCCGTAAAGCGCGCGGACGAACAAGCCTTCGCCCTGGCCAACGGGCAGAACCTGATGTTCTGCGAAGACGCCGCCCGCCGCCTGAACCTCGCCTTGAAACGCTCGGATGCGGTCATTGCCTTCCACTTGAAAGTGATCCACGCCGAAAGCCTGCACGCGCACGATGCCGTGGCTGAAAGCCGCTGGACGAGACCTTCCGAATGATCACCTGCACCGCTTTGCGCTGGGGCGCCCCCGGCCAACCACTGACCCCTGCCGTCGATTTCACCCTGGAAAAAGGCAGTCTCACCGGCATCATCGGCGCCAACGGCACCGGCAAAAGCAGCCTGCTGAAAGTCATCGCCGGCTTGCAGAAGCCCTTGGCCGGGAAAGTGACGATTGAGGTTCCACGCCGTGGTGGCCTGTCGTTCCTGCCCCAACAACAGAACCTCGACCGCCAGTTCCCCATCAGCTTGCAAGAGTTGGTGGCCGCCGGCTTCTGGGGCAACAAGCAAACCCCGCAACAACGCACCGAACGCCTGAGCGCCGTACTCGAAGACTGGTGCCTCAGTGGCCTGGAGCATCGGCCGTTGATGGCCTTGTCCGGTGGCGAACTGCAACGCGCCCTGCTCGCCCGCATGAGTTTGGCCGAGTCCCCGATATTGCTGCTGGACGAACCCCACGCCGCCCTCGACGAAGACGGCCAGGCGCTGTGCTGGAAACACATCCATGCCTGGCACGATGAAGGCCGCACGGTGGTCGTGGTGTGCCATGACCTCGGCTCGGTCCGCCAACACACCCAGCAAGTGGTGCAGATCAAAAGCAGCGGTTGCGTGTTCGGCTCAAGCAAAGAGCTGATCCGCCCCCAGTCACACATGCAGGTGGCCTGATGCACTTCGCCGCTCACCTGTGGATGCCGTTTCTCGACTTCGTTTTCATGCGCCGCGCCCTCGTCGGCGGGCTGGTATTGGCATGCAGCACGGCGCCGCTGGGAGTGTTCCTGATCCTGCGTCGCATGAGCCTGATCGGTGACGCGGTGTCCCACGGCATCCTCCCCGGCGCCGCCCTGGGCTTCTGGTTTGCCGGGCTGAGCCTGCCCGCGCTGACCATCGGTGGCCTGGGCGCCGGCCTGAGCATGGCCGGCCTCGCCGCCTGGATCACCCGCCGCACGGGCCTTAAGGAAGACGCGAGCCTCGCCGCCATCTACCCAATCTCCCTGGCCAGCGGCGTGCTGATTCTTGGCCTCGCCGGCAAGCGCCTGGACCTGCTGCACCTGCTGTTCGGCTCGGCCCTGGCGGTCGATGGCCCGACCCTCACCGGCATGCTCTGGGTCTCGGGCTTCAGCCTGATCGCCATGGTGGTGATCTACAAACCGCTGCTGCTGGACACCCTCGACCCGCTGTTCCTGCAAACCGTCAGCCGCCTCGGCCCACTGGCCCATGGCCTGTTCCTGACGCTGGTGGTGCTTAATCTGGTGATCGGCTTCCAGGCCATCGGCGCCTTGATGGTGGTCGGCCTGATGATGTTGCCGGCGATTGCTTCACGTTTCTGGAGCCGGCGCCTGCCGGTGTTGATCGCCATATCGGCAGTGCTGGGATGCCTGTCGGTGTGGCTTGGCTTGTTGCTGTCGTTCTACTACTCGCTGCCCAGCGGCCCGGCGATTGTGCTGGTGGCTGGCGGCTTGTACCTGCTGTCCGTGGTCTTCGGTCCGGTGCACGGCTTGCTGCGCCGCCCGCCTTTGCTTACATCCCAATGAGGTGTTTCCCGATGCGCGCTCTACTCGTGCTGTTCAGTGTGTTGCTGCCGCTGTCGTTCGCGACGGCCCAGGCTGCCGACAAGCTTCAGGTGGTTACCAGCTTCAGTATTCTTGAGGACATGACCCACCAGGTCGGTGGCGATCATATCCAGATCAGCAACATGGTCGGCCCCGATGCTGACGCCCACACCTACGAACCGACGCCAGACGATGCCAAGGCCCTGCTCAAGGCCAAGGTCATCATCAAGAACGGCCTGGGCTTCGAGCCGTGGCTGGATCGCCTGGTCACCAGCACCGAAACCAAGGCCACCGTGGTCACCGCCAGTAAAGGCGTGCTGTCCCACACCATGGAAGAAGACGGCGAGACCATTCCCGACCCACACGCCTGGCACAACCTGGCCAACACCGTGATCTACGTGAACAACATCACCAAGGCGCTGATCGCTGCCGACCCGGCCAACAAGGCGGACTATGAGCACAACAGCCAGGTATACCTGAAAGAAATCTATCGCCTGCTGGCGGAAGCCAAAGCCAAGTTCGGCGCCTTGCCACCGGGCAACCGTCGCATCGTGACCTCCCATGACGCCTTCGGTTACCTGGGCCAGGCCTACGGTATCGAGTTCCTGTCGCCTCAAGGTTTGTCCACCGAACGTGAACCGTCCGCCGCTGAAGTCGCCAAGCTGATCACCCAGATCCGCAAGGACAAGGTCAAGGCCGTGTTCATGGAAAACATCAAGGACTCGCGCCTGCTCAAGCAGATCGCGGACGAAAGTGGCGCGCAAATCGGTGGCACGCTGTACTCGGACGCCCTGGCATCAGAAGGCCCGGCCAGCACCTTTACCGGCCTGTTCGAATACAACCTCAACACCCTGTGCGCGGCCCTGAGCAAGCCATGAAGCTGAGCATGCTCGACCTGGAAAAGGCTGCCATCGGCAGCCGCTTTCCACTCGAACGCGTGCTCGACGCCCTGCCGTGGAACAGCGATGGCCTGATCGCCGCCATCGCCCAGCAACACGGCAGCGGCGAGGTGTTGATGCTGGCCTGGATGAACCGCCAGGCCCTCGACGAAACCCTGGCCACCGGGCAGGTCTGCTACTGGTCCCGCTCGCGCCAGCAGTTGTGGCGCAAAGGCGAAACCTCCGGCCACTGGCAACTGCTGGTGGAGGCGCGCCTGGATTGCGACGGCGACGCCGTGTTGCTGATCGTCGACCAGCAAGGCCCGGCCTGCCACACCGGGCGACCCACCTGTTTCTACAACGCCATCGACGGCCGCCACGTACACATCCTCACTGCGCCCCTCCAGGAGCCTGCCCCATGATCCGCAAGAACCCTTCCGGTGATCTGCCCGTGATTGCCGAATCGGCCTACGTCGACAAAACCGCAATCATCTGCGGCAAGGTCATCATCGGCGAAAACGTGTTTGTCGGCCCTTACGCGGTGATCCGCGCCGACGAAGTCGACGCCAATGGCGACATGGACCCGATCACCATCAGCGCCAATTCAAATATCCAGGACGGCGTGGTGATCCACTCCAAATCCGGCGCCGCCGTGAACATCGGCGAGTTCACCTCCATCGCCCACCGTTCCATCGTTCATGGCCCGTGCACCGTCGGCGACCGGGTCTTCATCGGCTTCAACAGCGTGCTGTTCAACTGCGTCGTCGGCGACGGCTGCGTGGTGCGGCACAACTCGGTGGTCGATGGCCGCGATTTGCCCGCCGCGTTCTACGTGCCTTCCACCACCCGCATCGGCCCCAACACCGACCTGTCCCAGTTTCCGCCGGTGAGTGTCAGCGCTTCGGAGTTTTCCGAAGACGTGGCGCGCACCAACGTCGACCTGGTGCTGGGTTACAAAGCCCTGCAAAACGAGTTTTGACCATGAGCCGCCTGCTGATCCGCAACGCCCGCCTGGTGAACGAAGGCCAGGAATTCGAGGCTGACCTGCTGGTCGCCAATGGCCGTATCGAGAAGATCGCCAGCAGCATCGACAACGCAAACGCCACCGTGGAAATCGACGCCCAAGGCCAGTGGTTACTGCCGGGGATGATCGACGACCAGGTGCACTTCCGTGAACCCGGCGCGCCGGACAAAGGCAGCTTCTACAGTGAATCCCGCGCGGCGGTGGCCGGTGGCATCACCAGTTTCATGGACATGCCCAACACCAACCCGGCGACGTTGAACCTGGACGCCCTGGCCGACAAGAAGCGCCGCGCGGCCCTGCATTCGGTGGCCAACTATGGCTTTCACTTTGGGGTGAGCAACGACAACCTCGACATCGTGGCCGCGCTGGACCCCCGCGAAGTCGCCGGTGTGAAAGTGTTCATGGGCGCCTCTACCGGCAATATGCTGGTGGATGACCCGAAGATTCTCGAACGCCTGTTCGCCGAGGTGCCGACCATTCTCCTGGCCCACTGCGAGCACACGCCCAGCATCCAGGCCAGCGAGCAACGGATGCGCGAGCGCTTCGGCGAGCACATTCCTGCTGTGGCTCATCCGCTGATTCGCGATGCCGAAGCCTGCTATCGCTCGTCGTCTTTGGCGGTGGAACTGGCCAAGCGGCATGGCACGCGCCTGCATGTGTTGCACATCACCAGCGCCCGGGAGTTGGTGCTGTTCGAAGACAAACCTCTGGCGGAAAAACGCATCACGGCGGAGGTGTGCCTGCATCACCTCTTGTTCGATGACCGCGACTACGCGCACCTCGGCCACCAGATCAAATGCAACCCGGCCATCAAGACACGCGCCGACCGCAACGCCCTGCGCCTGGCATTGTTGAGTGATCGTCTGGATGTAATTGGCAGTGACCATGCGCCGCACACCTGGGCGCAAAAACAGCTGCCGTATCGTGAGGCGCCGTCAGGCTTGCCGCTGGTGCAACACGCCCTGCCGGCGCTGCTGGAATTGGTGGCTGACGGCCTGCTGCCGCTGACTACTCTGGTGGCGAAAACCAGCCATCGCGTTGCTGACCTGTTTGCGATCCCCGACCGTGGCTACCTGCGGGAAGGCTATTGGGCCGACCTGGTGCTGATCAAACCCGAACCCCAAGGCAAGCCCGTCAGCAGCCAGCCGATTATGGCCCGTTGCGGCTGGACGCCCTTTGCCGGGCGCAGCTTCCGGCACAGCGTCAACACCACCCTGGTCTCCGGCCACCTGGCCTGGCACGACGGGCGCGTGCACGACAGTTGCCAAGGACTGCCGCTGCACTTCCAGCGTTGAAGAGAGCTATGAGTTGGCACCCCAATCACTGTGGGAGCTGGCTTGCCTGCGATTGCGGTGTGCCAGTCAACCTGATTGGCACTGATAAACCGCTATCGCAGGCAAGCCAGCTCCCACAATTCTATCGGGGTACCTCTCAGTTAAGCGCGCGGTTTGACGGTGCCGCAGTCGCTGCCCAACCACTGCGCGTGGGTGTCCAGGCTGCCCTTCTGCTGAACGCCGGTAGCGTTGAAGGTGCCGTTCACCGTGGTGGTGAATTCCTGTTGGCTCTGGAACGTCGCCACGCCAGTGCCCTGGGCTTTCGGGCAGCTGAAGCGGAATTTCCACTGGTTGCCGGTCTTGTCCGTCACCTGCTGTTTGCAACCCGATTGCGGGTCCGTCAACGGGATGGAATCGGACGCCACCTGGGCTGGAGTCAGGCACACCTGGACGCCTTTGCCGGCCATGGTGATGCCTTGCTTCTCAAGCATCGCGCGTTGTTCCGGGGTCATCTGTTGCTTGAGCTGACCGAGGATCAGCGACAAGTCCGGCAGGTCCTGGTTATCGACCTTCATGTTGCTGGTGGTCAGTTCCCACAAGCCCGGCGCCAGCATCTGCGCTTGCGCCGCCACGGGCAGCGTTAAACCAACAACCATGGCCAAACCAAGCAGACGAGCACTCATCGGGTAACTCCTGGGCAATTGTCGGCGTTAGACGCCGCAAAAGCGCCAGTGTTGCACAGCAAATAAAATAGCGACATTCGGGGCCGAACATGGTCTGTTAGGCACTTGTTCGTCAGGAGTACCGTTGTCCATGGATTTCTTTGGCCCGCACCTGCTCGCCTATTTCATTGCCACCCTGCATTTTCTGGGCACCCTCGCCGCCATCCATGCGGTGCTGACCGTCAGGACCGCCCAAGGCTCGATTGCCTGGGCGTTGTCGCTGATGTTCATCCCCTACCTGACGCTGATTCCCTACCTGATCTTTGGCCGGAGCACTTTCGACGCCTACATTCAGGCGCGGCGCCAGGCCAACCAGGAAATGCACAAGGCGATCACCGAGCTGAACTGGCGCCCATGGGTTGAAGAGGCATTGGCCGCGCGCAACTCCCAGGCCTACGCTTCGCTACGGGCCATGCCCAAGCTGGGGCGCATGCCCTGCCTGGCGAACAACCAGGTGCGCTTGTTGATCAATGGCGAGGCCACCTTCAGCGCGATTTTCGAGGCGATCCGCTCGGCAAAAACCGCCGTGCTGTTCCAGTTCTTCATCATTCATGACGACGAGCTCGGCCGCCAACTGCACACCTTGCTCAAGGAAAAGGCCGCCGAAGGCGTGTCGATTTTCGTCTTGTATGACCGTATCGGTAGCCATGCCCTGCCCCATCGTTATGTGCAATCACTGCGGGACGCCGGGGTGCAGGTCAAGGCATTCGCCACGCGTAGCGGCTGGCTCAATCGCTTCCAGGTCAACTTCCGCAACCACCGCAAGATCGTGGTGGTCGACGGCATTACCGGGTTTGTCGGCGGGCATAACGTCGGCGATGAATACCTGGGCAAGAAACCACCTCTGGCACCGTGGCGTGACACCCATGTGCAAGTCAGCGGCCCGGTGGTGGCGTGCTTGCAGGAATCCTTTGCCGAAGACTGGTTCTGGGCCGCGCGTGAGTTGCCGCCGCTGCTGCTGCCGGATACCTACCCGGACGACGGCGTGCTCTGCCAATTACTCGCCAGCGGCCCGGCGGATCCCTACGAAACCTGCTCGCTGTTTTTCGTCGAGGCGATTCATGCGGCGACCGAGCGGGTGTGGATCACCAGCCCGTATTTCATTCCTGATGAGGCGGTGTTTGCGGCGTTGAGGTTGGCGGTATTGCGCGGTGTCGACGTGCGCCTGCTGCTGCCGTCACGGCCGGACCACCGCATCGTCTACGCCGCCTCCAGCCTGTATGCGATCGAAGCAGTGCGCGCGGGCGTGCGGGTCTTCCGCTACACGCCGGGGTTCCTGCATCAGAAAGTGGTGTTGGTGGACAGTGAAATCAGCGCCATCGGCAGTGCGAACCTGGATAACCGTTCATTCCGGCTGAATTTCGAAGTGATGTTGCTGACCGTTGATGAGGCCTTCGCCAGCCAGGTAGAGCACATGCTGCTGGAAGACTTCGCCCTGGCTCATGAAATCAGCCAGGAAGAAAACCGCCAGACCCACCGCCTGCAACAACTGGGCATGCGGGTCGCGCGGCTTATTTCCCCAATTTTGTAAGGCTTGCACCGAACCCAATGTGGGAGCGGGCTTGCTCGCGAAAGCGGGGTGTCAGTCACTGAATGTGTTTCTGATACAACGCCTTCGCGAGCAAGCCCGCTCCCACATTTAGATCACCGGTACCATTGCTTACTGGTAAAGGTCATCCCGCGTCCACGGCAGCTCATGGCTACCATCGGCATGGGGTTTCACCGCCAGAATCTGGTGCAGGTTGATCCAGCCCCTGGCAAACGCATACGCGCAGCCGGCCAGGTACAGGCGCCAGATGCGCAAGGCCTGCTCCGGCACCATCTTGCCCGCCGCCTCCAGGTTATCTTCCAGGCGCTCGCTCCAATGGTCCAGCGTGCGCGCGTAATGCAGGCGCAGGCTTTCGACGTCGACCACTTCCAGCCCGACTTCGCTGATCTCGGCGGTCATCATCGCCAGGTGCGGCAGCTCGCCATTGGGAAACACATAGCGCTCGATAAAGTCCCCGGCGCCACGGCCCACAGGCCGGCCATCGGTGTGCTTGGCGGTAATGCCGTGGTTCATCACCAGGCCGCCCTCACGCACCGCGCCGTAGAGAATCTTGCAGTACTCCGCCAGGTTGGCGTGGCCAACGTGTTCAAACATCCCCACGCTCACCACCTTGTCGAACCGGCCATCCTGGGGCAAGTCGCGGTAGTCCAGCAGCGTCAGCTCTACCTGATCTTCCAGGCCTTCGGCTTTCACCCGCTCTTGGGCCAGCTCCAGCTGTTCCTTGCTCAGGGTGATACCAAACACCTTGACCCCGAATTCCCGCGCGGCATAGCGCGCCAGCCCGCCCCAACCGCAGCCCACATCGAGCAGATACTCCCCCGGCTGCAGCCGCAGTTTGCGGCACAGGTGGCGGAATTTGTCTTGTTGGGCTTGATCGAGGGATTCACTGCCGGTCTCGAAATACCCGCAGGAATAGGCCATGTCACGGTCCAGCCACAGCTGGTAGAACTCGTTGGACAGGTCGTAATGGTAGGAAATAGCCGCTGCGTCGGTGGCCTTGTCGTGGATCGAGCGCACCGGACGGGTGTCCTCGTCGTCATCAACCAAGGCATGACTCAGCTCGTCAACGACCCTGATCACTTCGGAAATGGAGCCTTCCAGCTCCAATTTGCCCTCGACGAAGGCTTCGCCCAATGAATCGAGTGTCGGATGGCTAAGCTTTGAAACCATCATGGGGTCCTTGACCACAATGGTGACGCTGGGATCCGGGCCCAGGTTGAATTCATGGCCGTCCCAGAGTCGAAGACGCAGCGGTAGCTGAAGATTCTGTAAGGCCGGTGGAAGTTGCGCGAGCATGAGTAGTCCCCCCTTGTTTCAGACGTCTGAAATGAGGGTAGACCATCCACGGAAAAATTAGCAGGCTATCGAAACAATAGCCCTTTTCTATGGTGCCCGCCGCTGGAGCAAACCCTCCTGGACCCACTGTTTCAGCCAGGTAACCGCTTGCAATGGCGCGCCCTCTTGGTAAGTGACTGCCAACTCGGCACACAGTTCGGAAAAACTCCAGCCGCTGGTGACCATGCCGGTCAGCGCGCCGGCTTCAGCCGCTTCCAGGCTGCGGTACTGGCAAACATTCTGATGGCGCCAGACCAGGCAGACCTGCGCCAACGGCAAGGCCTCGCTGCCGGGAAAGTCCCACTCGCCCTTGCTGGCACGCCAGATACCCAGGCTGTTGAAATCACACGTCACCTGCTGCACCGAAGGTGCGAGCTGCACGTGCAACCCGGGCCAATCTTCAGGCGGCAGCGTTGCCATGTCTTGCAGGGTCAACGGCTCGCCTTGCGGTGCATCAAAGGCCAGGGTGAAGGCCCATTCCAGCCGCGCCAGCTCGGCCAGCGGAGCGCCCTGCTCGGCATAATGTTCAACGATAAACCCGGGGAACCGCTCGCCGAACCAACGCAGGCTGTAATGGGCCGAGGGGTAACGCCGGATATAGGCCGAACCCAACTGCGCAAACTCATCGTCCCCCAGCCAATACCAGACGGCGCTGAAGTCATCGCGCAGCACTTCCTGCAACCGTGCGTGATAGGCGTTGTGGTAAATCGCCAGGCCCGTCTCGACATCCAGGGTCGGGCCGCCGATCAAGGTGGCACTGAAGCTGTTGCTGGCAGTGGACGTCTCGGCCAGCAAGTGCTGTTCAAAGGCCAACTGCCAATCGATCAGGCGCATAACGCTCTCCTGTCCAACGCGCTCGCGCCCAGGTCACGGGCCTTGCTCAGCTCGTCGAGCAGTTCCTGGAACGGCGGGAAATGGTCATCGCGCTCCAGCAAGGTCGAGACCGGCCCAAGATGCTCCAGGGTCTGCTGATACAGCGCCCACACGGGATCGCATACCGGATGGTCGTGCGTGTCGATCACGTAGTCGCCGTAATCCATATGCCCGGCCAAGTGCAATTGGCGGATGCTTTCGGGCGGCAGGTTGCGGATAAATTCCCAGGCGTCGAACCCATGATTGCGTGAACTGACGTAGACGTTATTCACATCCAGCAGCAGCTGGCAGCCGGTGAGATGGGTCAGGGCGTTGAGAAATTCCCACTCGGTAAACTCATCCGCCTTGGAGCGCACATAGCTGGAGACGTTTTCCAGCACGAAGGGACGCTGCAACACATCCTGCACCTGCCGGACGCGACCGGCGACGTGGTACAGGCTTTCTTCGGTGTATGGCAGCGGCAGCAGGTCATGCAACTGGTGCGCGTTGCCGCGGCTCCAGCACAAGTGGTCGGAAACCCAAGCCGGCTGGATGCGCTCGGAGAGTTGCTTGAGTTGTTTCAGGTAATCGGTATCGAGGGCATGGGGTCCACCAATGGACAGGGACACACCATGCATCACCAGGGGATAACGCTCGGCTATCGCGTCCAGGTAGTACAGGGCCTTGCCGCCCTGCACCAGATAATTCTCGGAGATCACTTCGAACCAATCCACGGCCGGCGATTGTTCAAGGATCTGCTGGTAGTACTCGCTGCGTAAACCCAGGCCGTAACCCAGACTCGGAAGGGAAGCGGACATAAAAACACTCCTGGGGAAAGTGTCCGCAGCGGAGGGGGTGCCCGCTGCGGTTGCACTCGGTTGCCGGTTACTCGCCGACTTTGCCGCCTTTCTGATCGCACATCGCTTTGCTCATCGACAGGAAGCCCTGGCCTTTGCAAGAACCCATGCCTTTGCAGGCGTGGTCTTTGGTTTTGCAGTCGTTCTGGCCTTTGCAGGCGTTGACGCCATAGCAATGGACCTGGGCGTCTGCTGCCTGCACCTGAGTGGCAACACCGGCAAACATGCCAGCAGCGGCGATAGCGAGGGCGGCACCAGCAGCAGCGGATTTGATGTTCATTGTGTATTCCTCATGATCGGTAGTGGAGTCGGTCTGAACGGATTGTTCAGTCTCGACATAGCACTAGAGTGAGGTCCCCCCATGGCGTTACAGCGAGACTGAAAAATTTATTCCTCGAGTTTCAATAACGGCTCCTGGAACCGCAACAGACGCCCCGCATTACCCAGCACCAGCAGCGTACTGAGGTTGTGCAACACCGCCGCAATCATCGCTCCCGCCGCGCCCAGCCAGCCAAATGCGGCGAACACCACGATCGCCAACGTCCAGCCCAGGCCGATGATCACATTGACCTGCAACGTGTGCCGGCACTGGCGACTCAAGCGCACACAGGTACCCAAGCGCCGCAGGTCGCTACCGATCAGCACCACATCCGCCGACGCCAAGGCGATATCCGCCCCGCCCGCGCCCATCGCCACGCCGACCACACCCGCCTTGAGCGCCAGGGAATCGTTGATCCCGTCGCCCACCACCATCGGCCGGAAGCCGCTGCCGATTTCCCCCAGCACGCGGTTGAGCTTGTCTTCCGGCAAAGCCTGGGCTTCGACGTCGCTGATGCCCACTTCCAACGCCAGGCTGTCGGCCACGCTTTGGCGGTCGCCCGTCAGCAACAGTTGGCGACCCAGGCCCAGTTCACGCAGCTCCTTCATCGCCTGGCGGGCTTCAGGTTTCACGCTGTCCGCCAGCAACAGCCAGGCGAGGAATTGCCCATTCAGCGCCAGCCCGGCAATCGGGCCATCGTGGTTGGGGACTGCCGTGGTCGGGATGCCCAATTGTTCAAACAATTCCGGCCGACCGAGGGCGGCTTCGCCCTGCCCGGTCTGCGCGACCACACCGAGGCCCTGGCGCTCGCGAATATCCGACAGCACCAGCATTTGTTCCTGAGTCGCCAACCCCGCCAATGCCCGGCTGACCGGGTGGCTGCTGGCGGAGCCGAGGCTGGCCGCCAGGTTGAGCAGCACTTGCCGATCCGGCTCGCGGGTGTCGATGGACTGCAAACGCAGGGTGCCAAACGTCAGAGTGCCGGTCTTGTCGACCACCAGTGACGTCAGGTCTGCAAGCTCTTCGAGAAATGCCGAGCTGCGAATCAGAATGCCGTGACGCGCCGCCACCGCAATGCCCGCAATTGCCGTGGCCGGAGCCGACAACACCAATGCACACGGGCATGCAGCCACCAGCACCGCGAGCATCGCCTGGGCGTCATTGGTGACAAACCAGGTGACCGCTGCCAGCAACAGCACCAGCACCATATAACTGCCGGCGTAGCGCTCCAGCAATCGGGTGATCGGCGGTTTGGAACGTTCGGCGCTCTGCATCAGCGCGATGACTTTGCCCAGGGTCGACTCATTGCCGGTACGGGTCACTTCCAGGCGCAGCAGGCCGTCGAGGTTGATCGCGCCACCAAACACCTGCACGCCAACACTGGCTTCCAGCGGCACCGATTCGCCGGTGATCGGCGCAGTGTCCAGGCTGGCCTGGCCCGACAGCACCACGCCATCGGCGGGCACCCGGTCACCGGCACGCACTTCGACGATATCGCCGGTCTTCAGGATGCCGTTGTCGACTTCCAGAATGGTCCCGTCCGCCTGCACCAGGCGCGCATGGCTGCGGGTCAATTTGCCTAGGGCATGAATCGCTTCCTGGGAGCCGATGACACTGCGCTCTTCCAGCACATGGCCGAAGATCATGATGATCGGCAGCAGCGCAGCGGTCAGCAGGTCGCCGGTGGCCCAGGCGCCGAGCATGGCCAGGGCGATCAGTTGGTCGGTGATGCCATGCAGGCTCGGATAACGCAGGCTGTACCAGGCCGAGCGCATCACGGGCACGGCCACCAGCAACGAGGCGACGCCCAGCAGCAGTTGGCTCACGCCGGTCTGGTCCGGCGCCAGCCAGCGCCATACCAGGCCCAGGCTGAGCAAGCCCAAGGCGAGCATTGCCAGGGTCAGTTGCCGGGCGGCGCTGCGTTGTTCGGCCGATGAGAGCATCGGGGCGGCGTGGGCGGTCATTGTTCGGCTCCCTGAATGATCAGGCGGGAATCGTCTTTAGGGTCAACCGTGGTCACGGAGCCGGCCTGACCGAGAATCTTCGGCAGGCGTTCGCGGTACAGGCGCAGCAGCAGGCCGGGGTCTTTGACCTGGGCCAGGCTGGCGACGGTGGCGGTTTGTGCCTGGGCGTTGGCCAGACGCTCGCTGGCCTGGGCGTGAGCTACCTGGACAGCACGGTCGGCGTCCTGGTTGGCGGTCTGGGTGAGTTTCTCGGCGTCGGTGCGCGCATTGGCTACGGCCTTGTCGGCTTGCTGGCTGGCGGTCAGTACCGCGTTGAAGGCGTTGACCGCCGGGCCCGGCAGGCTAGATTGCACATCGACCCGGGTGACTTCGATGCCCAGGCCAAGGCCGGTGGACGTCAGGTCGGCCAGGCGTTGATTGATGCCTCGCACCAGATCACCGCGCAGCCGTTCGCGGCGTTCGGCAGCCTGGTTGTCGGCGCCGATCAGCTCGGGGCGCGCCACCAGAATGGTGTCCAGGTCTCGCGCAGCGGTCAGCACCACGGCGCTGCGGGTGACCAGTCGATCCAGCGCCGGCAGAACATGATCGCCCTGCAACACAAATGCATAGGGCTCGATAACCTTGTAGAAGACCCGCACATCCAGTTGCACCACCCCGGCATCGCCGGTCAGCAGGTAGCCGGAGCCGGCCAGGGCGTCGCTCAGCGGCGTGGCAAAACTGGCCACGCGGTCGGCTTGGGTGGCCGCATCGGAACGCAGCAGGTTCTCCACCCGGCGCTCGATTACCCGGTCCGCTGCGGGCAACAGCACCACTTGCTCGAACGGACGCGGCCAGGCCAGCAGCAGCCCGGCATTCTGGATCCGGTCCAGCGCGCCGAAGTGCAACACCACGGCGCGGTTCTGCGGGTCGATCTGCCGCACGTTGGAAAACGCCCATGCCAATGCGGCCAACACCGTCACCGCATACAGCGCCAGGAACGTCAGCCGTCCAGCCTGGATCCACGGGCTGTCGAGGCTTTCCCGCTCACTCATGGCTGAATATCCTTCGGCCCATCCACCAAAGCGCGGAACGGCGCAGCGTCGGTGCGCAGGATGATTTTGGTACCCGGTGTGACAACTGTGCCCAGGGTGTCGAGGGAGCGCAGCAGGTTGTACAACTGCGGATTGCCGGCGTAGGCCCGGCCATAAATCTGCGCGGCTTCGACCCGGGATTGCGCTTCGATATCGGCGGCTTTCACCGTGGCGTCGGCCTGGACGATCCGCGCATCACGCTCGGCAGCCGAACGAATCTGCGCCGCCTCACGCTTGCCCACGGCCGTGCGTTCAGTGGCGATGGTCTCGCGCTCGGCGCGCATGCGGTCGACGGTGGCGGCGAGGGTCACCGAGGGCAAGGTCAGCCGTTCAACGCCCACCTGCACCACGCGCACGCCGTAGGTAGTGAGCAATTGTTGATCAATCTGCTGGCGCAGTTGCGCTTCAAAATCAGCAATACGCACCTGGCTGGCATCGGTGTTCACCAGGTTGGCCAGGTCGAAACTGGCGGCGGTGGTTTCCAGCGCCGAACCGACAAAGGTGCGAATCTGCCGCGCCGCTTCATCCGGCTGGTTCTGCACCGCGCGCATAAAGCGCTGCACATTGTCGGGGTCGCCCTGCACCTGCCAGGCCACGTAGGCCTGCACGATGATTCGCAGGCCATCGCGGGTGCCCACATCCTGCAAACCGCTGGAGGTGGTGCGCAGGCGCAGGTCCACCGGGATCGCCGCTTCGAACGGGGCGGGCCAGCGCCAGCCCAGGCCAGGTTCCAGCAATACCCGCGACGGGTTGCCGAAACGGGTAATCACCGTGGCTTCACCGGAACGCACCTGCACCAGGCTCGCCGCGGCGACGGCGAACAGCACCAGCAACACCGCCCAGCCCATACGCCGCCAAGGGAACGGGCCGGCTTCCTGTTCATCACCGTGATGGTGGTGATGATGGCCGTGGTGGTGACCATGGCCCGCGTGATCGTGAGAATGAGCGCTCAACAGATGAACTCCTTATTGAACGGCTTTACGCGGCACCGCAGGGTCAGCCGGTAAGGTAAAGGAACGCAGATCGATGGTCGGTGCGCCACTGGCGCCCAGGCGATGATCAAGAATGAGTAATTTGGCGTGGGCCAGGCCCTGGCTCAGTTGGCTCAGGTACTGCTCCAGCACGAAGGCCTGGCCCGCTTGTTGATAGGCCTTTTGTTCGGCGCTGAAGCGCAGGTCTGCTGCCTGGGCGCCAGCACTGACTTCGTGAGCCGTGGCCTGGGCCTGGTCGCGGGCGGTGCTGGCTTGCAGCAACGCCTGGTTGGTTTGCTCGCTGGCAGCGCCGCGCTCTCGGGAAATCAGCGCCTGGGCGCCAATCTGTGCGGCCTGAACCGCGTGGTAAGCGTTGGCCGCACCGGAAGGCGGGTGAATGGCTTCCACCACGGTGGCGAGGATTTCCACGCCGCTGTCGAGTGTCTTCAGGTCCGCTTGCACCGCCTTGCCAATGTCATCGGCGAGGTTGTTGCGTTCTTCACCCAGCAATTCATCGAGGGTTCGCGAGGCAAATTCGTGGACGAGGATGCGGCTGGCGGTACTTCGGATGAGCGTGGGCACATCGGCACTGTTATAGGTGGCGGCGAGTGCGGCCTGGTCGGTCAAGCCGATGCGGTACACGAAGCGCACATCCATATTGACGATCTGGAAGCTCTGTTTGTCGCCGCTGCTGCTGGCAATCACCTGGGCTTTGTCATTCACATGGGTAGCGTCCCAGAGGCGGTTGGCGATCAACGGCGCCGGGCCCTCGGCCGGAGCGACGTCGGTGTTTGCCGCTTCGCCAACGCTGGTGGCCAGCTCATGGACCACGCCGTTCTCCACGTTCAGCACGCGGCCCAGCGGCCACGGCAAACCGGCATGCAGGCCAGGCCCGAAGACCTCCACCGGCTTGCCAAAGCGTTCATAAATCCCACGGCTTTGCAGAGCGACTTCATGCACGCCGGTCAGCAACCAACCTACAGCCAGCACCACCACCAGTACCGGCAGGAACGCCCGGCGCATGTAGGTAAAGGCCCAGATCTGTCGCAGGTCGATGCCGAAACGGTTGTGCAGTTCGTGCTGCAAGGCGAGCAACGGTTGCGGCGGCCAGCGCAGCATCCCGGCGATAAAACTTTGCGCCATCAGGCGCGGTTCAAGCCGCTCTTGGCGCGGGCTGAACAGCGACAGCAAGCCTCTTAACAGAAACTCCAGCGCCACCAGGGCCGGCAACAGGCCGATCAACACGGCCAGGCGCAGCGGCCAGACGGATTCTTCACCGGCGAACAGCAGACAAATCGCACTGATCACCAGGCAGATAATCGCCACCCGGCTCAATTGCGCGAGTTGCGCGGCTTCCGGCCATTGGGCGGTGCTCTCCTGGGCCATGCGCCGTTCAAACACCAGCAAGCCGAATGCCAGTGCCAAGGCAATGGCCGCGCCCACACTGGCAGCCTGGCCCACTGCAGCGGCGGGCAAGGTCAGGCTCCAGAATTCCAGCACGCTGAACAGCGCCAGCAACGACCAGCCACACAGCCAGAACACCGGCGCGCCAATCTGCACCAGCAAGCCATTGCCGACGCGACCGAACTGCCGGTTAAGCCAGCCAGGTTCTTCTTGTGGCAGCGGCTGCTCGATCAGCCGTGCAGCCGGCTCCTCCAGCGCCATGGCCCGCCAATCCGCGACCCACCAAGCCGACTGAACACCGGCCACCAGCACCAGCAACGCCGAGGCGCAGTTGATCAGTACCACCGGCCAGATCGACAGCGGGGCGAACAGCGCCACAAACAGCGCCAGCATCCAGCCGCCGACCGCCAGCACCGTCAGGGCAATGCCGGCCTGCCTTAAACGGCGGGCATGAAACAACCCTTGCTGAAACCGCGGCAACCCTTCGATGGCCACGTCATCAGCGTCTAGATCCACTCGCATCCCCAAACGCCCACCCAGAAACAATTAGTTACTCTATAACCCGAAGCGTGAAATTTTTGTTTGGTTTCACACAGATAGTGACGAAAGCCCCAGAAACAGGAGCCATCACTGGTTTCAACCGTGATAAATCGGCACACTCCCCAGAGTTTTTCGCGGGCTTACGGACAAGGAAGCGCCACTCCCCATGATTTCGATCTATCAGCTTAAACCGCGTTTTCAGAACCTGCTGCGCCCGCTGGTGCAGCGCCTCTACGACAACGGCACCACCGCCAACCAGATCACCGTGCTGGCCGGGGTGATTTCCCTGCTGGTGGGATTGCTGATTGCCGGCTTCGCACAACATGTGTGGCTGTTTGCGCTGATTCCGCTGTGGATGATCCTGCGCATGGCCCTCAATGCCATCGACGGCATGCTCGCCCGGGAATTCGGCCAGCAGTCGCGACTCGGCGCCTACCTCAATGAACTGTGTGACGTGATCGCCGACAGCGCGCTGATCCTGCCGTTTGCGCTGATCCCCGAGGTCAGCCTGGTGCCGGTATTGCTGGTGACGCTGCTGGCGGTGTTCAGCGAATACGCCGGCGTGCTCGGGCCGATGGTCGGGGCCTCGCGGCGCTACGACGGCCCCATGGGCAAGAGCGATCGGGCATTTGTGCTCGGGGTGCTGGCCACCGGTGTGGCACTGGGCTGGCTCGGTGCCGGGTGGGTCGAGGCGGTGATGTGGGTGGTCGCGGCCTTGTTGGCCTACACCCTGGTCAACCGCGTGCGCCAAGGCCTCAAAGAACAACAAACCTCCCCTTCTGCATAAGGATTTTGCGATGCGTGAACAGCAAGAGCACACCTTCAGCACCCATGACGGGGTGGAGCTTTTCTACCGTCACTGGCCCGCCACCGCGCCCGCGGGCTTTGCACCCCGCAAGGCGATTTTGCTGTTCCATCGCGGCCACGAGCACTCCGGGCGTATCGCCCACCTGGTGGACGAGCTGAACCTGCCGGAATTCGACTTCTTCGCCTGGGACGCCCGCGGCCACGGCCAATCCCCCGGCGCGCGCGGCGACAGCCCGAGCTTCGCCACCAGTGCGCGGGACGTGCAGACCTTCGTTGACCATATCGGCACCACCTACAGCATTGAGGAAGAAAACCTCGCGGTGATCGCCCAGAGTGTCGGCGCAGTGATCGCGGCGACCTGGGTGCACGACTACGCACCAAGGATCCGCTCGCTGGTACTCGCCTCGCCCGCGTTCAAGGTCAAGCTCTACGTGCCCTTCGCCCGGCCGGGCCTGGCGCTGATGCGCAAGTTTCGCGGCAATTTTTTCGTCAACAGTTACGTCAAGGCCAAGTTCCTGAGCCATGACCCGGAGCGCGTGGCGTCCTACGACAGCGATCCGCTGATCACCAAAGCTATCTCGGTGAATGTGCTGCTGGGCCTGTACGAAGCCGCCGACCGGGTTGTAGCCGATGCCCAGGCAATCCAGGTGCCGACCCAACTGCTGATCTCCGGCTCAGACTTTGTGGTGCACCGCAAACCCCAGCAGCAGTTTTTCGACCGCCTGGGCAGCCTGAAAAAAGAACTGCATATCCTCCCCGGCTTCTTCCACGACACCCTCGGTGAACGTGACCGCGCGGTGGCCTTGAGCAGCGCCCGGCGCTTTATCCTGCAGAACTTCGAACACCCGCTGGACCGCGCGACGCTGTTGGATGCCGACAAGATCGGCCTGACCTGCGCCGAATCCGAATCCCTCGCCGCGCCGTTGCCACGCAACTCCCTGCGCGACCTCTACTGGCGCATGACCCGCGCCAGCATGGGCCTGGGCAGCAAACTGTCGGATGGCGTGAAGCTTGGTTTCGATACCGGCTTCGACTCCGGCAGCACCCTGGACTACGTGTACCGCAACAAACCCACCGGCAAAGGCGGGCTGGGGCGGATGATCGACACCAATTACCTGAACTCCATCGGCTGGCGCGGTATTCGCCAACGCAAGCTGAACGTGGAAGAGCTGCTGCGCCTGGCGATGGCCAAGCTGCGGGACGAGCAGCAGGAAGTGCGCATCGTCGACATCGCCGCCGGGCATGGTCGGTACATTCTGGAAGCCTTGCAGGGCGTTTCGCCGTTGCCGGAATCGATCCTGCTGCGGGACTACAGCGACATCAACGTGCGCGACGGTGGCGCGCTGATTCGTGAAAAAGGCCTGGGAGACATCGCCCAGTTCGTCAAAGGCGATGCGTTTGACCGGGCGGACCTGGCAGCGCTGCAGCCCAAGCCGACGCTGGCGGTGGTGTCCGGGCTGTATGAACTGTTCGCGGATAACGCGATGGTCGGCGGTTCGCTCGCCGGTTTGGCCGAAGCCGTGGAGCCCGGAGGCTATCTGGTGTACACCGGCCAACCGTGGCACCCGCAACTGGAACTGATCGCCCGCGCCCTCACCAGCCACCGTCAGGGCCAGGCCTGGGTAATGCGCCGGCGTAGTCAGGCAGAGATGGATCAACTGGTGGAAGCCGCCGGTTTCCGCAAGATCACCCAGCGTGTAGATGAGTGGGGGATTTTCAGCGTGTCCCTGGCACAGCGAGTCTGACCCATGCGTGAACCGGGCCTGTTAAAACCGGCGGTGCTGTGGCTGCTGCTGTTGGCGCCGCTGTTTTTCAGCACCTACGGCTTTGCTACGTGGGTCACCAGCCAGCGCAGCGACGTGGGCACCATGGTGTTCGGCTGGGAAACCCATATCCCGTTCTGGGCCTGGACCATCGTGCCCTACTGGTCGATCGACCTGCTCTACGGTTTTTCCCTGCTGCTGCCCAGCACCCGCCATGAGTTGAAGCAACACGCCTTGCGCCTGCTGACGGCCCAGGTGATTGCCGTCACCTGCTTCCTGATCTGGCCGTTGCGCTTCACCTTCGAAAGGCCGGAACTGGACGGCGTGTTCGGTTGGCTGTTTGCCGTACTCGCCGGGTTCGACAAGCCGTTCAACCAGGCGCCATCGCTGCACATCGCCTTGCTAGTAGTGCTGTGGATAATGTACCAGCGGCATAGCCAGGGCCTTTGGCGCTGGCTGGTGCATGGCTGGTTTGCGCTGATCGGCCTTTCGGTACTGACCACTTATCAACATCACTTTATCGACTTACCCACAGGTGCCCTCGCCGGCTGGCTGTGTGTGTGGCTGTGGCCGCTGGAACATCCGAGCCCGCTGCTGAATGCCCACCTGACCCGGGACCGGCAGCGTTGGCGGCTGGGGTTGCGCTATGGCTTCGGGTCGCTGGTGTGTCTGGTCCTCGCGTTTTCTCTCGGTGGGGGCTGGTTGTGGCTGCTTTGGCCGGCAGTTTCCCTCGGGTTGATGAAGGCGAATTATCTGGTGTTGGGCGTCTCAGGCTTTCAGAAACGCGCCGACGGGCGACTCACTCCGGCGGTACGCTGGTTGTTGGCGCCTTATCTAGTAGCCGCCTGGATCAATTCCCGCCTGTGGACACGTAAACATCCACAGCCCGACGAAGTTATGGATAACGTTTGGCTAGGGCGAATTCCCACCGGCGGCGAGCTGGAGTCATTCAAGGCGGTGGTCGATCTCTGCGCCGAGTTACCGATTAATCCACAGGGCCGCGCCTATTACAGCTTGCCGGTGCTCGACCTCACGGCGCCCACCGCCGCGCAATGCCTGGAAGCCGCCCAAGCCATTGAACGACTGCGCTCAGCCGGGCCATTGCTGGTGTGCTGCGCCCTTGGTTACTCGCGAAGTGCCACGGCTGTGGCTGCATGGCTGTTACATACCGGGCGCGCAGGCAATGTCGACGAAGCGGTGGCTATTATTCGTACAGCACGCTCGCGTGTGGTCCTGCATCCCGCTCACCGTGAAGCCCTGGAGGGTTTAACCCATGCCCGCTGATATGGAATTACAGGTCGTCGCCAGCCTGCTGCGCCGCGGCCGTTCCCTGGATCAGTTATCCACAGGCCTGACCTTGCTCGGCGTACTGTTCGGCCTCGCGCAACTGCTGATGGCCAGTATCACGCCGATCTGCCTGACCCTCAGCCTGTGGATGATTGTGCTCGGGCTGCTGCAAAAATACTGGGCGCTGCGGGTGGCCTTCGACGCTGACCTGTTCGCCCTGCTGGCCCGGGACACCGAGCGCACGCCCGACTTCGACCAAGCCATGCAAACCCTTGGCCTGCAATCCGCCAAACGCGCGGGCCGGCCCTGGACCGAACGCCGTCGCGGCGCCTTGAAACTGTTGCGCAAGCAAGCGTACCTGCTGGCGGCGCAAGTGCTGCTGACCGTGGCCGTCATCCTGGCCAGCCCTTGGCTGCCCTTCGCCGGATAAGGAATCCTCATGTTCGAACCCGTGGTCGCCACCCTGATTACCTCCATGGCCCGCACCGTCACCGGCGCCCGCAGCCTGTGGCTTGGCTGCGCGCCCGTGCCGGTGCAGCGCATCTATTACGCCAACCACAGCAGCCACGGTGATTTCGTGCTGCTGTGGGCCTCGTTGCCGCAGAACCTGCGTAAATTCACCCGCCCGGTGGCCGGCAGTGACTACTGGAACAAAAGCGCCCTGCGACGCTACATCATCAGCCGGGTGTTCAATGGCGTGCTGATCGACCGCGAGCGCAAGGACCCTGTGGATAACCCCCTGCAACCAATGCTTCAGGCCCTGGAACAGGGAGACTCGCTGATCATCTTTCCCGAGGGCACCCGCAACCTGGAAGATGGGTTGCTGCCGTTCAAAAGCGGGCTGTATCACCTGGCCAAGAGTTATCCACAAGCCGAGTTGATCCCGGTGTGGATCGCCAACCTCAACCGGGTCATGCCCAAGGGCCGCGTGCTGCCGCTGCCCTTGCTGTGTACCACCAGCTTCGGCGCACCGCTGCAACTGGAGGACGGCGAAGACAAGGCGTTGTTCCTCGCCCGCACCCGCGACGCCTTGCTCGCCCTCGCCCCGGAGCATTCCTGACATGGATAGCCAAACCCTGATGTTGTTCGGCGGGATCGGCGCGATCCTGGTGCTCGCCTCGCTGATCGGCCTGATCCTCAAACTCCGTACCCGTGGCACGCCCAACGCGGTGATCGACAACCTCAACGCCCGCATCAATGCCTGGTGGGTGATGGTGGTGGTGATCGGCGTGGCCTTCTGGCTCGGCACCGGCGCGGTGATCCTGCTGTTCTACGCCGTGTCGTTCTATGCGCTGCGGGAGTTCCTCACGCTCACGCCCACCCGGCGCAGCGATTACCCGGCACTGGTGGCGGCGTTTTACCTGGCGTTGCCGCTGCAATACCTGCTGATCTACTTCGACTGGTATGGGCTGTTCTCGATCTTTATCCCGGTGTACGTATTTTTGCTGCTGCCGATCCTTGCGTCACTGGGCGGCGACAGCACGCACTTCCTGGAACGGGCGTCGAAGGTGCAATGGGGGCTGATGATCGCGGTGTTCTGCGTGTCCTTCGTGCCGGCGCTCCTGACCCTGGATATCGTCGGCTACGAAGGCCGCAACCTGCTGCTGATCGCCTACCTGGTGATTGTGGTGCAGCTGTCGGACGTCTTGCAGTACGTGTGTGGCAAGCTGTTCGGCAAACACAAGATCGCGCCCAACCTGTCGCCGTCGAAGACGGTGGAAGGGTTTGTCGGCGGGATTCTGCTGTCATCCCTGATCGGCGCGGCGCTGTGGTGGACCACGCCGTTCAATCCCTGGCAGTCGTTCCTGATTGCGCTGCTGATCAACCTGCTGGGGTTTGCGGGCGGGATTGTGATGTCGGCGATCAAGCGCGACCGCGGCGTGAAGGATTGGGGGCACATGATCGAAGGACACGGCGGGATGCTGGACCGGCTGGATTCGGTGTGTTTTGCCGCGCCGATCTTCTTTCATCTCGTACGCTACTGGTGGACCTGAAACCTCACTCCATGACCTTCTCCCCCGTAGCTGCTGTCGAGCTCCAGCGAGGCTGCGTCGGCCGCACCACCGACCTCAGACCGAGTCGCGCCCTACGCAGCCTCGCTAAAGCTCGACAGCTGCTACGAAGGGAGAGGAGTTTCTGATCGTTCCCACGCTCTGCGTGGGAATGCATCCGGTGACGCTCCGCGTCACGACGTTAAGAGCGGACGCGGAGCGTCCAAGGCGGCGTTCCCACGCGGAGCGTGGGAGCGATCTAGCCGGGAAGATGCCCCAACGGCAACGCACCCGGGGTCTTCACCGTCTGAATCGCGAAGTTGCTGCGGATATCGCTCACTCCCGGCAACTTCAACAAACTCCCGGTCAGGAACCGCTCGTACCCGCGCAAGTCCGGCACCACCACTTGCAGCAGAAAATCCGATTCCCCCGACACCAGAAACGCCGAAATAACCTGAGGCAACGCGGTCACCGCCAACCGAAACGCTTCCGCCTGTTCGTCGTTATGCCGCTCCACTTTGACCCCGACAAACACCGTCAGCCCCAACCCGACTTCATCCCGATCGAGGCTTGCCTGGTAACCACGAATCACGCCCGCTTCTTCCAACAACCGCACCCGCCGCAAGCAAGGCGACGCCGACAAGCCAATCTCGTCTGCCAGTTGCACATTGCTCAAGCGGCCGTCCCGTTGCAGGGCCTCAAGAATCTTGCGGTCAAACGCATCCAGTTTCAGGTTTGGCATAAGTAAACTGTTTCGCCCGTCAAAAGTGGCAGATTGTGCCAAGACTAGACGCCTTTCCGGTTGACTACGCAAGCACCTGCCCCGGCCTTCACCTCTAAAATTGCCCTACGAATCACGTACCGCAAGGGGCAGGCACATGGCAGAACTCTGGTTGTTTTTAGTCGCGCTGGCGGTGGTGTACCTGCTGCCCGGCCCGGACATGATCCTGCTGCTGCAAACCGGCGCCCGCCAGGGCAAGGCGATGGCGCTGGCAACCGCAGCCGGTTTGGGGCTCGCACGGGCCTGCCATGTGGCGCTGGCGGGGATGGGCCTGGCGACGTTGTTCAAGGTCGCGCCCTGGACCTTCGATGTGGTGCGCCTGGGCGGTGCGGCGTATCTGCTGTGGATCGGCGTGCAGTGCCTGCGCTCCAACCTGCTGCCCAACCTGAACACCCGGGATGGCCCGGCACCGGCGCATGCCTGGCGCGAAGCCTTCCAACGCGGCCTGCTGACCAACCTGCTCAACCCCAAGGCGCTGCTGTTCTGCTCCGTATTGCTGCCGCAGTTCATTGATCCACACGGCGCCTCGGTGGCGGCGCAATTCGCAACGTTGGGCGCAATTCTGGTGACCGTCGGCCTGGCATTCGACAGTTGCTATGGATTGGCCGGCGCCAGAATCGGTCGCTGGCTGCAGCGCAGCCCGTCCGCCCAACGCCTGCAACAATGGCTGTTTGGCAGTCTTTTGATTGGTTTTGCGATACGCCTCACCTTCGTACAGCAAGCCTGAGCAAAACGACGTGTTTTGCCGTCATCTTTTGTATTAAAGAGACGTGTAAGATACGCGACACATTGCCAGGGATGCTCACCATGTTTGATTCGTTAAAAGCGACCAGCCGCCGTTTTTTCGGGGCCTTGATCTCAGTGGTGAGTGTTCTGTTCCGCGCCGTGCGATGGCTGGCGCGCAGCCTGTTCGGTCAGTGGCAACCGCCGCGCTGGCTGCAAGCCACAGGCAACGGCTTGGTCAATGTCGTCCATAAGGCCCGGGCATATCCACGCCAGGCCGCTGGCGGTGTGCTGACCCTGGCGTTGCTGGTGGCCGCAGGCGTCTATGGCTGGCATTGGTATTCCCACCTGCCACAGCCCCACACCGTGGGCTATTCGCTGCACAAGCCCAACCTGACGGATTACACCCAGCCGCAGCCGGTTGTGGATAACTTGCAGGTGCGCTTCGCCGAATCCGTGGCACCGCTGGCGGCCATTGGCAAGCCGGTCACCGAAGGCATCACCCTTAAGCCGACCATCGCGGGTACCTGGCGCTGGTCGGACGACCGCAGCCTGGTGTTCACCCCGGAAAAAGACTGGCCCGTCGACGCCCACTACACCATCGACCTGGCCAAGAAGAACCTGTTGGCCGACGGCGTGCTGCTCAGCCAATACACCAGCCAATTCTCCACCCAGCCGTTCCGCGCCACCTTGACGCAAAACGAGCTGTACCAAGACCCGAGCAACCCGACGCAGAAACAGCTGGTCGCGACCTTCCACTTTTCCCACCCGGTAGACGAAGACAGCGTACGCAAGCGTGCTTCGGTCACCCTCGGCAAAGGCCTGGCCTACCGCGACGCACAACTGCCCAACCGTCCGGAAGTCACCTTCGACGAGCACAAGCTCAACGCTTTTGTTCGCTCCGCCGCCCTGGCCACTCCGCTGGAAAGCACCCCGGTCAGTGCCAAGCTCGATGAAGGCCTCAAGGCCCGCGACGGCGGCAATGCCAGCTCGGCGCCGTTGGTGGCCGAAGTCACCGTGCCCGGCCGCTATCGCCTGACCTTTACCGGCGCCGAAGTCAGCTTTGTCGACAACGAGCGCGGCGAGCCCGAGCCGGTGTTGATGTTCAGCAGTTCCAGCGCCGTGGCCGACGAGACCATCGCCAACAAGGTCCAGGCCTGGATGCTGCCGGAAAAAGCCGAGGACGATACCCGCCCCTGGAACCTGCAAGACATCGACGACAAGCTGCTGGCCAGCAGCACCAAGGTCAAGCTGACCCACGTGCCGAGCGTCGAACCGCTGAATACCCTGCACGCCTTCAAGTTCAAGGCCCCGCCGGGCCGCGCCCTGTACGTGCGGGTACCGGCCAACCTGGAAGCCATCGGCGGCTATCTGGCGAAAAATCCGACAGCTTCTCTCGTGAGCATGCCGGCTTATCCGCGCACGCTGCAGTTCCTGTCCGACGGCGCCCTGCTCAGCCTCACCGGCGAAAAACGCTTGGGCTTCATGGCCCGTGGCGTACCTGGCGCCCATGTGGAAATCGCGCGCCTGCTGCCCAACCAGTTGCAACACCTGGTGGACCAGAGCAGCGGCAGCTTTGCCCGACCGAATTTTGCCAATGACTACTTCGATCGGATGGTGGAGCGTCAGAGCCTGGACATTCCGCTGTCGGCTGGCGACCCGTCAAAAACCGTCTACGACAACGTCGACCTGAGCAGCTACCTGACAGCCAACGGCGGCCGCCGAGGCATTTTCGTGCTCAAGCTCAGCCCGCAGGACGACCCGGCTGATCGCACCTTCGACTACTCGCGCAATACCACCAGCGACCTGCGTTTCATCGTGGTCACCGACTTGGGCATCATCGCCAAGCGCTCCAGCGATGGCAGCCACGACGTGTACGTACAGTCCATCGGCAACGGCTCGCCGGTGTCCGACGCCCAGGTCGATATCATCGGCCGCAACGGTTTGCCGGTGGCCAGCGGCCATACCGACGCCGAAGGCCACGCGCACTTCGCCAAGCTGGATGAACTGCGCCGTGAGAAAACGCCATTGATGTATGTGGTCAGTCGCGGCAACGACCAATCGTTCCTGCCGATTGCCCGTCAGTCCCAACAGCTGGATTTGTCGCGCTTTGATGTAGGCGGCCTGGAAGAAGACGGTGCGATCAATCGTCTCAGCGCCTACCTGTTTACCGACCGCGGCCTGTACCGGCCCGGCGAGACCGCGCACCTGGGCATGATCGTGCGCAGCGGCGACTGGAAAGGCGCGCTGCAAGGCCTGCCGGTTGAGCTGCAGATCACCGACCCACGTGGCCTTGAGGTGATTCGCCAGCCATTGAAACTGTCGGCCAGCGGCTTTGAGACTTTTGATTTCCCAAGCAGCGAAGTCGCGCCATCCGGCGATTACACCGCGACCCTGCAACTGATCGGCGAGAAGCAGCGCCGCACTGACCTGGGCAGCGTCAGCTTCAAGGTCCGCGACTTTGAACCGGACCGGATGAAAGTCAGCCTGAGCTTGCACGATACACCGGTGCTGGGCTGGATCCCGCCGGACCAAGTGGTGGCCAAAGTCACCGCGATGCACTTGTTCGGCGCTCCGGCGGCGGGCCGTCGCGTCACGGCAAAAATGTCCCTGAGCCCCACGCTCGCGGCCTTTGATCGCTACCCGGATTACCGCTTCCGCCTGAATGACTCGCTGGAGGAAGCCAGCTCCGAAGACCTGGCCGAAACCACCGTCGACGATAATGGCCAGGCGCTGCTCGACCTGAACCTGCAACGCTTCGCCAACAGCACCTACCGCCTGCAAGTGATGACCCAGGTGTACGAAGCCGAAGGCGGTCGTAACGTCGCCGCACAAAGCGCGTTGCTGGTGTCGGCAGCGCCGTACCTGGTGGGTGTGAAGAGTCAGGATTCGCTGTCCTTCGTCGCCAAGGACGCACCGCGTCAGGTGCAATGGCTGGCCGTGGCGCCAGACCTCACGCCAGTCGCCGTGGACGGCCTGACCAGTGAAGTAGTCGAGCACCGTTACGTCTCGGTGCTGGTGAAGCAAACCAACGGCACCTACAAATACGAGTCGCGCATCAAGAACATCAGCCAGCCGGCCTCGCCGGTGGTGATGACCAAGGACGGCGCCAAGCAAACCCTGAACACCGGCACCCCGGGCGATTTCACCCTGCAACTCAAGGACGCCAACGGCAACCTGCTGAACCAGATCGACTACAGCGTCGCCGGCCGGGGCAACACCTCGCGCTCCCTGGAGCGCAACGCCGAACTGCAACTGCGCCTGGATAAACGCAGCTACGCCACCGGTGATGAGATCGCCATCAGCATTCGTGCGCCGTACACCGGGGCCGGGTTGATCACCATCGAACGGGACAAGGTCTACACCCAGCAGTGGTTCAAGGCCGACAGCACCAACAGCGTGCAACACATCCGCGTTCCTGCGGGGCTTGAGGGCAATGCCTACGTCAACGTGCAGTTCGTGCGGGACATCGGCTCGTCCGAGGTCTACATGAGCCCGCTGTCCTACGGCGTGGTGCCGTTCAGCATCAACCTCGACGCGCGGCGCATGGCGCTGAAAGTCGAAGGCCCGGCGAAGATCGAGCCGGGGCAGACCCTGGATATCAAGGTCAACGCCGACCGCCCTGGCCGCGCAGTGGTCTACGCGGTAGACGAAGGCATCCTGCAAGTGGCGCGCTACCAGACGCCGGACCCGCTGGGCTTCTTCTTCCAGAAGCGTGCACTGGAGGTCGGTACCAGTCAGATTCTTGACCTGATCCTGCCGGAATTCAGCCGCCTGCTCAGTGGGGCAGCGCCGGGTGGTGACACCGAAGGCGCCCTGGCCAATCATCTCAACCCGTTCAAGCGTAAACATCAGCCGCCAGTGGCCTGGTGGTCTGGCTTGGTGGACTTGCCGGCCGGTGAAACGGTGCTGCATTACCAGGTACCGGACAGCTTCAACGGCAAGCTGCACCTGTTTGCCGTCGCGGTGGACAGCGACAGCGTAGGCGTCAGCGAGGCCAACACCGAAGTGCGCGGGCCACTGGTGATCACGCCGAACGTGCCTGCCTTTGTCGCGCCGGGGGATGTGTTCAGCGTCAGCGCCGGGGTGTTCAGCAACCTGGACGCCGCGGCGGACGTGAAGTTTGAAGTGCAGACCAGCGATGGCTTGCAGGTGCAAGGCGACAAGGCCAGCACCCTGGCCCTGCAACCGCGCAAAGAAGGCGTCGCCGAGTTCAAGATCAAGGTTGGGGAAAACCTCGGCTCGGCCGACTTGCGCTTCGTCGCGGTGCTGCCGGATGGCAAGCGGATCCAGGTGGCGGAAACCACGTCGATCCGACCCTTGAGCGAACATCGGGTGGCCCTGAGCCTGGGCCGTTTCGACAGCGCCAGCAAAGAGCTGAAACCGACCCGCGACCTGTTCGGCCAGTTGCGCGATGTGCAATTGGGCGTCGCCGCTTCGCCGCTGGTCTGGGCCAACGGCCTCAAGCATTACCTGGATGACTACGGCTACGCCTGCACCGAGCAATTGGTGTCCAAGGCCATGCCGGCGTTGATCTGGGGCGGTAATGCGCCGGAGGCCGAGCAGGCCTTCAACGGCGCGGTGCGCATGCTGCGTCAGCGGCAGAACCAGGCCGGTGGGTTCGGCTTGTGGGCGGCCAACCCGGACGTGGCGCCGTACGCCAGCCTGTACGCCACCGACTTCCTGATCGAAGCCAGGGAGCGCGGGCTGCCGGTACCGGAAGACCTGTTGCAACGTTCCAACGCGTACCTCACCGACCTGGCCAACGGCCCGAGCGAAGGCCTGTCTGAATTGCGCAACCGCGCCTATGCCAGTTACCTCCTGAGCCGTCAGGGGATTCTGGTGAGCGGCGCCTTGAGCGATATCCGCGAACGCTACGAGAGCTACTTCAAGGACACCTGGCAGAACGACATTGGCGCCGCGTACCTCGCCGCCAGCTACAAGTTGCTCAAGCAGGATCGTCAGGCCGACACGCTGTTCCGCAAGGTGCCGTGGCTTTCCCTGTCGGATAAATGGAACAGCGACGGCCTGTATTACGACCCGCTGGTGCACGACGCAGAGCACCTGCATTTGCTCGCCCGTCACTTCCCGGAAATGCTCGACGATGTTCCGGCAAGCCTGCTGGATAAACTCGGCAAGCGCCTCAACGAGCAACGCTACAACTCGCTGTCGGCGGCACTGTTGCTGCGGGCCCTGGACAACTATGGCCAGCGCGCGCAAAGCGACATGACCCTCAAGGCCACCGCATGGCTCAGCGACAAGCAGCAACAGTTGTTGCAGATGGCCGGCCAGCCGCCACGAGCGGCGGTGCCTGCCGGTACGCAAAAACTGCAGATGGAAAAATCCGATGGCCCGGCGGCGTTCTACATGCTCAGCGAAGCCGGCTATGACAAGGGCGCCAACCTCAAGCCGATCAACAGCGGCCTGGAAATCATCCACGAATACCTCGATCTCAAAGGCAATCCCGTCAGCAAGGTCGCGGTAGGCGATGAGTTCCTGGTGCGCCTGCGCTTGCGCGCCACCGACCGTGATCAGGTGCAGCAAGTGGCGGTGGTCGACCTGCTGCCGGGCGGCGTCGAGCCTGTGTACAACTTGCCGCCGGAGCCGGAAGCGGCCAGCAGCGAGGAAAGCGAAGGCGACGATTCGGAGTACGTTGAAACCAGCGAAGACACCGAAGAAGCCGACGCCTGGCAGGCGCCGATCGGCGAGACCGACTTGAGCAACTGGCAGCCGGACTACGTCGATGTGCGTGATGACCGAGTGGTGTTGTACGGCACCGCGCTGCGGGACGTAGGCACCTTCGTGTACCGCGTGCGCGCCACCAACGCCGGTACCTTCAATACGCCACCGGCCTACGCCGAGGGCATGTACGAAACCACCCTGCAAGGACGCGGCAAAGTAGGCCAGCTTGAAATTACCAAGCCTTAAAAGCCTGACGCCGCTGCTGGCAGCGGCGTTGATTCTGGCGGGGCTACGGTTGTGGCCCCACGCGCCGCTGGAACAGGCAGCCACCTCCTCACGGGTGGTGCTGGCCGATGACGGTTCGCTGCTGCGCATGACCCTGGCGGCTGACGGGCAATATCGCCTGTGGCTACCCCTGGAGCGGATTTCTCCGTCATTGGTGGAGGCGTTGCTGCTCAAGGAAGACCGCAATTTCTACTGGCACCCGGGGATCAATCCCCCGGCGTTGCTGCGGGCGGCCATGGCCACTTATAGCGGCGGCCAGCGCCAGGGCGGCTCGACCTTGAGCATGCAGTTGGCCAGGCGCCTGTGGGATCTCAATACCCGCCAGGTGCCCGGCAAGCTGCAGCAGATGGCCCTGGCGTTGTGGTTGGAGGCGCGTTACAGCAAGCATGACATTCTCGAGGCCTACCTCAACCTGGCCCCCATGGGCGGCAATATCGAAGGTGCCGAAGCGGCCAGCCGGATCTATTTCGGCAAGTCAGCGGCGCAATTGTCCTTGTCTGAAGCGCTGGCGCTGGCCGTGATTCCTCAGCAACCCGGTCGCCGCGCGCGCTTCGGGCCATCGCTGCAAACCGCTCGACAACGGCTGATGGCGGACTGGCGGGAAACTTATCCACAAGACCCGCGTAACGACAGCTTGCTGGACCTGCCGCTGGAAGCCCGCAACCGCCAGCAGATCCCGTTTCTGGCGCCGCACTTGAGCGAACAGTTGCTGGCCTCGCAAACCGGCAACGAGTTGAACAGCACCCTCAACCAGCCGCTGCAACAATTGCTGGAACGGCTGATCACCGGTTTTATCGCCGAGCGCCGCAGCAGCGGTGTGGAAAACGCTACGGCGATTCTGGTCGACAGCCGCGACCAGAGCGTAAAAGCCCTGGTGGGCTCGGCGGATTACTTATCCACAGGCATCCATGGCCAGGTCAACGGTGTGCTGTCGCGGCGCTCGCCCGGCTCTACGCTCAAGCCATTCCTGTATGGGCTGGCGCTGGACCAAGGGGTGATCCACCCCATGAGCATCCTCAAGGACATGCCGAGTAACTTCGGCTACTTCCAGCCGGAAAATTTCGACGGCAGTTTTGTCGGGCCGGTGACAGCCCGCGACGCGCTGATTCGCAGCCGCAATATTCCGGCGGTGTGGCTGGCCAGCCAAACCCGCTCGCCGTCACTCTACGGATTGCTGCAACGGGCCGGGATCAAGGGCCTGCGGGGCGAAAGCCATTACGGTTTGGCCCTGGCCCTGGGCGGCGGCGAGATGACGCCCGAGGAGCTGGCGCGGCTGTATGTGATGCTGGCCGGTGACGGACATCTGCGACCCTTGCGCTATTTGCAGGAACAGCCGCAAACCACCGGTCCCCAGCTACTCACCCCACAAGCGGCCTTTATGGTGCGCGACATGCTGCGGCGCAACCCGCGCCCGGACGGGCTGCCGGGACGCCATTGGCGCACGGCCTGGAAGACCGGCACCTCATGGGGTTTTCACGATGCGTGGAGCGCCGGCCTCGTAGGCCCTTACGTGCTGGTGGTGTGGGTGGGCAACTTCGATGGTCGTCCGAATCCGGAGTTTATTGGCGCGAAAACCGCCGCCCCCCTGTTCTTCCGTATCGCCGACGCCCTGCCCCTGGCCTTGCCGAATGTGGTGATCAAACCCGACAAGCCGCCCGCCGGGCTGATCCGCATCGACGTCTGCGCCGCCTCTGGCGACTTGCCCAACCGCTGGTGCCCACGTACCCGCAAGACCTGGTACATCCCCGGCGTGTCACCAATTCGCGTGTCCAACCTGCACCGCCCGGTGCTGATCGACACCCGGACCGGCAAGGCCGCGTGCCCGCCATTCGACCCGCAGTACACCCGTGAAGAAGTCTTCGAATTCTGGCCCAGCGATGTGCAGCGGCTGTTCCGCGCTGCCGGGCTGCCCCGGCGCACGCCGCCCAATGTGCAGAAAAGTTGCCAACCCAATCGAATCGGCGACCAGAGCGAGGCGCCGCAGATTCGCTCGCCGCTGACCCAGGTCAGCTATCACCTGCGCCTGTCCCAGCCCCAGGAAAGCATCCCGCTGAACGCCAACGCAGCCAGTGATGCACTGACGCTGTATTGGTTTGCCGACCAGACTCTGATCGGCCAGGGCCCGCCGCAAACCACGCTGAACTGGCGGCCGGGTAAGTCGGGGGACTATCGGTTGCGGGTCACTGATGATCAGGGCCGCAGCGCCAGCCGGGGACTGAAGGTGGAGTTTGTGCCCTGATCAGGGATCTTCGTCGCCTAAACCGACGGTGCCGGCATCTTTTGCGAAATGCTTGTACGCCACCCCTAGCTTGCGTTGCTCGAAGATCGAAAACACCAGGGTGCCCAGCAGAATCATCATCCACACCAGGAACACCTTCATGGTGTCCACCTGTGCCACCACCAGCAGCAACGTCACCACGCCGCCAATCACCATGCCCAAGCCCATCCAGGCACCCAGCACACGGCCCACCGCCAGGCGCATGCCCTTGGGCAGCAACAGCCGCAGCGCGAGCAACACCACAAACATCGTCAGCAAAAAGCCAAACGCGGCCATGAAAGGAATTACGAAGCCATTGTCACGGTACAACCAGGCCAGAAAACGATAGGCCGGGTTCAATCCCGCCATTTGCTGGTAGGTGGCGGGGCCCGGCAGGTGCAGTTGGGCAAAATGTTCCGGGGTCATGGCCATGATGCCGACACCGATCAGGCCCACCACCACCGCATAGAAACCACCGGCACGCCACAACGGCGCCAGCACACGGCGATTCTCCACATCCTTGGTCTCGGCCACGCCGAACACTGCGTCACGTTGCCTGCCCTGGGCAATCACCGTCTTGCCGTCACGTTCGCAGGCGTCGCCAATCAGCATCACCTGCATATCCTGGGAGAGGAGCAGTTCGCCCTGGCGGCGGGAGTTGCTGATCCACTCATGGTCGTCAGGACGCTTCTTGCCGAACAGGTCGATGCCTTCGGCAATCACCGTCACTTCCCCGGTGGCGTCCTGCAGGCGGAAGTCGTTGCAGCGAGCCTCGGCTGAGACCTGGCTCCAGCTCCAATCGCCGTCCTTGTCTTTGGTGCCTTCCTCGATGATCCACACGTAACCCGCACAAGGCTTGCCGTTGACCGGGGAGATCAGCGGTGTGTCGACGATCACCTTGCCATTGACCTCCACCAGGCCCATGGCCAAGGAGCGTATCTGGCTGGTGGCCAGGCGTTGTTCGGTGCGATAGAAGTTGGGGCCGAAGCTGGCCAGCAAACCGATCAAGATGCAGACAGGGAAAAACAGCGCGACCAGGATCGTCGGGGCGTAAACCATCAGGCCGATGAAGCCGGCAAGAAAGATCAGCGCCACCAAGGTTTTCCAAGCCGGCTTTTTCGCGACAACGCCCGCCTGAGTGGTTTTCATGCTCCCGGCACCTCAAGCTTCACGCCCTCGTAGCGGGTTTCTTCGGCGCTGATGGCCAGCAGCGGGATGCGCTGGTAGCCAAGCATCTTGGCGAAGAACAGATCAGGGAAAATCGCGATGGCGATGTTGTAGAGGTTGACCGACTCATTGAAGAACTCGCGGCGGTCGGCGATGCGCTCTTCCACCGCCGAGATCGCCTGCTGCAACTCGACCATGTTGGGGCCGGAGATCAGCGTCGGATAATTCTCGGCCACCGCAATCACCGACTTGAGCGCCGTATTGAGCTGGTTGGAGGCATCGACCTTATCGGTGAGGCTGCTGGCGTTGAGGTACGCGGTACGGGCGTCGCTGAGGCGGGTGAACAGCGCGTTCTCATGGCTCATGGCGGCTTGCACCACGCGCATCAGGTCGGGAATCTGGTCTGCCCGCTGCTTGAGCAACACGTCGATGTTGGCGAAGGCTTTATCCACATCGTTGCGGCGCATCACCAGGCCGTTGTAGACCCCCACCAGCCAGCCAACCAGGCCGACGACAATAATCAGCACGACGATACCGGCGATCAGCAGTTCGATGTTCATGGCGGCGGCATTCCCTGGCTAGTTATCCACAGGGCGCATTCTAGGGGTAAAGCAGGGGAATACTCCCGGAATTAGTCCACAGAAACGGCAAGACCCGATATCCGGTAGCCTGAAAAAGCAAAACCCCCGAAGAACGGGGGTTTTGGTGGTTCGAGTGCGGCTTATTCCACCGTCACCGACTTCGCCAGGTTGCGCGGCTGGTCAACGTCAGTGCCCTTGAGCACGGCGACGTAGTACGACAGCAACTGCAGCGGGATGGTGTAGAGAATCGGCGACAGGGTGTCGTGGATGTGCGGCATGTTGATGACGTGGGTACCTTCGCCATTGGTCATGCCGGCCTTTTCGTCGGCGAACACGATCAGTTGACCGCCACGGGCGCGCACTTCCTGCAGGTTGGATTTGAGCTTCTCCAGCAGTTCGTTGTTCGGCGCGACGGTAACGACTGGCATGTCGTCATCCACCAGGGCCAACGGGCCGTGCTTCAGCTCACCGGCTGGGTAGGCTTCGGCGTGGATGTAGGAGATTTCCTTGAGCTTGAGCGAACCTTCCATCGCCACCGGGTATTGCGCGCCACGGCCGAGGAACAGGGTGTGGTGTTTGTCGGCGAACAGCTCGGCAACTTTTTCCACGGTGCTGTCCATGGCCAGTGCTTCGCCCAGGCGGGCCGGCAGGCGGCGCAGTTCTTCGACCAGGTGCGCCTCGACGCCTTCGCCCAGGGTGCCGCGAACCTGGCCCAGAGACAGGGTCAGCAGCAACAGCCCGACCAACTGGGTGGTAAAGGCTTTGGTGGAGGCCACACCGATTTCACGACCGGCCTGGGTCAGCAGGGTCAGGTCGGACTCACGCACCAGGGAGCTGATGCCGACGTTGCAGATTGCCAGACTGCCGAGGAAGCCAAGTTCCTTGGCGTTGCGCAGGGCGGCCAGGGTGTCGGCGGTTTCACCGGACTGGGAGATGGTCACGAACAGGGTGTCGGGTTGCACCACCACCTTGCGGTAGCGGAATTCGCTGGCGACTTCGACCTGGCACGGGATGCCGGCCAGTTCTTCCAGCCAATAACGGGCAACCATGCCGGCGTGGTAGCTGGTACCGCAGGCGACAATTTGCACATTGCGCACTTTGGCGAACAGTTCGGCGGCTTGCGGGCCGAAGGCTTGCACCAACACCTGGTTCTGGCTCAGGCGGCCTTCCAGGGTGCGTTGCACCACGGCCGGTTGCTCGTGGATTTCCTTGAGCATGAAGTGGCGGAACTCGCCCTTGTCGGCGGCTTCGGCGCCGTCGCGGTACTGCACGGCTTCACGTTCCACGGATTGGCCGTTGACGTCCCAGATGGACACGCTTTCACGGCGGATCTCGGCGATGTCGCCTTCTTCCAAGTACATGAAGCGGTCGGTCACCTGGCGCAGGGCCAGTTGGTCGGAGGCGAGGAAGTTCTCACCCAGGCCCAGGCCGATCACCAACGGGCTGCCACTGCGGGCGGCGACCAGGCGGTCGGGCTGGCTGGCGCTGATCACGGCCAGGCCATAGGCGCCGTGCAGTTCCTTGACAGTGGCCTTGAGGGCGTTGGTCAGGTCACCGAGGTCCTTGAGCTTGTGGTTCAGCAGGTGGGCGATGACTTCGGTGTCGGTGTCCGAGGTGAAGACATAACCCTGGCCCTTGAGCTGTTCACGCAGCACTTCGTGGTTTTCGATGATGCCGTTGTGCACAACCGCCAGGTCACCGGAGAAGTGCGGGTGAGCGTTGCGTTCACACGGTGCACCGTGGGTGGCCCAACGGGTGTGGGCGATACCCAGGCGGCCTACCAGCGGCTCACCAGCCAGTGCCTGTTCCAGTTCGCTGACCTTGCCCGGGCGACGCATGCGCTCAAGCTTGCCGGCGTTGGTGAAAAGCGCCACACCGGCGCTGTCGTAGCCACGGTATTCCAGGCGTTTGAGGCCTTCGAGCAAAATGGCGGTGACGTTTCGTTCAGCGACTGCGCCAACAATTCCACACATGGTTTCTCTCCTAGATGACTGCCGCGCAAATCAGCGTGATGCCGCGGGCTTGAATCTGGTCGCGGGCCTCAAGCGGCAGGCGATCATCGGTAATAAGGGTATGGACGCTGCTCCAGGGCAGTTCCAGGTTGGGGATCTTGCGGCCAATCTTGTCGGACTCGACCATCACCACCACTTCGCGGGCGACCTCGGCCATGACGCGGCTCAGGCCCAGCAATTCGTTGAAGGTGGTGGTGCCGCGCTCCAGGTCGATGCCATCGGCACCAATGAAGAGCTGGTCGAAGTCGTAGGAACGCAGTACTTGCTCGGCGACCTGGCCCTGGAACGAGTCCGAATGCGGGTCCCAGGTGCCGCCGGTCATCAACAACACCGGCTCGTGTTCCAGTTCGCTCAAGGCGCTGGCCACGTGCAGGGAGTTGGTCATCACCACCAGGCCGGGTTGCTGGCCCAGTTCGGGGATCATGGCGGCGGTGGTGCTGCCGCTGTCGATGATGATGCGTGCGTGTTCCCGCAAGCGCCTGACGGCCGCACGGGCGATGGCGCGCTTGTAGGCAGAAATGGGCTGGGCCGGATCACCGACCAATTCCTGAGGCATGGTGATGGCGCCGCCGTAGCGACGCAGCAACAGGCCGTTACTTTCGAGGGCGGCCAGGTCCTTGCGGATGGTCACTTCCGAGGTTTCGAAACGTTTGGCCAATTCGTCCACGCTGACTTCGCCTTGCTCGGTGAGCATGGCAAGGATGTTGTGGCGACGTTGGGGTGTATTTCGTTTCGACATGGTGATGATAAGTTTCGTTTCGAAAGATAACGAAGGCAATCAAAACCTATTCAATCAAAATGGTCAAGCATGCGACTGAGTTTTTTGAATCAACACAGATAAAAATGTGGAAGCGGGCTTGCTCGCGAAAGCGGTGTGTCAGTCAGCGCATGTATCAACCGAAAGACCGCCTTCGCGAGCAAGCCCGCTCCCACATGAGTACTACAGTGATTCAGGGGTGTGGATAACTCAGTTCTTCTTGATTTTGACCGGGCGCTTCCAGCCGTCGATGTTGCGCTGGCGGGCGCGGGCTACGGCCAGTTGGGACTTATCCACATCCTGGTTGATGGTTGAGCCTGCCGCCGTATTCGAACCATCACCAATGGTGACGGGCGCGATCAATGAGTTGTTGGAGCCAATAAATACGTCTTCACCAATGGTCGTCTGGTACTTATTGGCGCCATCGTAGTTACAGGTAATAGCGCCGGCGCCGATATTGCTGCGTGCACCAATCACTGCATCACCGAGGTAGGCCAGGTGTCCTGCCTTGGCGTCGTCGCCCATCCGGGCGTTTTTCAGTTCTACAAAGTTACCCACATGGGCGCGGGCGCCCAGCACGCTGCCCGGACGCAAACGCGCGAACGGACCGGCATCACTGCCCTCGCCCATCACCGCACCGTCGATATGGCTGTTGGCCTTGATCACCACACCTTTGCGCAGGGTGCTGTTCTTGATCACGCAGTTCGGCCCGATCACCACGTCGTCTTCAATGACCACGCGGCCTTCGAGGATCACGTTGATATCGATCAGCACGTCGCGGCCAACGGTGACATCACCTCGCACATCGAAACGTGCCGGATCACGCAGCGTCACGCCCAGCGCCATCAGGCGGCGGCCTTCACGCAGTTGATAGTGACGCTCCAGCTCCGCCAGTTGCTTGCGGTCGTTGGCACCCTGCACTTCCATCGGGTCGTGGGGCTGTTCGGTGGCGACCACCAGGCCATCGCTGACGGCCATCTCGATGACGTCGGTCAGGTAGTACTCGCCCTGGGCGTTGTTGTTGGACAGACGGCTCATCCAGTCCGCCAGGCGATCGGCCGGAACCGCGAGGATGCCGGTGTTGCCTTCAGTGATGGCGCGCTGGGCTTCGCTGGCGTCCTTGTGCTCGACGATGGCGGCGACCTTGCCGTCAGCGTTGCGCACGATACGACCGTAGCCGGTAGGGTCATCCAGCTCGACAGTGAGCAGGCCCATCTGGCCTGGCACCACATGCTTGAGCAGGCGCTGCAAGGTTTCCACTTCGATCAGCGGCACGTCACCGTAGAGGATCAGCACGGTGTCGGCCTTGATGAACGGCACGGCTTGCGCTGTGGCATGGCCGGTACCCAATTGCTTGTCCTGCAATACGAAATTCAGGTCATCCGCCGCCAGCCGCTCACGCACCACATCGGCACCGTGGCCAATCACCACATGAATGCGCTGTGGATCAAGCTGCCGGGCGCTGTGGATAACATGGCCAAGCATGGAGTTGCCGGCAACCGGGTGCAGCACCTTGGGCAGAGCCGAACGCATACGGGTGCCCTGGCCTGCGGCAAGAATTACGATTTCGAGAGACATGAATGGCTACCAATCCTGGGCGGTCAGACTTCAGACCAAAGAAGTGTTTTGCAAAAAAAGAAAAAGGGTAGCCGAGGCTACCCTTTTTAATCAATCACACATGAGGCTTGACGGCTTAGCCGCCAAACTTCTTGCGGATCTGCTGGACGGTGCGCAGCTGAGCTGCGGCCTCGGCCAGACGTGCAGCAGCAGAACCGTAGTCGAAATCTGCGCCTTTTTCGTTCAGGGCCTTCTCGGCAGCCTTGACGGCTTCCTGAGCGGAGGCTTCATCCAGGTCGGCAGCACGTTGCACGGTGTCGGCAAGTACCTTGACCATGTTCGGCTGAACCTCGAGGAAACCACCGGAGATGTAAAACACCTCCCTTTCCCCGCCCAGCTTGGTCAGAGTGATCGGACCAGGCTTCAAGGATGTAATCAATGGCGCGTGGCCAAAGTTAATACCCAGGTCGCCCAGTTCGCCGTGTGCAATCACACTCTCGATCTGACCGGAGAAGATTTCCCCTTCCGCGCTGACGATATCGCAATGGAATGTCATAGCCATCTGCTTGCCTCAACCTGATTAGCGCCCGTTACCGGGCGCCGGAATTACAGTTTCTTGGCTTTCTCGATCGCTTCTTCGATGCCGCCGACCATGTAGAACGCTTGTTCTGGCAGGTGGTCGTAGTCACCGTTGAGGATGCCTTTGAAGCCAGCAATGGTGTCTTTCAGGGAAACGTATTTACCCGAGGCACCGGTGAAGACTTCAGCCACGAAGAACGGCTGCGACAAGAAGCGCTGGATCTTACGAGCGCGGGATACCAACTGCTTGTCGGTTTCCGACAGCTCGTCCATACCCAGGATCGCAATGATGTCCTTCAGTTCTTTGTAACGCTGCAGAACGTACTGGACGCCGCGAGCGGTGTCGTAGTGTTCCTGGCCGATAACGTTCGGGTCCAGCTGGCGCGAAGTCGAATCCAGTGGATCGACCGCTGGGTAGATACCCAGGGAGGCGATGTCACGGGACAGTACGACGGTGGCGTCCAAGTGGGCGAACGTGGTCGCTGGCGACGGGTCAGTCAAGTCATCCGCAGGTACGTATACCGCTTGGATCGAGGTGATCGAACCGTTTTTGGTCGAAGTGATACGCTCTTGCAGAGTACCCATCTCTTCGGCCAGGGTCGGCTGGTAACCTACTGCGGAAGGCATACGGCCCAGCAGTGCGGATACTTCAGTACCGGCCAGGGTGTAACGATAGATGTTGTCGACGAACAGCAGAACGTCGTTACCTTCGTCACGGAACTTCTCGGCCATGGTCAGGCCGGTCAGTGCTACGCGCAGACGGTTACCCGGCGGCTCGTTCATCTGACCGTAAACCAGTGCCACTTTGTCCAGAACGTTGGAATCCTTCATCTCGTGGTAGAAGTCGTTACCCTCACGAGTACGCTCACCCACACCGGCGAACACGGAATAACCGCTGTGCTCGATGGCGATGTTACGGATCAGTTCCATCATGTTTACGGTTTTGCCTACACCGGCACCACCGAACAGACCGACTTTACCGCCCTTGGCGAACGGGCAAACCAGGTCGATAACCTTGATGCCGGTTTCCAGCAGGTCGTTGCCGCCCGCTTGTTCCGCGAAGGAAGGTGCAGGACGGTGAATGCCCCAGCGCTCTTCGGTGTCGATTGGACCGGCTTCGTCGATCGGGTTACCGAGGACGTCCATGATCCGGCCCAGGGTCGCTTTACCGACCGGTACGGAGATGGCTGCGCCAGAGTCAGTGACTTCCAGACCGCGCTTCAAGCCTTCGGTGGAACCCATTGCAATGGTACGAACCACGCCGTCGCCCAGCTGCTGCTGAACTTCCAGGGTGGTGCCTGCATCGCTTTTGACTTTCAAAGCGTTGTAGATGCTCGGTACGCTGTCGCGTGGGAATTCCACGTCGATAACGGCGCCGATGATTTGAACGATACGTCCGCTACTCATAGCTGGATCCTCTGAATATTTGAACCGTTAAACCGCGGCAGCGCCGCCGACGATTTCCGAGATCTCTTGGGTGATCGCAGCCTGACGCGCCTTGTTGTAGATCAGCTGCAAATCGCTGATCAAATCACCGGCGTTGTCGGTAGCGTTCTTCATCGCGATCATCCGCGCAGCTTGTTCAGCCGCGTTGTTCTCGACCACCGCCTGGTACACCTGCGACTCCACGTAGCGCACCATCAAGCCGTCAAGCAGCTCTTTGGCGTCTGGTTCGTAGAGGTAGTCCCAGTGGTGCTTGAGTTCTTGTTCCGGGGCCGCCACCAATGGAATCAACTGCTCCACGGTAGGCTGTTGCGTCATGGTGTTGATGAACTTGTTGGACACCACGGAGAGGCGGTCAATCCGGCCTTCCAGGTATGCATCCAGCATCACTTTGACGCTGCCGATCAAATCATTGATCGACGGTTCTTCACCCAGGTGGCTGATAGCTGCAACGACGTTACCGCCGAAGTTGCGGAAAAAGGCCGCACCCTTGCTACCGACCACACACAGATCGATCTCGACGCCTTTTTCGCGGTTTACCGCCATGTCCTTGACCAGGGCCTTGAACAGGTTGGTATTCAAACCACCGCACAAACCACGGTCACTGCTCACCACGACATAACCGACGCGCTTAACTTCGCGATCGATCATGAACGGGTGGCGATATTCCGGGTTGGCGTTGGCCAGATGACCAATAACCTGGCGGATACGCTCCGCGTAGGGACGGCTAGCAGCCATGCGCATTTGTGCCTTGCGCATTTTGCTGACCGCCACTTTTTCCATGGCGCTGGTGATCTTTTGCGTGCTTTTGATGCTCGCAATCTTACTGCGAATCTCTTTTGCGCCTGCCATGTAACACCTATCAGGTTAGCAAGCGGGAGCCTCGCGGCCCCCGCTGCGGCTTACCAGGTTTGGGTGGCCTTGAACTTCTCGATACCGGCTTTGATGCCAGCGTCGATGTCGTCATTGAAGTCACCCTTCACGTTGATCTTCGCCATCAATTCGGCGTGATCGCGGTTGAAGTAAGCAATCAGCGCTTGTTCGAAGCTGCCGACCTTGGTGATTTCAACGTCGGTCAGGAACCCACGCTCAGCGGCATACAGCGACAGCGCCATGTCAGCGATCGACATTGGTGCGTATTGCTTCTGCTTCATCAGCTCGGTAACGCGCTGACCATGCTCAAGTTGCTTACGGGTCGCTTCGTCCAGGTCAGAAGCAAACTGGGCGAATGCCGCCAGTTCACGGTACTGAGCCAGAGCGGTACGGATACCACCGGAGAGCTTCTTGATGATCTTGGTCTGAGCGGCACCACCCACACGGGATACCGAAACACCGGCGTTCACTGCAGGACGGATCCCGGAGTTGAACATGGCCGATTCCAGGAAGATCTGACCGTCGGTGATGGAAATCACGTTGGTCGGAACGAACGCGGAAACGTCGCCAGCCTGGGTTTCGATGATCGGCAGTGCGGTCAGGGAACCGGTTTTGCCGGTCACTGCGCCGTTGGTGAACTTCTCTACGTATTCTTCCGAAACGCGGGATGCGCGCTCCAGCAGACGGGAGTGGAGATAGAACACGTCGCCTGGGTAAGCTTCACGGCCTGGTGGACGGCGCAGCAGCAGGGAAATCTGGCGGTAAGCCACTGCTTGCTTGGACAGATCGTCATAAACGATCAGCGCGTCTTCACCGCGGTCGCGGAAGTATTCGCCCATGGTGCAACCGGAGTACGGTGCCAGGAACTGAAGTGCAGCGGATTCGGAAGCACTGGCGGCCACGACGATGGTGTTAGCCAGGGCGCCGTTTTCTTCCAGCTTACGAACCACGTTGGCGATGGTCGATTGTTTCTGACCGATGGCTACGTAGACGCAGAAAATCCCGCTGTCTTTCTGGTTGATGATCGCGTCGATCGCCAGAGCGGTTTTACCGATCTGACGGTCACCGATGATCAGCTCACGCTGGCCACGGCCGACAGGAATCATGGCATCGACAGCCTTGTAGCCAGTCTGTACAGGCTGGTCTACCGACTTACGCCAGATCACGCCTGGAGCAACTTTCTCGACCGCATCGGTCTCGGTGTTGTTCAGCGGACCTTTGCCGTCAACTGGGTTACCCAGTGCGTCGACAACGCGACCCAGCAGTTCCTTACCAACCGGAACCTCCAGGATGCGGCCTGTGCACTTGGCGCTCATGCCTTCAGCCAGAGTCTGGTAGGAGCCCAATACAACGGCACCTACAGAGTCTTGCTCCAGGTTGAGAGCCATACCGTAGACGCCGCCCGGAAACTCGATCATCTCGCCGTACATTACGTCGGCCAGACCGTGAATCCGCACGATGCCGTCAGATACGCTGACGACAGTGCCTTCGTTACGGGCTTGGGAGGTCACATCGAGCTTGTCGATGCGGCCCTTGATAATTTCACTTATTTCGGAAGGATTGAGTTGCTGCATTGCTCTGCTGCCCCTTCAAACTCAAGATTTCAATGCTTCGGCAAGATTCGCGAGTTTGCCGCGAATCGAGCCATCGATAACCAGGTCGCCGGCGCGAATGATGACACCACCAATCAGGGTGGCATCCTCCGCAACTTGCAGGCGCACTTCCCGGTCGAGTCGTGCACTGAGAACCTTGGCGAGTTTGTCTTGCTGTTCTTGGTTCAATGCAAAAGCACTGGTCACTTCAACGTCTACCGATTTCTCTTGTTCGGCCTTGTACAGGTCAAACAGAGCGGCGATCTCCGGCAGAAGCGGGAGACGGTCGTTTTCGGCAACGACGTGGATGAAGTTCTGCACTTTTACATCAAACTTGTCGCCGCACACGTCAATAAACGTGGCGGCCTTGTCTGCGCTCGTCAGTCGCGGGGCCTTGAGCACGCGCTGCATGGTGTCGTCTTGCGACACTGCTGCAGCCAGGCCGAGCATGGCTGACCAAGAGGCCAGCTGCTGGTGGGCCTGGGCGTGCTCGAAGGCTGCCTTAGCGTAAGGTCGGGCCAACGTGGTCAATTCTGCCATGATCGCCCTCGCTTAAATTTCAGCAGCCAGTTTGTTTACCAGCTCCGCGTGCGCGTTTTGATCGATTGTGGCACCCAGGATCTTCTCAGCACCGCCGACGGCCAGAGCACCCAGTTGGGCACGCAGCGCATCTTTGACACCGTTCAGTTCCTGCTCGATCTCGGCTTGAGCCTGAACCTTCACACGGTCAGCGTCGATACGGGCTTTTTCAACAGCCTCTTCAACGATCTGGTTACCGCGTTTCTTGGCTTGCTCAATGATTTCAGCTGCCTGAGCTTTCGCTTCGCGCAGTTGTTGACCCGCTTTATCTTGGGCCAACTCCAGGTCGCGAGCTGCTCGTGCGGCAGCGTCCAGTCCGTCTGCGATCTTCTTCTGACGTTCGTGCAAAGCCGCGATGACCGGAGGCCATACGAACTTCATGCAGAAAACTACAAAAATCAAGAACGCTAAGGACTGACCAATAATGGTTGCATTAATGTTCACGCCAATACCTCGCTCGTTCGTTGCACAACACACCAATCACTCGAAAAAACGAGTGATTAACCGGCGAGTTGACCAACGAAGGGGTTCGCGAAGGTGAAGAACAGAGCGATACCAACACCGATCATGGTCACGGCGTCGAGCAGGCCGGCGACGATGAACATTTTAACTTGCAGCATTGGAACCATTTCTGGCTGACGCGCTGCGCCTTCCAGGAACTTGCCGCCCAGCAGGCCGAAACCAATGGCAGTACCCAGGGCGCCCAGGCCGATCAACAGTGCAACAGCGATAGCGGTTAGACCAACTACAGTTTCCATCTTTCCTCCCGACTTTTACGTCGTATGGTTTAGGTTTTTTAGATTTTAAAGCGGTAAAACAAATCGTTTCATAGCCCTTCAGGGCTACCCTCCCGTTTGACCGGGAGGGACATCAGACTAGTCGAGACTGGTCTTAATGGTTCTCTTCGTGCGCCATCGACAGGTAGACGATGGTCAGCATCATGAAGATAAACGCCTGCAGGGTGATGATCAGGATGTGGAACACAGCCCACGCCCACTGCAGAACAATGCCCAAGCCGCTAAGCCAGAGCAGACCACTGCCGAACATCACAGCGATCAGAATGAACACCAGCTCGCCGGCATACATGTTGCCGAACAGTCGCAGAGCCAGGGAAATCGGCTTGGCGATCAGGGTCACGAATTCCAGCAGGAAGTTCACCGGGATCAGCAGGGCTTGAATGAAGATGTTCTTGCTGCCGAACGGGTGCAGGGTCAGTTCGCCGATGAAGCCGCCGATGCCCTTGATCTTGATGCTGTAGAAAATGATCAACACGAACACCGACAGGGCCATGCCCAGGGTAGCGTTCGGGTCAGTGGTCGATACGGCACGGAATGGAATGTGCGGATCGCCGGAGATCGCCATGGCCAACTGAGGAATCCAGTCAACCGGAATCAGGTCGACGGCGTTCATCAGGAACACCCAAACGAAGATGGTCAGTGCCAACGGTGCAATCACCGCGCTACGACCATGGAAGCTGTCTTTCACGCTGCCATCGACGAATTCGACCAATACTTCAACGAAGTTCTGCAAAGCACCTGGCTGACCGGAAGTCGCCTTCTTTGCCGCCATGCGGAAAATCAGGACGAAGATCAGACCCAATGCGACAGACCAGCCCAGAGTATCCAGGTGGAATGCCCAGAAGCCCATTTCTTTGGCTTCTGCTGCGGTGTGGGCAAAGCCCCAGCCGCCGTTGGGAAGCTGACCGAAGGTCAGGTTCTGCAAGTGGTGCTGGATATAGCCCGAAGCGGTTGTTTCTGCCATGGTTGCCTCAAACGCCCTAAGGTTTCGAAAGTCTTGTTTTCATTAGCAGGGGAGCGAACCAGCTGACCAGTTGGGTCAACACGAAGACGCCGAATACAGCCAGCGGCGCCAATGGCTTCACACCTGCAAAGGTCAGTGCAAACAGCACTGCCGTCAAAATCAATTTCCCCGCCTCGCCAGCATAAAAAGACCGGACGATGGCTTGGGCTGCTCGGGCGCCGGAAAACCGAAAGGCCCTGTGAGCAAAATACATATTGGGCAGCAAGGCTATCAGGCCTCCGCAGAGTCCCGAGTATCCGGCTACGACTCCATGCCAGTACCAAAACGCCAAAGCGGCGATCAGCAAGATGACAAATTGAGCCACTAAAACCGGGAAAACGGCCAAGCGATGGAACGGCAACGTGTTTGGCGTGCGGGTTTCCATCACTCTTGCTCCTCAATGGTCGGCTGCCGGAAATCAATAACTTGGCATAATTTGTGCCGACAAAATGCGCGCAGAGTATAGGGGCGGTTCTGCCCCTATTCAACTGCCGGGTAGTGATTTCCGACTGCGCGCTACAGAAGCAATTGTTTCAACGGATGTGGGCAAGGACGCCCTGAAGCTCATCCAATGAGTTATATCCGATGACCAATTGCCCTTTACCTTTCTTGCCGTGGCGAATTTGCACCGCAGAGCCTAGGCGTTCGGCCAGGCGCTGCTCCAGGCGCGCAATGTCCGGATCAGGTTTGGCGGTTTCGACCGGTGCAGGTTTGCCACTGAGCCACTGGCGAACCAAGGCCTCGGTCTGACGAACGGTGAGGCCTCGTGCGACAACGTGTCGCGCCCCTTCAACCTGTTGATTTTCCGGCAAACCGAGCAAGGCACGGGCATGACCCATTTCCAGGTCGCCGTGGGAAAGCATGGTTTTGATGACTTCCGGCAGCGCGATCAGGCGCAGCAGGTTGGACACGGTCACGCGGGATTTGCCCACCGCATCCGCGACTTCCTGCTGCGTCAGTTTGAATTCCTGCTGCAAACGCTGCAGGGCGATCGCTTCCTCGATCGGATTAAGGTCTTCGCGCTGGATGTTCTCGATCAACGCCATGGCAATGGCGGTTTCATCCGGCACATCGCGCACCATTGCCGGGATGGTTTCCTTGCCAGCCTGCTGGCTGGCGCGCCAGCGGCGCTCGCCAGCGATGATTTCAAAGCGACCGGCACCAATCGGGCGCACCACGATCGGCTGCATCACGCCCTGGGCCTTGATCGAATTCGCCAATTCTTCCAGCGCCTGGGGGTCCATGTCCCGGCGCGGCTGGTATTTTCCGCGCTGGATCAGGTCCAGCGGCAGGTGCTGCAGCTCACGCTCGTCGGCCTGCACCGCTTGTTCTTCAAGGGTCGTGACAGTCGGACCACTCAGCAGTGCATCCAGTCCACGTCCGAGACCTCGTTTCTTGACGGCCATGGGGATTCCTTAAGTTGGCTGGGCTGCAGCGGTGCGTGAATTGCGGCGTTGACGACGAACCATCTCGCCGGCCAGCGCCAGGTAGGCAATGGCACCACGGGATGATTTGTCGTACGCCAGCGCGGGCATGCCATAGCTTGGCGCTTCGGCCAGGCGGATGTTGCGTGGAATCACGGTGTCGTAGAGCTGGTCGCCGAAGTGTTCCTTGAGCTGCGCCGACACATCGTTCATCAGGCTCAGGCGCGGGTCATACATGGTCCGCAGCAAGCCTTCGATTTGCAGGTTCGGGTTGAGCAACTCGGCAATACGCTTGATGTTATCCACAAGGTCGCTCAAGCCTTCCAGCGCGAAGTACTCGCACTGCATGGGGATAATTACCCCGTCGGCGGCAACCAGTGCGTTCAACGTCAGCATCGACAGCGACGGTGGGCAGTCGATCAAAATGTAGTCGTAATTCTCGCGGATCGGCGCCAGGGCGCTGCGCAGACGGCTTTCTTTCATCTGCATTTCCAGCAGCACCACTTCCGCCGCAGTCAAATCGCGGTTGGCCGGCAGCAGTTGATAACCACCGTGCTCGGAATAGTGCATGGCCTGGGCCAGGTCGCACTCGCCAATCAGCAAGTCGTAGACCGAGTTTTCCAGGCCGTGTTTATCCACACCGCTGCCCATGGTGGCGTTGCCCTGTGGATCGAGATCGATCAACAGCACCCGACGCTTGGTAGCGACCAGGGATGCTGCGAGGTTGATGCAGGTGGTGGTTTTGCCCACGCCACCTTTCTGGTTCGCTATCGCGAATACCTTAGCCATTCTTGCTTGTGTTCCCAATCATGCCGTGCGGCGCAGTATCAGCAGATGGCGTTGGCCTTGGCAACCGGGTACGGCCAAAGCGTGTTCGCTATCGAGGTGGAAGTCTGCCGGCAATGCTAACAGCTCGTCGCTTGGATGAACGCCCTTCATTGCCAGCCAACGGGTATCGCGGTCGCCGAGGTGGCGGGTCCAGTTGCTGAAGTTCTCCATACTGCTGAACGCCCGGGACACAATTCCGTTGAATGGCTGTTCAGGCGTGAAGGCTTCGACGCGACTGTGGATAACTTGCAGATTATCCAGCTTGAGTTCGAGTTTTACCTGGGTCAGGAAGCGAGTTTTCTTGCCATTGCTGTCGAGGCAGGTCACTTGCGACTCGGGAAACAGGATCGCCAACGGGATGCCGGGCATGCCGCCGCCGCTGCCAACGTCGAGCCAGCGGCCGTTTTCGATAAACGGCATCACGCTGAGGCTGTCGAGCAGATGGCGAGAGACCATTTCGTCTGGATCACGCACCGCAGTGAGGTTGTAAGCCTTATTCCATTTGATCAACAGGGCCAGATAACCCAGCAGCAACTCGTGCTGGGCTTCGGTCAGGTTGACGCCAAGCTGGCGAGCACCTGTGGATAACTCTTCGGCGTGTTGCGAGGTGACCAACGAACTCAAGCGCTTTGCTCCAACTGACGGCCCGCGCCGCGTTTTTTCAAATGAATCATCAACAGCGAAATGGCTGCCGGCGTGACGCCCGGGATACGGGACGCCTGGCCCAGGGTCTCTGGTCGAGTTATCCCCAGCTTGCCTTGAATCTCTTTCGACAGCCCGGAAATGTTTGTGTAATCGATATCCACAGGCAGCTTGGTGTCTTCGCTGGCCCGCAGACGAGCGATCTCATCCTGCTGGCGGTCAATATACCCGGCGTATTTGGTCTTGATTTCGACCTGTTCGGCGACCTGTGGATCTTCTGCGCCAACGCCGGTGACCGAGATCAGCCCAGCGTAGTCGATTTCCGGACGGGACAGCAGGTTCAGCAAGTTGTATTCGTGAGTCAGCGGCGTGCCGAATTTTTCGGCAATCGCGTCGCCTTGCTCGGTGCCCGGGCGAACCCAGGTACTTTTCAGGCGTTGCTCTTCCAACTCGATGCTTTCGCGTTTTTTGCAGAAGGCAGCCCAACGCACATCGTCGACCAGGCCCAGCTCGCGACCTTTTTCGGTCAAGCGCAGGTCGGCGTTGTCTTCCCGCAGGATCAGGCGGTATTCGGCCCGGGACGTAAACATCCGGTACGGTTCCTGGGTACCGAGAGTAATCAGGTCGTCGACCAACACCCCGATGTACGCCTCATCGCGACGCGGGCACCAGCTGTCTTTGCCCTGGGCACGCAGTGCCGCGTTGGCTCCAGCCAGCAAACCCTGGGCGCCGGCTTCTTCGTAACCGGTGGTGCCGTTGATTTGGCCAGCGAAGAACAAGCCGCCAATAACCTTGGTTTCCAGGCTGTATTTCAAGTCACGCGGATCGAAGTAGTCGTACTCGATGGCGTAACCAGGCCGCACGATGTGAGCGTTTTCCATACCGCGGATCGACTGCACGATCTGGATTTGCACGTCGAACGGCAAGGAAGTTGAAATCCCGTTCGGGTACAGCTCGTGGGTAGTCAGACCTTCCGGTTCGATAAAAACCTGGTGGCTTTCCTTGTCGGCAAAGCGGTGGATCTTGTCTTCGATCGACGGGCAGTAGCGCGGGCCAATACCTTCGATCACCCCGGAATACATCGGCGAACGGTCGAGGTTCGCAGCAATGATTTCGTGGGTGCGAGCGTTGGTGTGGGTAATCCAGCAACTGACCTGTTTCGGATGCTGTTCCTTGGAGCCCATGAACGACATCACCGGGATCGGTGTATCGCCGGCTTGCTCGGTCATCACCGAGAAATCCACAGACCGGCCATCAATTCGCGGCGGCGTGCCGGTTTTCAGGCGACCAACACGCAGTGGCAGTTCGCGAAGGCGCTGAGCCAAGGCGATTGACGGTGGATCACCGGCGCGGCCACCGGAATAGTTCTGCATACCGATGTGGATAAGTCCGCCGAGGAAGGTACCGGTGGTCAACACCACGGATTCTGCGAAGAAACGCAGGCCCATTTGCGTGACCACACCGCGTACCTGGTCTTGTTCGACGATCAGGTCATCGGCTGCCTGTTGAAATATCCACAGGTTCGGCTGGTTTTCCAGGGTTTCGCGGACAGCGGCCTTGTACAGGATCCGGTCGGCTTGAGCACGCGTGGCTCGCACGGCCGGGCCTTTGCGGCTGTTCAATACGCGAAATTGAATACCACCTTTGTCGGTAGCCATGGCCATCGCGCCGCCCAGGGCATCGATTTCCTTGACCAAGTGGCTTTTGCCAATACCGCCGATTGCGGGGTTGCAGCTCATGGCGCCGAGGGTTTCCACGTTATGCGTCAGCAACAGGGTTTTTGCCCCCATGCGTGCTGACGCCAGTGCTGCCTCGGTACCGGCATGACCGCCGCCGATGACGATCACTTCAAAACGGGAAGGGAAATCCACCACGCACCTCGTGCCTGCTTCTGTAGGTAATTAGGAATGAGCGTTCGAGATCAGGTTTTCGAACGAGTCGGCAAGTATAGGGACTTCGCCCTTCCTAAAGAACCCTTTGCACAAAATTTAACCAGCTGTGGATGAATCACGAACAATAGAAATTAAAAGAGAGAAATTTATTAAATCTTTGTTTTTATGTTTATTTCTACTGAGGCATGTTTCTGTGGATAGATCTCTACAGGCCTTTATTTACTTTGTGTACAGAGCTTCAAAAGTCTGTGGTTAGGTGCCAAGGAGGCCCTTGGATAAGTGGTTTAAGCCTGTGGATTAAACAGGCGGTTATCCACAGAGGGGTTTTTACTCAGGTTTCAAGGCTGGTTATCAACTGGGCACAGGGGGGGTTATTCACAGGGCTTAATCCACAGAAAAGCGTCCGTAGAGACAAATTACGGGCGCAGAAAAGCCGTCGCAGCGTTCGCGTTATTCAGAAAAGACAGTTGGATGCCCTGAAACGGGCAGAACAGACAGGCGCGAATGGCCTGTCTGGGTAGCAGCGAAAGGTTATTTACCGATGCAGAAGCTGGAAAAGATCCGTCCCAGCAAGTCATCGGAGCTGAACGCACCGGTAATCTCGCCCAATAACTGTTGAGCCTGGCGCAGATCTTCAGCCAGAAGCTCACCAGCACCTGCCAGGGTCAACTGTGCCCGCCCGTGCTCGAGGGCCGCGCTGGCATGACGCAACGCTTCCAGGTGCCTGCGGCGCGCGCTAAAGCTGCTTTCCGAGGTCTGTTCGTAGCCCATGCACGCTTTCAGATGATCGCGCAGCAGTTCCAGCCCTTCTCCTGCGGCCTTGGCACTCAAGCTGATTGTCACGTGGCCATCTTCACTGACTTCCAGGGCAATTGCCTCGCCCGTCAGGTCAGCCTTGTTGCGAATCAGCGTGACCTTGGCCGGGTCCGGCCGTTGTTCGAGGAATTCCGGCCACAGCGCGAATGGATCTGCAGCCTCTGGCGCAGTGGCATCCACCACCAGCAGCACACGGTCAGCTTCCGTAATGGCCTTCAACGCGCGTTCCACACCGATCTTTTCCACCTGGTCATCGGTGTCACGCAGCCCGGCCGTGTCCACCACATGCAGGGGCATGCCATCGATGTGGATATGTTCGCGCAGGATGTCCCGCGTGGTGCCGGCGATCTCGGTGACGATCGCGGCTTCTCGCCCGGCCAGGGCATTGAGCAGGCTCGACTTGCCGGCGTTGGGACGACCGGCAATCACCACGGTCATACCGTCGCGCAGCAAGGCACCTTGCCCGGCTTCACGCAGTACTGTGGATAACTCGTCACGGACTTTATCCAGCATCGCCAGGACATGGCCATCGGCGAGGAAGTCGATTTCTTCCTCCGGAAAATCAATCGCGGCCTCCACGTAGATGCGCAAGCTGATCAATTGCTCGGTCAGGTTATGCACACGCAGGGAAAATGCGCCCTGCAATGAGCGCAACGCATTGCGCGCGGCTTGTGCAGAGCTGGCTTCGATCAGGTCGGCGATCGCCTCGGCCTGAGCCAGGTCAAGTTTGTCGTTGAGGAACGCGCGTTCGCTGAATTCACCCGGCCGTGCCAGGCGGCAACCCAACTGCAGGCAACGCTGCAGCAGCATGTCCAGGACGATCGGGCCGCCGTGGCCTTGCAGTTCCAGGACGTCTTCACCGGTAAAGGAGTTCGGCCCCGGGAAATAAAGGGCAATGCCTTCATCCAGCACTTCTTCATCAGTGCCTAAAAATGGCCCGTAATGCGCATACCGTGGCTTCAGTTCGCGCCCAATGATGGCCTGGGTCGCCACGCCGGCGAGCGGCCCGGAAATACGAACGATACCGACACCACCACGACCTTGAGCGGTGGCGACAGCGGCGATGGTTTCACGAGGAGCGCTCATGGCGGGTACCCGGATAAAAGTGACGGAAAGCAAAACGCCCCACTAGGGGGCGTCTTGAGTGGTGTTATCCACAGAGTAAATTACGCCTCGGCTTTTTTGGTAGCCGCTTCGATTTTACGTGTGATGTACCACTGTTGGGAGATCGATAGGCAGTTGTTGACCACCCAGTACAGCACCAGACCAGCCGGGAACCACAGGAAGAAGAAGGTGAAGATGATTGGCATCATTTTCATTACCTTGGCCTGCATCGGGTCCGGCGGCGTCGGGTTCAGACGCTGCTGGATGAACATGGTCGCGCCCATGATGATCGGCAGGATAAAGAACGGGTCTTTGATCGACAGGTCAGTTATCCACAGCATGAACGGAGCCTGGCGCATTTCCACGCTTTCCAGGAGCACCCAGTACAGCGACAGGAACACCGGCATCTGCACCAGAATCGGCAAGCATCCACCCAACGGGTTGATCTTCTCTTTCTTGTACAGCTCCATCATGGCCTGCGACATTTTCTGCCGGTCATCGCCATGTTGTTCTTTCAGCGCGGCCAGTTTCGGGGCCACGGCACGCATACGCGCCATCGACTTGTAGCTGGCAGCCGACAGTGGGAAGAAGATCCCCTTGATCAGCATGGTCAGCAGGATGATCGAGAAGCCCCAGTTGCCGACGATGCTGTGGATATGTTGCAGCAACCAGAAGATAGGCTGGGCAATGAACCACAGAATGCCGTAATCCACAGTCAGTTCCAGACCTGGGGATAACTCTTTCAGCACAGCCTGGCTCTTCGGACCGGCGTACAACGTAGCGCTGGCTTCGGCCTTGGCACCTGGAGCGACGGTCAACGTCGGGCCAGTAAAGCCAATGATGTAGTTGCCTTGGCTGTCTTTGCGGGTTTGAACCAGGTTCGCATCACCCTTGTTCGGGATCCATGCGGTCACGAAGTAGTGTTGCAACCAGGCAACCCAGCCACCTTGAACGGTTTCTTTCAGCGCGCCCTTGTCGATATCTTTCATCGACACTTTTTTGTACGGCTCGCTACTTGTCCACAGGGCGGCGCCCAGGTAAGTCGCGGTGCCGGTGGCGGTGCTGGAAGAAGGATCGGCGCTGTTGTCACGCTTGAGCTGGGCAAACAGGTTGCCAGTCCACGGCTTGGCGCTTTCGTTATCGATCAGATAAGTGACTTTCAGATCGTACAAACCGCGGGTGAAGCTGAAACGCTTGATGTAGTTGACGCCGTCGTGACTGAATTTCAGGTCGACGTTCAACTGGTTCTGGCCGTCAGCCAGTTGATAAGTCTTCTGTTCGGTCGAATAAACCGGACGACCGGTAGCACGAGCATCCGGACCGTCAGTACCGGTCAGGCCACTTTGTGCCAGATATACACGTTCGCCGCCGTTATCGAACAGCTGGAACGGAACATCCGGGTGGTCTTGGCGACGTGGATACAGCGGCAGTTTCAGCTGGGCGATGTCACCACCCTGTGGATCGATTGCCAGGTCCAGTACATCCGTTTTTACATGGATGAGGTCTTTATTGGTGACGACCGGGGTTTCTACCGGGGTGCTGGTATCGGCATTCGCGCTGGGTACATCGGCACTGGCGGCAGCATTGTTACCCAGTGGCGTATCCGGAATAGCCGGCGCCGACTGATTGGTAGCAACATTCTGAGTCGGCAGGGCAGCTTGGCCATAATCCTGGTTCCACTTAAGAACCATAGAGTAGGACACGATTGCCAGGGCGACGATCAGGATCGTGCGTTTAATATCCATGATTACTCGGCCATCGAAGAAGAACGGGAGGTAGGGATAGGTGGAACCGGGTCATAACCACCGGGATTCCACGGATGACAGCGACCTAAACGACGAAAGGTCAGCCAGCCACCGCGCAGAAGGCCATGATTTTCTATGGCTTCCAACGCGTAGCAGGAACAACTGGGGTAGAAACGACAGTGATTTGCCATCAGGGGACTAATGGCATAGCGGTAAAACTGGATCGGAACGAGGGCCAGTTTACGCATCAGTACTGTCTACCCCTACAGTTTCGGTGCTGACAGCTGGTGCTGGCTTGTTGGTACGAGCCAAACGTTTCCAGAGCTTGCCGAAATGCTGAATCAATTCGGGGTTTTCTACGTCCCCCAAGCCTTTGCGCGCGACGATAACAATATCCCAACCAACCAGAGTGTCCTGGTGGAGGCGAAACGATTCGCGCATCAGACGCTTGAGGCGATTGCGCTCAACGGAGAGCTTTACGCTCTTCTTGCCGATCACTAACCCGAGACGGGGGTGATCCAGATCGTTGTTACGCGCAAGGAGCAGGAGATTTTTCCCCGGAACCTTGCCGGTGGGGGAGTCAAAGACTGCCTTGAAATGCCGGGGGGTTAGCAGACGCTTTTCCCGACTGAAGTCCTGACTCACCACCAGTACCGGATTATCAAACTGCCAGACGCGCACGACCTTTGGCGCGGCGACGCGACAGGACAGCACGGCCGTTCTTGGTTGCCATGCGAGCACGGAAGCCGTGAGTACGGGCGCGTTTGATGGTGCTTGGTTGGAAAGTACGTTTCATGGCGTGTTACCTGGTTCGTCCACAACGGGCCGGAATGGCCCCCGTTTTAAGAGACCGGCGATTCTAGAGAAAGCAAGCCTCTAGGTCAATTTCCAACCAGCTTTTCCTTTAATTAGATATCTGGGGGCCCCTGGACCGAATCCGGGCGGTTCGGCTTTCACGAGCAATGCCATAGATATAAAAATAAAGAAGGAAGTTATTTAAAGCTTTTCTGTAAAGCTTATAAAAGCTAGGGAGGCGATCTTCTGTGGATAACTGCCTTAAGGCCATATTCTACGTGCTGTACAGAGAATGACAACACGGGGGAGAAACGGTGCTCTGCCTGTGCTGCGCTATCGGATAAGCTGTGTGTGGAATGGCTACTTATCCACAGGCCAGTTACCCACAGACTTTCGACCCCACTTGTACAACGAGCTTAGGGGCGCTTATCCACAGAGCTTATGCACAGACCATTTGTCGCCTTTTTTACGGTTAAGGCATTGATTCTTGGCGCCCTGTGAGCAACCTACATGTGGATAAGTGGACGGCTGGCCGCTACAATGGCGGCTGTTTTTGCCTCACCGGCTTTCAACTTAGGGGATATCCGTGTCAGTGGAACTTTGGCAGCAGTGCGTGGAGCTTTTGCGCGATGAGCTGCCTGCCCAGCAATTCAACACCTGGATCCGTCCGCTACAGGTCGAAGCCGAAGGCGACGAGTTGCGTGTCTACGCACCCAATCGTTTTGTTCTCGACTGGGTCAACGAGAAATACCTGAGCCGCGTTCTCGAATTGCTCGATGAACATGGCAACGGGCTTGCTCCGGTGCTCTCCTTATTAATAGGCAGCAAACGCAGCTCGGTACCTCGTGCTGCGCCGAATGCACCGTTGGCAGCCAGTGCCTCCCAGGCTCAGGCCGCGGCGGCACCTGTTAATAACTCGCCGGCCCCGGTTGCCCAGACGCCTTCGAAATCGTCGTCGCAGAAAAACGCGCCTATAAATGAAGAGCCGTCCCGCGACAGCTTTGACCCAATGGCCGGCGCCAGCTCTCAGCAGGCCCCGGTTCGTGCTGAACAGCGCACCGTCCAGGTAGAAGGTGCGCTTAAGCACACCAGTTACCTGAACCGCACGTTCACCTTTGAGAACTTTGTCGAAGGTAAATCCAACCAGCTGGCCCGTGCGGCTGCCTGGCAGGTTGCCGACAATCCCAAGCACGGTTACAACCCGCTCTTCCTTTATGGCGGTGTTGGCTTGGGTAAAACTCACTTGATGCACGCCGTGGGGAACCACCTATTAAAGAAGAACCCGAATGCCAAGGTCGTGTACCTGCACTCGGAGCGCTTCGTGGCCGACATGGTGAAGGCGCTGCAGCTCAATGCAATCAACGAGTTCAAACGGTTCTACCGTTCCGTTGATGCCTTGCTGATCGATGACATTCAATTCTTCGCCCGCAAGGAACGTTCCCAGGAAGAGTTTTTCCACACGTTCAACGCGTTGCTCGAAGGTGGCCAACAGGTCATCTTGACCAGTGACCGTTATCCGAAGGAAATCGAAGGCCTGGAAGAGCGCCTGAAGTCGCGCTTCGGCTGGGGCCTGACCGTCGCGGTAGAACCGCCGGAACTGGAAACCCGCGTCGCGATCCTGATGAAAAAGGCCGACCAGGCTAAAGTCGACCTGCCTCACGACGCCGCGTTCTTCATCGCCCAGCGCATTCGTTCCAACGTGCGTGAGCTGGAAGGCGCACTCAAGCGGGTCATCGCTCACTCGCACTTCATGGGCCGCGACATCACCATCGAGTTGATTCGCGAATCCCTGAAAGACCTGTTGGCGTTGCAAGACAAGCTGGTGAGTGTGGATAACATCCAGCGCACTGTGGCCGAGTACTACAAGATCAAGATTTCCGACCTGCTGTCCAAGCGCCGTTCGCGCTCGGTAGCACGTCCCCGTCAGGTAGCGATGGCGCTCTCCAAAGAGCTGACCAACCACAGCCTGCCGGAAATTGGTGATGTGTTTGGCGGTCGCGACCACACCACGGTCTTGCACGCGTGCCGCAAGATCAACGAACTTAAGGAATCCGACGCGGATATTCGCGAGGACTACAAGAACCTGCTGCGTACACTGACTACTTGATGAACACCAGCGCAGCTTATTAAGGCAAGGGACTAGACCATGCATTTCACCATTCAACGCGAAGCCCTGTTGAAACCCCTGCAACTGGTCGCAGGCGTCGTCGAGCGCCGACAGACCTTGCCGGTGCTTTCCAACGTATTGCTGGTTGTCGAAGGCCAGCAATTGTCCTTGACCGGTACCGACCTGGAAGTCGAACTGGTCGGTCGTGTCCAGCTGGAAGAGCCCGCCGAACCTGGCGAGATCACCGTGCCGGCGCGCAAGCTGATGGACATCTGTAAAAGCCTGCCTAACGACGCACTGATCGACATCAAGGTTGATGAGCAGAAGCTGGTGGTCAAGGCCGGTCGCAGCCGCTTCACCCTTTCGACCTTGCCGGCCAACGACTTCCCGACCGTGGAAGAAGGTCCTGGCTCGCTGACCTGCAGCCTGGAACAAAGCCGACTGCGCCGTTTGATCGAGCGCACCAGCTTCGCAATGGCCCAGCAGGACGTGCGTTATTACCTCAACGGCATGCTGCTGGAAGTCTCCGAAGGCATCATCCGCGCCGTAGCCACTGACGGTCACCGTCTGGCCATGTGCTCGATGAAAGCCGATATCGGTCAGCCGGATCGCCACCAGGTGATCGTGCCGCGTAAAGGTATTCTGGAACTCGCGCGCCTGCTGACCGAGCCGGATGGCAATGTCAGCATCGTCCTGGGCCAGCACCACATCCGCGCGACTACCGGCGAGTTCACCTTCACATCCAAGCTGGTTGACGGCAAGTTCCCGGATTACGAGCGTGTTCTGCCTAAAGGCGGTGACAAGCTGGTGATCGGTGATCGTCAGGCCCTGCGTGAAGCATTCAGCCGTACCGCTATTCTCTCCAACGAGAAGTACCGTGGTATTCGCCTGCAATTGGCCAACGGCCAGCTGAAAATTCAGGCGAATAACCCTGAGCAGGAAGAAGCGGAAGAGGAAGTGGGCGTCGACTACAACGGCGGCAACCTGGAAATCGGCTTCAACGTCAGCTACCTGCTGGACGTGCTGGGCGTCATGACCACCGAACAGGTTCGCCTGATTCTGTCTGACTCCAACAGCAGCGCCCTGGTGCAAGAATCCGACAACGATGACTCGGCTTACGTTGTCATGCCGATGCGCCTGTAATCATGTTCAGCAGAAGCTAGATGTCCCTCAGTCGCGTCTCGGTCACCGCGGTGCGCAATTTGCACCCGGTGACCTTCTCCCCTTCCCCCCGCATCAATATCCTCCACGGCGCCAACGGCAGTGGCAAAACCAGCGTGCTGGAAGCCATTCACCTGCTAGGGCTAGCCCGTTCCTTTCGCAGTGCCCGCTTGTTACCGGTGATTCAGTACGAGCAATTGGCGTGCACGGTATTTGGCCAAGTCGAATTGGCGGAAGGCGGTCATAGCAGCTTGGGGATTTCTCGTGATCGCCAGGGGGAGTTTCAAATACGCATTGACGGGCAGAATGCTCGCAGTGCCGCGCAGCTGGCGGAAATCCTGCCACTGCAACTGATCAACCCAGACAGCTTCCGCTTGCTGGAAGGCGCGCCAAAAATCCGCAGGCAATTCCTCGATTGGGGAGTGTTCCACGTGGAACCGCGTTTCATGGCCACTTGGCAGCGCCTGCAGAAGGCCCTGCGGCAGCGGAACTCATGGCTGCGGCATGGTACACTTGACGCCGCTTCGCAAGCGGCCTGGGACCGGGAACTGTGCCTGGCCAGCGCTGAAATAGATGAATACCGCCGCGCCTATATCAAAGCCTTGAAACCAGTCTTTGAACAGACCTTGAGCGAGTTGCTTGAACTCGAGGGGCTGACGTTGAGCTACTACCGTGGTTGGGACAAAGACCGGGAACTGAGTGCAGTGCTCGCCACGTCCTTACAACGGGATCAGCAAATTGGTCACACCCAGGCCGGACCACAACGGGCTGATTTGCGCCTTAGATTAGGCGCACATAATGCTGCGGACATCTTGTCCCGCGGTCAGCAGAAGTTGGTGGTTTGCGCCCTGCGTATCGCCCAGGGGCATCTGGTTAGCCAGGCCCGGCGCGGGCAATGTATTTATCTGGTGGATGACTTGCCGTCCGAACTGGACGAGCAGCACCGCCGCGCGTTATGCCGCTTGTTGGAAGACTTACGCTGCCAGGTGTTTATCACCTGTGTAGACCACGAATTATTGAGGGAAGGCTGGCAGACGGAAACGCCAGTCGCTTTGTTCCACGTGGAACAAGGCCGTATCACCCAGACCCACGACCATCGGGAGTGAAGGCATGAGCGAAGAAAATACGAATACGTACGACTCGACCAGCATTAAAGTGCTTAAAGGTTTGGATGCCGTACGCAAACGTCCCGGTATGTACATCGGTGATACCGATGATGGCAGCGGTCTGCACCACATGGTGTTCGAGGTGGTCGATAACTCGATCGACGAAGCTTTGGCCGGTCACTGCGACGACATCAGTATCATCATCCACCCGGACGAATCCATCACCGTGCGCGACAACGGTCGCGGCATCCCGGTAGATGTGCATAAAGAAGAAGGCGTTTCGGCGGCAGAGGTCATCATGACCGTGCTCCACGCCGGCGGTAAGTTCGACGACAACTCCTACAAAGTATCCGGCGGTTTGCACGGTGTAGGTGTTTCCGTGGTGAACGCCCTCTCCGAACTGCTGGTGCTGACCGTGCGTCGCAGCGGCAAGATCTGGGAACAGACCTACGTTCACGGCGTTCCGCAAGAACCGATGAAGATCGTCGGCGAAAGCGAAACAACCGGTACCCAGATTCATTTCCGTCCTTCCGACGAAACCTTCAAGAACATCCACTTCAGCTGGGACATTCTGGCCAAGCGGATTCGTGAATTGTCCTTCCTCAACTCCGGTGTGGGTATCGTCCTCAAGGACGAGCGCAGCGGCAAGGAAGAGCTGTTCAAATACGAAGGTGGCCTGCGTGCGTTCGTTGAATACTTGAACACCAACAAGACTGCGGTCAACCAGGTGTTCCACTTCAACATCCAGCGTGAAGACGGCATCGGCGTGGAAATCGCCCTGCAGTGGAACGACAGCTTCAACGAGAACCTGTTGTGCTTCACCAACAACATTCCTCAGCGCGATGGCGGTACTCACCTGGTGGGTTTCCGTTCGGCACTGACGCGTAACCTGAACACCTACATCGAAGCAGAAGGCCTGGCGAAGAAGCACAAAGTCGCCACCACCGGTGACGATGCCCGTGAAGGCCTGACCGCGATTATTTCGGTCAAGGTTCCGGATCCGAAGTTCAGCTCCCAGACCAAAGACAAGCTGGTGTCTTCCGAAGTGAAGACCGCCGTTGAACAGGAAATGGGCAAGTACTTCTCCGACTTCCTGCTGGAAAACCCGAACGAAGCCAAATTGGTTGTCGGCAAGATGATCGACGCGGCGCGGGCTCGTGAAGCGGCGCGTAAAGCCCGTGAGATGACCCGTCGTAAAGGTGCACTGGATATCGCTGGCCTGCCGGGCAAACTGGCTGACTGCCAGGAGAAAGACCCTGCCCTCTCCGAACTGTACCTGGTGGAAGGTGACTCTGCTGGCGGTTCCGCCAAGCAGGGTCGTAACCGTCGCACCCAGGCCATCCTGCCGTTGAAGGGTAAGATCCTCAACGTCGAGAAGGCACGCTTCGACAAGATGATTTCCTCGCAGGAAGTCGGCACCTTGATCACCGCCCTAGGCTGTGGCATCGGCCGCGACGAGTACAACATCGATAAGTTGCGCTACCACAACATCATCATCATGACCGATGCTGACGTCGACGGTTCGCACATCCGGACCCTGCTGCTGACGTTCTTCTTCCGTCAGTTGCCGGAGCTGATCGAGCGTGGCTATATCTACATCGCCCAGCCGCCGCTGTACAAAGTGAAAAAGGGCAAGCAAGAGCAATACATCAAAGACGACGACGCCATGGAAGAGTACATGACGCAGTCGGCCCTGGAAGATGCGAGCCTGCACTTGAACGACGAAGCCCCGGGCATCTCCGGTGAAGCGTTGGAGCGCCTGGTAAACGATTTCCGCATGGTGATGAAGACCCTCAAGCGTTTGTCGCGCCTGTACCCTCAGGAGCTGACCGAGCACTTCATCTATCTGCCTGCCGTCAGCCTCGAGCAGTTGGGCGATCACGCTCATATGCAGAATTGGCTGGCCCAGTATAAAGTCCGTCTGCGTACCGTTGAAAAATCCGGCCTGGTTTACAAAGCCAGCCTGCGTGAAGACCGTGAACGTAATGTCTGGCTGCCAGAGGTCGAACTGATCTCCCACGGCCTGTCGAACTACGTCACCTTCAACCGCGATTTCTTCGGCAGCAACGACTACAAGACGGTTGTTACGCTCGGCGCGCAACTAAGCACCCTGCTGGACGACGGTGCTTACATCCAGCGTGGCGAACGCAAGAAAGCGGTCAAAGAGTTCAAGGAAGCCCTGGACTGGTTGATGGCTGAAAGCACCAAGCGCCACACCATTCAGCGATACAAAGGTCTGGGCGAAATGAACCCGGATCAGCTGTGGGAAACCACCATGGACCCAGCTCAGCGTCGCATGCTGCGTGTGACCATCGAAGACGCCATTGGCGCGGATCAGATCTTCAACACCCTGATGGGTGATGCGGTGGAGCCTCGTCGTGACTTCATCGAGAGCAATGCCTTGGCGGTGTCCAACCTGGACTTCTGAAGGCGCAGCGAAGTTGCAATTGTAGGGAGGCTGTCTATGCCTCCCTTTAAAAACAACCCCGGCTATGTCCGGGGTTTGTCATTTTTAGAAACGGTAGAAAGGGCGATGGAAACCAATCATCTCTAAGGTCATGCTAAAAAGTGTGCCTCACTGAGGATGCGCAGATGACAGACAAACACATTGCTCAAAGGCACCACGAAACCTTTGAAGGTATCCGTCAAGTCGACTTCGACGGAAATGAATACTGGTTGGCGCGTCAACTGGCAAAGGTGTTGGATTATTCGCAGTATCGCCATTTCTTACCGGTTGTTGAGCGGGCAATGGACGCTTGTCGTAATAGCGGCCAGACGATTTCTGACCATGTGGAGGGTGTCCTCACAATGGTGGAAATTTGGTCAGGTGCTAAACGTCAACTGGAGGACCTGCGCCTCTCCCGTTATGCTTGTTATCTCATTGTGCAAAATGCCGATCCCGCTAAACCGGTTATTGCAAATGGACAGACCTATTTTGCCATTCAGACCAGAAGGCAGGAGTTGGGTGATAGTGAGGCGTTCAGGCAACTTTATGAAGACGAAAAGCGACTATCTATTCGTAATGAGCTTGCTGTTCACAACAAGCATTTGGCCGCAGCAGCCAAGGAGGCCGGTGTAGAAAGTGGGATGGATTTCCCCATCTTTCAAGACCACGGTTACAAGGGACTATATGGCGGTTTAGGTAATAGAGACATTCACGTCCGTAAAGGATTGAAGAAGAGTCAAAAGATTCTCGATCATATGGGTAGCACTGAACTTGCAGCCAATCTCTTCCGAGCGACGCAAACCGAAGAGAAATTACGGCGAGATCATGTGGATTGTAAAAGCAGAGCGAACAACACGCACTATGAGGTCGGGCGCAAGGTCCGACAAACCATAGAAGAGTTGGGTGGCACGATGCCTGAAGACCTGCCGAAACCTGCCAGTAGTATTCAGCAAATCGAGTCAGACAAGAGCAGGCTGCAAAACGGCAAACCGAAGAAGTGAGTTCACCGGGTACTGCAGGGTTAAATGCTTTGAGAAGGGTGGAGATTTATAAATGCTCCACGTGGAACATCTCAATCCTCGGCAGCAGATGTCACACTCTCCAGCCGATACCCATACCCATAGATCGTCAGCAACTGCCACCCCCGCTCCGCCGTCAGTCCGAGCTTATTCCGTAGCCGATAAATATGCGTATCCAGCGGCCGTGACGACACCATTTCTTCATGAGTCCAAAACCGCTCATACAAATATTCCCGAGAAAGTGGTCGCGCCAGATTCTCAAACAGACACCGAGCCAGGCGGTATTCGCGCTCCGTCAGGCTGATGGGTTTCCCTGCCCTGCTTACCGTGAGCTCAGCATCATCAAAGGTCAGGTCGTTGAAGGTTAGAACTTCGCTCGCCGCGGACTTTTGCAGGCCGTGGCGACGCAGAACAGCATTCACCCGCGCCTTAAGCTCGTTAGGGCGAAATGGCTTGCTGACGTAATCGTCGGCGCCACTGTTCAGCGCCTGGACGATATCGCTCTCGGCATCGCGGCTGGTGAGCATGATGGCGGCGGGTGGCGCTTCCATGTGCTCGCGGGTCCAGCGCAGCAATGCCAAGCCGCTGAGGTCGGGCAGTTGCCAGTCAAGGATTAGCAGGTCAAAGGTTTCCCGGCGCAGTTGGCGCAGCAGGTCTTCTCCACGCTCGAAGCAGTGCAGCGTCCATGGCTGATCCGCAGCGCTGGGGATTTGTCGCAGTGTCTGTTCCACCCGCCGCAGTTCAGCAGGTTCGTCATCCAGTATTGCGACACGCATGGCAGGGTCCTTTCTTATTGAAGAATGCGGGCATGAATCTGAACAATTATGGCCAGATTCTCAGGCCCTCTGAATCTCTCGGTACGCTGATATCAAATGGCCGTAGCCATTCGAAATCGTCAATACCCAAGCTGGGAAGATACCGGCTCGAGACCTTCAGGAAAAGGATCAATGGCAATCTGGTTTTATGCTGTTTCGAGGCGTGTGATTGTTCTGGAAAAGATTAATGTGTGGGGGCGATTGGTATTGGTGGTAATGGCGGCAACCTTGGGGACCGAAACGGTGGGGGCATCGAAGCCGGTAATGCCTGCATCATTCGATGAGCGTCAAACCCTGAGTGAACCCGGTAACGGCATGGGCTTCGCCAACTCACCCTTTGAGCAGCTCAGCGAACAACAGCAGAACCAACGCTGGGTGTTTTAAGCACCGCCAAATCTGAACAAATGTTGCGAATCGATCCGATGCACCTATCTTGTAGGTAAATTCGTTGTCGCTGGATGACACACGGATTGGGGCGAGGGAATTGCTCCGACACAGGGACGTGTCATCTTCTGCATAGATCCCACGCCCCAGACATTTCGGCTATCGACTGGATACCTCATCGAGTATCGTAGGCGGTATTCAAGGTCTTCCCGCGCAAGACGCTTCCTGAACGTGCTTTCTGATGACCCATTAGAACTAGAATCTTGATGAGCGCCATGACCTTTTTTCCCTGCCGATTCCGCTTTGCCATTTCTACCCTGTTGGGCTCAGGCTTGATCCTTACGCTTGGCGTCATGAGTATGCCGGCTTTCGCACGTCCCGCCCCTTCCCGCGCGCCCTACATTGACGACAACCAGATGTGCCGTCCGCAGCCTCTGCCGGCGGTGGTGCAGCATCTGACAGGCGAGGCTTGGAAGCTGGATGCCAAGGGCGTGTCTACTGCCTTGGAAGAAGGCATGGTCATTGATGAACAGGAGAGTGTGAAAACCTCACCGGACGCGTTTGTCAGCCTTCTGCTGGGAGACGGTTCGCGGATTGTCTTGCCGTCCAGCTCCCAGGTTCGACTGCACCTGGTCGAGGAGCAATCGATCCCTCAGGTCATTCTTGAAGAAGGTCAGGTTGAGGCGTATGTGATCAAGCGTGCCAGCGACTATGACCGTTTCCAGATCGTGACACCGGTAGGTGTGCTCGGTGTGCGCGGCACGCATTTCCGTGTACGCAACGACGGCGAACAATCACTGGTGGAAGTGCTCAATGGGCAAGTCGCGGTCAATCGTGATGATGCTCCACCGAGCCCACGACCGATCAAGAAGAAGCCCATTACCGGTCCGGTTGCGGGTGAAGTGAAGGTCGGTGCGAGGCAAGGTCTGGCATTCAAGAAACAAGGCGAACTCAAGCCCGTGGAATTGCTGGATGCGCCACGTCTGGTGGGCCAGGACGGGCAAAAAGGCGATGCGCCGGTATGGACGCTGTTCCTGCGTCCGTTAGCCGGTGCCCAGCGTTACAGGGCCCAGGTCGCGACCGATAAGGCGTTTCTGAACATCAAGCAGGAAAACTTCTCCGACAAGCCGCAAATGCACTTCACTGGGCTCAAAGCATCGTTCTATCACGTTCGTTTGTCGGCCTATGATGAACACGGGCTTGAGGGAGAAACCGGGGTCTATGACATCTTCTATTACCCGCCCGCGAACCGCGTGCAATAGTGCTCCGGACGCTAACCGGTGAGGCTGTGGCACAGGGCTGAAAAGCGTCAGCCGACCCAGGCTCAGCGGCTGTTCAATGGCCTGGTGCGCGAATGGCTCTGGGTCAGCCTGTTGTTGTTACCCATCACGGCATTCCTGTCACTGAGCCCGGGCTTTTCTCTCAACAACCTGCTGTATGACAGCCTCCGCCGCCTGGCGCCTTTGCCGGTGGATCCACGCATCTTGCTGGTGACCATTGATGACCGAAGCCTGAAGGAACTCGGCCAATGGCCTTGGTCCCGGCGCGTACACGCCGACCTGCTTGATCGGCTGAGCGCGGCCAAACCCACGAGTATTCTGTTTGATGTGATCTTCAGTGAGCCTGCCCGGGAGCCGGCCAATGACCTGCGCCTGGCCGAGGCTATGTGCAACGCCGGCACTGTCCTGTTGCCGTTGATTCGCGAAGGCACGCCCCGCTACGATCAACCTGTGGCGCAAATCCTGCCGGTGCTGCCCTTGCGCGATTGTGCCAGGGGTGTCGGCCATATCAACGTTGAAGCTGACGGCGACGGTATCGTTCGAAGCCTGTATTTGCGCGAAGGCCCGCCAGGCAACATGACGCCCCAACTCGCTTGGTTGGCGTTTGAACTGAGTGGCCAGCCATCCGTCATGCCGGGAGCGCTCGGTCCGACGGACAGCAACACCTGGCAGCGTGAAAACTCCATTCGAATTCCGTTCATCGCCAGCCATGCCGGCTTTCCCAGCGTGCCGTATGTCAGCGTATTACGTGGCGAGGTGCCGCCTGAGCTGCTGAGAGACCGCTTGATCCTGGTCGGCGCCACTGCGCCGGGTATGGGCGACCGGTACGTCACGCCGCTGTCAGCCAGCGTCGGCACCACCCCCGGTGTGGAGATCCAGGCCAACATTCTCAATGGCTTGCTGCAAGGGCGTAGCATCGTCGACTTGCCCGCGTGGATGGCGACACTGCTGGCCATCGTCATGGTCGCGCTGCTATTGGGCTCGCTGTTGTTTCGTCCGCGTTATGCACTATGGCTAACTCTCGGTTGCATGAGCGCCGCGCTGCTCGGTTCCTGGAGCCTGTTGCGCCTGGGCCATTGGTGGTCCCCGGGGGCTTGCCTGATCGGCATGTTGCTCAGCTACCTGATCTGGAACTGGCGGCGCCTGAGCGTGATCCTGGCCTACTTCGGTTGGGAGCTGGCACGCCTGGACAACGAACCCAAAGTGCTCCCGGAGCGGCGTAGGGCGCCCGCCAACCAAGGTGATGTATTGCAGGGACGGATCTTTGCCCTGGAACAAGCGGTCAGCCGTACCCGGGACACGCGACGCTTTATGGCCGATGGCCTGGAGTGTTTGCCGGTAGCAACGTTGATTACCGACCCCAAGGGCAACGTCCTGCTGGCCAACCGGATTGCCCGTGATGTATTCGGCAATGAGCTGGTGGCGGAAAACCTCTTGGAGCAGCTCGCGGCATTGGGTTACCCACCGCTGCAGGAGGGCGTTCGCCCTGCCCTGTCGGCACTGGAAATTGTCGAATTCCGCGACATCCATAACCGTAGCCTGCGCCTCGACCTGGCCCCGCTGCTGCCCGCGGACGGTGACGTGGCATTGGGCTGGCTACTCAGCCTCACCGACCTGAGCATTGAGCGCGATGCCCAGCAGCAGCGGGAAACCTTGCTGCGCTTTCTGTCCCACGACCTGCGCGCTCCGCATTCGGCGATCCTGGCCCTGTTGGATGTCCAGGACACTGCAGCACCAATATTTGGCCAGATCGAACAACAAGTCCGTCGCGCCCTGAACCTGACCGAATCATTCGTGCAACTGGCGAAAGCCGAATCTGACGGCTACCAATTCCAGCCCAGCCTGTTTGCCATGCTGGTGCTCGACGCATTTGATCAAGTCGCGGTGCACGCCCAGTTGAAAGGCATCCACCTGGTCCACGATCTGAATGAAGACGGCGAGGAAATGGTCTGGGCCGATCAATCGCTGCTGACCCGCGCCTTGTTCAACCTGCTGGAGAACGCGGTCAAATACAGTCCTTCGGGGACCACCGTGACGTTAAGCCTGACCAGCCGCGAAGATCGTTTGGAATGCCGCGTCAGCGACCAGGGACGAGGAATCGCTGCGCAGGACCTGCCAGAACTCTTCGCTCAATACCGGCGCTTCGCCTCTGCTCAAGGCAGTGAGGGATTGGGATTGGGACTGACCATGGTCAAGGCCGTCGTGGATCGTCATGGTGGGCGAATTGGCTGCGAAAGTGTGGTGGATGAAGGCACGACCTTCATCCTTCAGCTGCCATTGTGGAGAGAGTGAACGGCTGCTTTTTACCTGTGCATAAAAAACCGGTCTCAAGGACCGGTTTTTTAATGCGGAAAAAACTTATGCACCTTTTCCGCTGTTTTATGAGCTTGGGAAATATGTAAGTAAATCAGCAGCCTATAATTGAAAAAGCCCAATTCGCCAACAAACCGTACACAGGTTATCCACAGAAACTCAAATCACCGGAGTGTCGACAACAACCGGCTCCGGCGGCAGCGAACCCATGGCCCTTTGTTGCGCTTCATTCCATGCCTGGGCACGGTCGTTCAGCGCTGCAATAGCGCGTGGGCCTTCGCCCTCGGCATACATCGGTTCGCCAATCACTACAGTGATGGTGCCTTCACGCTTGGCCCAGCCCGTCTTTGGCCAGAACTTGCCGGCGTTGTGGGCAATCGGCAGCACCGGCAGGCCGGCGTTCACCGCCAAGGCCGTACCGCCGCGTGAGAACTTGCCCACAGTGCCATAGGGCACCCGCGTACCTTCGGGGAAGATCAGCACCCAAACGCCGTCCTTGAGCAGCTCGTCGCCCTTCTTCGCCACATGCTTGAGCGCTGCCTTGGGGTTGTCGCGGTCGATGGCGATCGGACGCAGCATGGCCATGGCCCAGCCGAAGAACGGCACATACAGCAGCTCACGCTTGAGCACCTGACTCAAGGGCGAGAAGTACGCAGACAGGAAGAAGGTTTCCCAAGTGCTCTGGTGGTTCGACAAAATCACGCAGGGCTGGTCAGGGACGTTTTCGGCGCCCTTGATCTCGAAACGAATGTTCAGGAACACCTTGGTCAACCACAACGCGCAGTTGCACCAAAAGACGTTGATGAAACGATAGCGCGCCTTGAACGGCAGAAAAGGCGCGATAAAAAAGCTCAGGGTGCACCAGAGGAAAGAACTGGTGCCCAGCAGCAGGTAAAAGAAGAAGGTTCTGATGGCCTGCAAAATCGACATGGCGGCATTTACCGTTGCGGGACAACGCCCGCCTGTTAAAAGCGCGCTCCCGAACAATCCTTGGTCAGGAAGTCAGAAGTGCTGCTAGTTGTTGATAAGTTCTGCGGCAACCGCCGCCAGATCGTCAAAAATCAAGGTACCTACCGGCAGGGTTTTAGCCTGGGTCTTTTCGCCTTTCCCGGTTTTTACCAAAACTGGCTGAGAGTCGACGGCTTTGGCAGCTTCCAGGTCACCGAGGCTGTCCCCGACAAACCATAGACCAGCCAATGGCACGTTGTAATGTTCAGCAATAGTTTTAAGCATACCCGGTTTGGGCTTGCGGCAATCGCAGCCTTCATCCGGGCCGTGCGGGCAATACACCACCAGCCCTACTTCACCGCCCTGCTCGGCCACGAGTGCGCGCAGGCGCGCGTGCATGGCGTCGAGGGTGGCGATGTCGTAGTAGCCGCGGGCGATGCCGGACTGGTTGGTTGCGATAGCCACCGTCCAGCCCGCTTTGCTCAACTGCGCGATGGCCTCGATCGAGCCGGGCAGTGGAATCCATTCCGCCACCGATTTGATGTAAGCGTCGGAGTCGTAATTGATCACTCCGTCCCGATCGAGAATCAGCAGTTTCAACATGATCAGCCCAGTACGGAAATGTCAGCGATATTGATGAACAAGCCACGCAGACGCGCCAGCATGGCGTAGCGATTTTTCCGCACACCCGCATCTTCGGCATTGATCATCACCGCTTCGAAGAACGCATCCACCGGCTCACGCAAGGTGGCCAGGCGCGCCAGTGCTTCGGCGTAGTTACGTTCGGCGATCAGCGGCTTCACTGCGTTTTCTGCCTTGGCGATGGCCGAGTTCAGCGAGAACTCCTTGGCATCGGCAAACAGGCCTGGGTCGACTTCGGCATTGCCGAGGTTGTCGGCCTTGCTCAGCAGGTTCGACACGCGCTTGTTCACCGCGGCCAGGGCACCGGCTTCCGGCAGCTTGCGGAAGGCCTGAACGGCTTGTACGCGCTGGTCGAAGTCCAGCGCCGAACCCGGTTGCAGGGCACGTACCGACAGGTACACCGAAACGTCCACGCCTTCGTCTTCGTAACGCGCACGCAGGCGGTCGAACACGAACTCCAGCACTTGCTCGGCCAGGCCCGCTTGCTTGACCTTGGCACCGAACTGGCCGACAGCGAACACCACGGCCTGGGTCAGGTCGAGGTCGAGCTTCTTGTCGATCAGGATCCGCAGCACACCCAGGGCCGCACGGCGCAGGGCATACGGGTCTTTGCTGCCGGTAGGCAACATGCCGATACCGAAGATACCGACGAGGGTATCCAGCTTGTCCGCGATGGCCACGGCCGCACCGGTGAGGGTGGTCGGCAGCTCGGCGCCAGCACCGCGCGGCATGTACTGTTCGTTCAGCGCCAGGGCGACGTCCTCCGGCTCGCCGTCATTCAGGGCGTAGTAGTAACCGGCAACACCTTGCATCTCCGGGAACTCGCCGACCATCTCGGTGGCCAGGTCGCACTTGGACAGCAGGCCGGCACGCGCAGCCCAGGCAGCATCGCCACCAATGCGTGGCGCGATGTAGGCGGCCAGCTTGGAGACGCGCACGGCCTTGTCGTAGACGCTGCCGAGTTTTTCCTGGAACACCACGTTTTGCAGGCGCAGGTTGAAGTCTTCGAGCTTCTGCTTTTTGTCTTGCTTGAAGAAGAACTCGGCGTCAGTCAGGCGCGGGCGGACGACTTTCTCGTTACCGGCGATGATCTGCTGCGGGTCCTTGCTTTCGATGTTGGCCACGGTGATGAACCGAGGCAGCAACTTGCCGTCGACGTCCAGCAGGCAGAAGTACTTCTGGTTGTCCTGCATGGTGGTGATCAGTGCTTCCTGCGGCACGTCGAGGAAACGTTCCTCGAACGAGCACACCAGCGGCACTGGCCATTCAACCAAAGCGGTCACTTCGTCCAGGAGGCTTGGCGGCACGATGGCGGTGCCTTCCTGCTGGCGGGCCAGCTCTTCGGTGCGCTTGCTGATCAGCTCGCGACGCTCATTAGCATCGGCCAGCACGTAGGCGGCACGCAGGTCAGCGGCGTAGTTGGCCGGCGAGGTGATGCGCACGGCTTCAGGATGGTGGAAGCGGTGACCACGGGAATCACGGCCGGCCTTCTGGGCGAGGATGGTGCAGTCGATGACTTGGTCACCGAGCAGCATCACCAGCCATTGGGTTGGACGCACGAACTCTTCCTTGCGCGCACCCCAGCGCATGCGCTTCGGGATAGGCAGGTCGTTCAGGGAATCTTCAACGATGGTCGGCAACAGGCTGGCAGTCGGCTTACCGGTGATGACCTGGCTGAAGCGTAGTTTCGGGCCGCTCTGGTCGATCTCGCTCAGCTCGACGCCACATTTCTTGGCAAAACCAAGGGCGGCTTGAGTCGGGTTGCCTTCAGCATCGAAAGCGGCCTGGCGTGGCGGGCCGTCGAGGTTGATGCTGCGGTCCGGCTGCTGGGTTTCCAGCGCGGTGAGCAACACCGCCAGGCGACGCGGTGCGGCGTAGACCTTCTTCGCTGCGAACTTCAGGCCAGCGGTTTGCAGGCCTTTTTCGATACCGGCCAGAAACGCGTCGGCCAGGGTGTTCAGTGCCTTGGGTGGCAGCTCTTCGGTGCCCAGTTCAACCAGGAAATCTTGAGCACTCATTGTGCAGCCTCCAGCTTAGCCAACACTTCATCACGCAGATCCGGGGTTGCCATCGGGAAGCCCAGCTTGGCGCGAGCCAGCAGGTAGGCTTGGGCGACGGAGCGCGCCAGGGTGCGTACACGCAGGATGTATTGCTGGCGCGCGGTGACCGAGATGGCACGGCGAGCATCCAGCAGGTTGAAGGTGTGGGATGCCTTCAGAACCATTTCATAGCTTGGCAACGGCAACGGCTGATCCAGTTCGATCAGGCGCTTGGCTTCGCTTTCGTAGAAGTCGAACAGCTCGAACAGTTTCTCGACGTTGGCGTGTTCGAAGTTGTAGGTCGACTGCTCCACTTCGTTCTGGTGGAACACATCGCCATAGGTCACCTTGCCGAACGGGCCGTCAGCCCACACCAGGTCGTAGACCGAATCTACGCCTTGCAGGTACATGGCCAGGCGCTCGAGACCGTAGGTGATCTCGCCGGTCACCGGGTAGCACTCGATGCCACCGGCTTGCTGGAAGTAAGTGAATTGCGTCACTTCCATGCCATTGAGCCAGACTTCCCAGCCCAGGCCCCAGGCGCCCAGGGTTGGCGATTCCCAGTTGTCTTCGACGAAACGGATGTCGTGGACCAGCGGGTCCAGGCCGACATGTTTCAGCGAGCCCAGGTACAGCTCCTGGAAGTTGTCCGGGTTCGGCTTCAGTACCACCTGGAACTGGTAGTAGTGCTGCAGGCGGTTCGGGTTTTCGCCGTAGCGGCCGTCAGTCGGGCGACGACTGGGCTGCACATAAGCGGCGTTCCAGGTTTCCGGGCCAATGGCCCGCAGGAAGGTAGCGGTGTGGAAAGTGCCGGCGCCTACTTCCATATCGTAGGGCTGAAGTACCACACAACCTTGCTCGGCCCAGTATTGCTGGAGGGCGAGGATCAAGTCTTGGAAGGTACGCACGGCTGGCGTAGGCTGGCTCACGAAATTCACCTGTTACTTGGGCTGCGATTTAAAGAGCGGGAGTATACCCGATTCGGCCGCGCCACCATCCCCTGGAGCCTTATGCCACGCTGCTTTTGGTGTTCTGAAGATCCGCTGTACATGGCTTATCACGATCAGGAGTGGGGAACGCCGCTGCGCGATGCGCAGGGACTGTTCGAGTTGCTTTTGCTCGAAGGGTTCCAGGCGGGCCTGTCCTGGATCACCGTTTTACGCAAACGCGAGCACTATCGAAAGGTCTTGTTTGGATTTGATGCACAGCGTTTGGCCCAACTGAGCGATGCCGAGATTGAAGCGCTGATGCTCGATCCGGGCATCGTGCGTAACCGCCTGAAACTCAATGCCACCCGACGCAATGCCGCCGCCTGGCTGACGCTGGAGGATCCTGTGGGGTGGCTCTGGTCGTTTGTCGGCGGCGTGCCCAAGGTCAATCATTTCAAGGATCGCAGCCAGGTTCCCGCGATTACGCCTGAAGCGGAAGCGATGAGCAAAGCCCTGAAAAAAGCCGGCTTTACGTTCGTCGGACCCACCATCTGCTACGCGTTCATGCAGGCCTCGGGCATGGTCATGGACCACACTCAGGACTGCGACCGTTACGCGGACCTGGCCAACGCCGGTTAGAATGGCGGTTTTGCGCACCACACACGATCAGGAGTGACCTGTGGAAAAGTTTAAAGGCGCCTTGCTGGTAGGCGCTCTTCGGTTGTTTGCCCTGCTGCCTTGGCGCGCGGTGCAAGCGGTCGGTTCGGCGATTGGCTGGATCATGTGGAAAACCCCCAACCGCTCCCGCGAAACGGTGCGGATCAACCTGTCCAAATGCTTCCCCGACATGGACCCGGCCGAGCGCGAGCGCCTGGTGGGACGCAGCCTGATGGACATCGGCAAGTCCCTGACCGAAAGCGCCTGCGCCTGGATCTGGCCGGCTCAGCGTTCCATCGACCTGGTGCGTGAAGTCGAAGGCCTGGAAGTGCTGCACGAAGCTCTGGCCTCGGGTAAAGGCGTGGTTGGCATCACCAGCCACCTTGGCAACTGGGAAGTGTTGAACCACTTCTATTGCAGCCAGTGCAAACCGATCATTTTCTACCGCCCGCCGAAGCTCAAGGCGGTGGATGACTTGCTGCGCAAACAGCGGGTGCAACTGGGTAACCGCGTGGCGGCGTCCACCAAGGAAGGCATCCTCAGTGTCATCAAGGAAGTGCGCAAAGGCGGCCAGGTGGGGATTCCTGCGGATCCGGAGCCGGCAGAGTCCGCCGGGATCTTCGTGCCGTTCTTCGCCACCCAGGCGCTGACCAGCAAGTTCGTGCCGAACATGTTGGCGGGGCACAAGGCGGTCGGAGTGTTCCTGCATGCCCTGCGGCTGCCAGATGGCTCGGGCTACAAAGTGATCCTGGAAGCGGCGCCGGAAGATATGTACAGCACCGACACAGCCACTTCATGTGCGGCGATGAGCAAGGTGGTTGAGCGGTATGTGGGGGCTTACCCAAGCCAGTACATGTGGAGCATGAAGCGCTTCAAGAAACGCCCGCCGGGTGAGGCGCGGTGGTACTGATGTACGTCGATCTGTAGACCCCTGCAGATCCAGTGTGGGAGCTGGCTTGCCCGCGATGGCATCACCTCGGTGTAACTGAAGGACCGAGTTGCCTGCATCGCAGGCAAGCCAGCTCCCACAGGAGTCTCTTCAGGCTTGGCGGTCGAGTTTCTTCAGGAACACCGTCATTTCTTTTTCGGCCTGCTTGTCGCCATGGGCCTGGGCCGCTGTAATCCCCTGCTCCCAAGCCAACCGCGCCGCAGCACTATCACCCTGCCCCAACTGCGCCTTGCCTAACAGCTTCCACGCCGCCGAATACTTCGGATCAAACTCGACGCACTTCTGCAAATGCTCCGCCGCCTTCGCGTTGTCCTTCAGATCCAGATAACCCTTGCCCAAACCAAACCGCAGCAGTGAATTATCCACACCCTTGGCGAGCATTTTTTCCAGGGATTCGAGCATGTCGGTCACTCCGTTTGATCAGAAAAAGCTCAGGCCCACGTGGAACAGTTTCTCCACATCGCGGATATGTTTTTTATCCACAAGGAACAGAATCACATGGTCGCCGGTGGCGATCACCGTGTCGTCGTGGGCGATGATCACTTCTTCATCGCGAATGATTGCGCCAATGGTTGTACCCGGTGGCAGGCCGATATCGCGGATCGCCTTGCCAATCACCTTGCTCGACTTCGAGTCGCCGTGGGCAATCGCCTCGATGGCTTCCGCCGCGCCTCGGCGCAACGAGTGCACACTGACGATATCGCCGCGCCGCACGTGGGCCAGCAAGGTGCCGATGGTTGCCAGTTGCGGGCTGATGGCGATGTCGATATCGCCGCCCTGGATCAGGTCGACATAGGCCGGGTTGTTGATGATGGTCATCACCTTCTTCGCCCCCAGCCGCTTGGCCAGCAACGACGACATGATGTTGGCTTCGTCATCGTTGGTCAGCGCCAGGAAGATGTCGGCGTCGGCGATGTTTTCTTCCAGCAGCAGGTCACGGTCCGAGGCACTGCCTTGCAGGACCACGGTGCTGTCGAGGGTGTCGGACAAATACCGGCAGCGTGCCGGATTCATCTCGATAATCTTCACCTGATAGCGGCTTTCGATGGCCTCGGCCAGGCGCTCGCCGATCTGCCCGCCACCCGCGATGACGATGCGTTTGTAGGTCTCATCCAGACGGCGCATTTCACTCATCACCGCGCGAATATTCGCCTTGGCGGCGATGAAAAATACTTCGTCGTCGGCTTCGATCACCGTATCGCCCTGAGGCAGGATCGGCCGGTCGCGACGGAAGATCGCCGCCACCCGTGTCTCGACGTTGGGCATGTGCTGGCGCAACTGGCGCAGTTGCTGGCCCACCAACGGCCCGCCGTAGTAGGCCTTGACCGCCACCAGTTGCGCCTTGCCTTCGGCAAAGTCGATCACCTGCAAGGCGCCTGGGTGTTCGATCAGGCGCTTGATGTAGTGGGTCACCACCTGTTCCGGACTGATGAGCACGTCCACCGGGATCGCGTCGTTGTCGAACAGCCCGGCGCGGGTCAGGTAGGCCGCCTCACGTACCCGGGCGATTTTGGTCGGGGTGTGGAACAGGGTGTGGGCGACCTGGCAGGCGACCATGTTGGTCTCGTCACTGTTGGTGACCGCCACCAGCATGTCGGCATCGTCGGCACCGGCCTGGCGCAGCACCGTAGGAAACGAGGCACGGCCTTGTACGGTTCGGATATCCAGGCGGTCGCCCAAATCCCGCAGGCGCTCCGCGTCGGTGTCGACCACGGTGATGTCGTTGGCTTCGCTGGCCAAATGCTCGGCCAGCGTACCGCCGACCTGCCCTGCGCCGAGGATGATGATTTTCATCCGGTCACTCCCTTAAAACCATTCAGCCGCGAGCGGCGGCAATCTTGATCAGCTTGGCGTAATAGAACCCGTCGTGGCCGCCTTCCTGGGCCAGCAACTGGCGGCCATGAGGCTGCTTGATCCCGGCCTGGATGTCGAGGTCCAGTTCCCGTGCGCCGCTGGTGCGGGCCAGGAAGGCATCGATGACTTCGGTGTTTTCGGTGGGCAGCGTCGAGCAGGTGGCATAGAGCAGGATGCCGCCGACTTCGAGGGTCGGCCACAACGCGTCCAGCAATTCACCTTGCAGCACGGCCAGGGCGGCGATGTCGTCGGGTTGGCGGGTCAGCTTGATGTCCGGGTGGCGGCGGATCACGCCGGTGGCGGAACACGGTGCGTCCAGCAGGATGCGCTGGAAGGGCTTGCCGTCCCACCAGGTGGCGGTGTCGCGGCCATCGGCGGCGATCAGTTCGGCGCTCAGGCCCAGGCGCGCGAGGTTTTCCCGCACGCGCACCAGGCGCTTGGCTTCCAGGTCGACGGCGACGACGCCGGCCAGGTCTGCTTGTACTTCCATGATGTGGCAGGTCTTGCCGCCGGGGGCGCAACAGGCGTCCAGTACGCGTTGGCCAGGCGCCAAGTCCAGCAGATCGGCGGCCAGTTGCGCGGCTTCGTCCTGCACGCTGATCCAGCCTTCGGCGAACCCGGGCAGATTACGGACATCGCCCGGTTCTGTAAGAACGATGCCGTCCTGGCTGTAGACACAGGCCGTAGCTGCTACGCCGGCTTCGCCAAGCAGCGCGAGATACGCATCGCGAGTGTGATGACGGCGGTTCACCCGCAGGATCATCGGCGGGTGCGCGTTGTTGGCGGCGCAGATGGCTTCCCATTGCTCGGGCCAGAATGCCTTCAGGGATTTTTGCAGCCAGCGCGGGTGAGCGGTACGCACCACCGGGTCATGTTCCAGCTCGGCCAGCAGCGCTTCGCTTTCGCGCTGGGCGCGGCGCAGCACGGCGTTGAGCAGGGCCTTGGCCCAAGGCTTTTTCAGCTTGTCGGCGCAACCGACGGTTTCGCCGATGGCCGCGTGGGCCGGGACGCGGGTGTAGAGCAGTTGATAGAGACCCACCAGCAGCAGCGCCTCGACATCGGCATCTGCGGCCTTGAACGGCTTTTGCAGCAGCTTGGCCGCCAGCGCCGACAACCGCGGCTGCCAGCGGGCGGTGCCGAAAGCCAGGTCCTGGGTGAAGCCGCGATCGCGGTCTTCGACTTTATCCAGCTGGGTCGGCAACGAACTGTTGAGGGAAGCCTTGCCGTTGAGTACGGCGGCCAGGGCCTTGGCGGCGGCCAGACGTGGGTTCATAGGGTGTCTACCGCTTGGCCGAGGACGATGCCGACGGCAAATTTCTCACGACGGCTGTTGAACAAATCGCTGAAGTTCAGCGCCTTGCCGCCGGGCAGTTGCAGACGGGTCAGGCACAGCGCCTGTTCACCGCACGCTACCAACAGGCCGTCTTTGCTGGCGCCGATAATCTCGCCGGGGGCACCTTTTCCATCGGCCAAGGTGGCGGCCAATACTTTCAGGGCTTCACCATTGAGGGTGCTGTGGCAGATCGGCCACGGGTGGAAGGCGCGTACCAGGCGTTCCAGCTCAACGGCCGGACGACTCCAGTCGATGCGGGCTTCATCCTTGTTCAATTTGTGGGCGTAGGTGGCGAGGCTGTCGTCCTGCACTTCGCCTTCCAGGGTGCCAGCAGCCAGGCCGGCGATGGCCTGGACTACGGCCGGCGGGCCCATTTCGGCGAGGCGATCGTGCAGGCTGCCACCGGTGTCTTCAGCGGTGATCGGGGTGGTGACTTTCAACAGCATCGGGCCTGTGTCCAGGCCCGCTTCCATGCGCATTACGGTCACACCACTTTCGGCGTCACCGGCTTCAACGGCCCGTTGGATCGGTGCCGCACCGCGCCAGCGAGGCAGCAGCGAGGCGTGGCTGTTGATGCAACCCAGGCGCGGGATATCCAGCACGGCCTGGGGCAGGATCAAGCCGTAGGCCACCACCACCAGCAGGTCCGGCTTCAGCGCAGCCAGTTCTGCCTGGGCGTCGGCGTTGCGCAGGGTTGGCGGCTGCAGCACGACAATGTTGTTCTCAAGTGCAAGCTGCTTGACCGGGCTGGGCATCAGCTTTTGCCCACGACCGGCCGGGCGATCGGGCTGGGTGTAGACCGCCACGATTTCATACGGGCTGGCGAGCAGGGCCTTGAGGTGTTCGGCGGCGAATTCGGGGGTGCCGGCAAAAACGATGCGCAGTGGCTCGGTCATGGGAAACGTCTCACAAAAGAAAAAGGCTTGCCGGAGCAAGCCTTTGAAAGAAGGGAATCAAGCTTGCTGGCGATGCTTCTTTTCCAGCTTCTTCTTGATCCGGTCGCGTTTAAGCGTGGACAGGTAATCGACAAACAGCTTGCCGTTGAGGTGGTCGCATTCGTGTTGGATGCACACCGCCAGCAGGCCTTCGGCAATCATCTCGAACGGCTTGCCGTCACGGTCCAGGGCCTTGATCTTGACGCGCTGGGGACGGTCGACGTTCTCATAGAAGTCAGGTACCGACAGGCAGCCTTCCTGATACTGGCCCATCTCGTCGGTCAGGGTTTCGAACTCAGGGTTGATAAACACCAGAGGCTCGCTGCGGTCTTCGGACAGGTCCATGACCACGACGCGCTGATGCACGTCGACCTGGGTCGCGGCGAGGCCGATACCCGGGGCTTCATACATTGTTTCAAACATGTCATCGACCAACTGACGAACCTTGGCGTCCACTACGGCCACTGGCTTGGCAATGGTGCGCAGGCGTGAGTCCGGAAATTCGAGGATGTTCAAAATAGCCATAAGCGTAATTGCTGCACATGTGAGGTAAAGGCAAGTCGGCGCCGGGGATGGACCCTTGATGTGCCGGAATAAGTGCCGTGGGAAAACGTCCGAAAGCCACGAAGGCCAAGGCGTTTCACGCGAATGCACATAATAAAGGAGATTCACCCCATGAGGAAATCGCTACTCGTCTTGCTGCTGTGGGCCCAGGCCGTTGTTGGCCAGGTTCCCGCGAGCTTTCCACAGGCGGGTCAACCGCTGCCGCTTCATACGCAACAAGCCATTCAGCGCTTTTTACTGCACAACCGCATTCTCGATACGCCCCAGGAACTGGACCACGCTCCCTATATTGTTGCAGCAGATGCCGGCCGAGTATTGGGCGCCAATGGCGAACGTGTTTATGCGCGTGGGGCCTTGGACCCTGCCGTGCAAAGCTACGGGATCTTCCGCCCGGGCAAGGCTTATACCGACCCCGATAGCCAGGAATGGCTGGGCATCAACGCTGATGACATAGGCACCGCACGTTTTGTTACAGCGGGCGACGTCAGCACATTGGGTGTGCAGCGGGTGACCCAGGAGGTGCGTCCCGGGGACCGGTTGCTCAGCCAGCAAGCACCCACGGACCTGGCCAGCCTGGTGGTTCAGTGGCCTGCCCGCGCCATTGCCGGGCAAATCATCGACGTGCCCCGGGGCGTGACGCAGATCGGCGTGCTGGATGCCGTGACGTTGAACAAGGGCCGCCGTGACGGGCTGATGGAAGGTCATTTGCTGGCCGTGGTGAAAGCCGGTGAAACCGTTCGGGACAGAGTGACCGGCGTTCCGGTGAAGATGCCTGATGAGCCTGCCGGGACGCTGGTAGTGTTCCGCACCTACGAAAAGCTCAGCTACGGCCTGGTGCTCGGCGCATCGCGTTCGCTGGCGGTAATGGACCGTTTTGAGGCGCCTGATCAAAGGCAATAATTAGGTTGCTAAATAAGTTACCAACAGAGTTATCCACAGCTTGTTCCGATCAAGGACGATCAAATGTTACCGACGAATGACCGTGAAATTTCCCCAGCAGAACTGGAAGCCCGACTACGCTTGCACAGGCTGCCGGAACTGGGTCCCAAGGGCTTTAAAAAACTTATCGAGGCCTTTGGTTCTGCGTCAAAAGCCATCAGCGCACCGGCCAGTGCCTGGCGTTCTCTAGGCCTCAAGGTGGCCAGCGCCGATGCCAGGCGTTGCGAGGAAGTACGTGATGGCGCCAGTGCGGCATTGGCCTGGCTGGAGCGTCCGGCCCAGCATTTGCTGATGTGGGACCAACCCGACTACCCGGCATTGCTCGCAGAATTGGATGACGCGCCCCCGCTATTATTCGTCGCCGGCAACCCGGCGATTCTGGAAAAACCGCAATTGGCGATGGTCGGCAGCCGTCGTGCCTCCAGGCCAGGAATGGACACCGCCGCCGCGTTTTCCCGCAGCCTGGCCAGTGCCGGTTTTGTCATCACCAGCGGCCTTGCCCTGGGTATCGATGGCGCTGCTCACCAGGCGGCGTTGGATGTTGGTGGACATACAATCGGCGTGCTGGGCACCGGGCTCGAAAACTTTTATCCACAGCGCCACCGACGCCTGGCCGAAGCGATGATTGCCCAAGGCAGCGCCGTGGTTTCCGAGTTTCCGTTGGACGCCCCGCCCCAGGCCGGCAACTTCCCACGCCGCAACCGTATTATCAGTGGCCTGTCCCTTGGGGTGCTGGTGGTGGAGGCCAGCATGGCCAGCGGTTCGCTGATCACCGCACGCCTGGCGGCGGAGCAAGGCCGCGAGGTATACGCCATCCCCGGGTCGATCCATCACCCTGGAGCCAAAGGCTGCCATCAATTGATTCGAGATGGTGCGGTGCTGGTGGAAACCATTGAACACATCCTCGAAAACCTGCGCGGCTGGCAGGCACTGTCCCGCCCGGCACCGATTGCGGTCACTCACCCACTGGTGGCGCTGTTGCACGCGGCGCCCCACACCAGTGAAGCCCTGGCGATTGCCAGCGGAAGGGCCTTGTCCGAGGTGCTGGCCAGCCTGACGGAACTCGAGCTGGAAGGCCGGGTAATCTGCGAAAGCGGGCGCTGGCTTGCGCGCGGCTAGGTTTTGTAACGAAGATCGGTAAACTGCGCAGAGCTTTAGTCCGGAGAGTGAGCAATGGTCAACAGGTGGCGTGTGCGAGAGGCCGCACGAGAAATTCGCGCAGGCGCGGTGATTGCCTATCCAACCGAGGCGGTCTGGGGCCTGGGCTGTGACCCTTGGAACGAAGAGGCCGTGGATCGGTTGCTGGCGATCAAGGGCCGGTCTGTGGATAAGGGGCTGATCCTGATTGCTGACAACATCCGTCAGTTCGATTTTCTCTTCGAAGACTTTCCTGATGAGTGGATGGACCGCATGGCCAGTACCTGGCCGGGTCCCAATACGTGGCTGGTGCCCCATCAGGATTTGTTGCCCGAGTGGATTACCGGGGTGCATGACACGGTGGCGTTGCGGGTTACTGATCATCCGCAAGTGCGGGATCTGTGCTCGCTGGTCGGGCCATTGATTTCCACCTCGGCCAACCCACAGGGCCGCCCGGCGGCGCGCACGCGGATTCGTGTGGAGCAGTATTTCCGTGGGCAGGTGGATCTAGTGTTGGGCGGGAATCTTGGGGGGCGGAAGAATCCGAGTCTGATTCGGGATCTGGCAACGGGTGAGGTTGTGCGGCCGTCTTAAGACCGAGTCACGGCCATCGCGGGCAAGCCCGGCTCCCACACTGATCTGCAGCGAACACAAAATTTATGTTCACCGCAGACTCCAGTGGGAGCCGGGCTTGCCCGCGATGAGGCCCTTACAGGCCCCAGAGACCTAAAGCCCTAAGGCAGCAGAATGGTCGACCCGGTAGTGCGCCGCGCCGACAACTCAATCTGCGCCTTCGCCGCATCCCCCAGCGAAAACCGCTGATTAATATCAATCTGCAACTTGCCACTGATGATCATCGAAAACAGATCATCCGCCATCGCCTGCAGGTTTTCCGGGTTGTTGGCATAGGTCGCCAAAGTCGGCCGGGTGACATACAGCGAGCCCTTGGCCGCCAGAATCCCCAGGTTAACCCCATCCACAGCCCCCGAAGCATTCCCAAAACTCACCACTAACCCGCGTGGCGCCACGCTGTCCAGCGAGGTGAGCCAGGTGTCCTTGCCTACGCCGTCGTACACCACTGGGCACTTCTTGCCGTCAGTCAGTTCCAGCACGCGTTGTGCGACATTTTCCTTGCTGTAGTCGATGGTTTCCCAGGCACCGAGAGATTTGGCCAGCGCCGCTTTTTCCGGCGAGCTGACGGTACCGATCAACTTCACGCCCAGGGCCTTGGCCCATTGGCACGCCAGCGAGCCCACGCCACCGGCAGCGGCGTGGAACAGAATGGTTTCGCCGCCCTTCAACTCATAGGTCTGGCGCAGCAGGTATTGCACGGTCAGGCCCTTGAGCATCGCCCCGGCAGCCTGTTCGAAGCTGATGTCGTCCGGCAGGTGCACCAGGTTGGCAGCCGGCAGCACATGCAATTCGCTGTAGGCACCCAGCGGGCCGCTGCCATAAGCCACGCGATCACCGACCTTGAATTGAGTGACTTCGCTACCCACCGCCTCAACCACGCCAGCGCCTTCAGCGCCCAGACCCGACGGCAAGGCCGGTGGTGCGTACAGGCCGCTGCGGAAATACGTGTCGATGAAGTTCAGGCCAATGGCCTTGTTCTGCACGCGAACCTGCTGCGGGCCGGGTTCTGCGGGGGTGTAGTCCACATACTCAAGTACTTCGGGGCCGCCATGGGCACGGAACTGGATACGTTTGGCCATCTGCACTCTCCTTAAGTCATTTCGCGTAGCCCCCTATCGGACTCCTAAGCTTGATCTTCGTCAACTGTGGCAGTAGTGGGTGCAGTGGTATCCTGTGCGCCCATTTGCCGCCGACGCCCAATGGCCTCGCGTAGCTTTGCCCGATTCAAGGTGATGTCATGACTACCCGCACCGAGGCTGTCAAAGCCTACCTGCTCGACCTGCAAGACCGCATTTGCAGCGCCCTGGAAACCTTTGAGACGGACACTCGCTTTATCGAAGACGCCTGGACCCGGCCTGCCGGCGGCGGTGGTCGTACCCGTGTGATCGAAAACGGTTCGGTGATCGAAAAAGGCGGCGTTAATTTTTCCCACGTGTTTGGCAGCGGCCTCCCACCGTCCGCCAGCGCGCATCGCCCGGAATTGGCCGGTCGCGGTTTTGAAGCCCTAGGCGTGTCGCTGGTGATCCACCCGCACAACCCGCATGTGCCGACTTCCCACGCCAACGTACGGTTTTTCATCGCTGAAAAAGAAGGCGAAGAGCCGGTATGGTGGTTCGGTGGCGGCTTCGACCTGACGCCCTACTACGGCAACGAAGAAGACTGCATCCACTGGCACCGCGTCGCCGAGCAGGCCTGCGCGCCGTTTGGCCCGGACGTTTATTCGCGCTACAAGGCCTGGTGCGACACCTACTTCCACATCAAGCACCGCAACGAACCCCGGGGCATCGGCGGTTTGTTCTTCGATGATTTGAACGAGTGGGACTTCGACACCAGCTTCGCCTTCATGCGCGCCATCGGCGATGCCTACATCGACGCCTACCTGCCAATCGTCCAGCGCCGCAAGGCCATGGCCTATACCGAGCAGCAGCGTGAGTTCCAGGAATTCCGCCGTGGCCGCTACGTCGAGTTCAACCTGGTCTACGACCGTGGCACCCTGTTCGGCCTGCAATCAGGCGGGCGCACCGAGTCGATTCTGATGTCGCTGCCACCGCAGGTGCGCTGGAGCTACGACTGGAAGGCCGCACCGGACAGCGAAGAAGCGCGTCTCACCGATTATTTCCTGCAAGATCGCGACTGGCTGGGCGTGCTGCCCAAGGCGGCGGTTTGATGGATCGTTATGTCGTCTTCGGCAACCCCATTGGCCACAGCAAGTCGCCTCTGATTCACCGTCTGTTCGCTGAACAAACTGGTGAGCAACTGGACTACAGCACCTTGCTCGCACCACTGGATGATTTCACCGGCTGTGCGAAAGCATTTTTCGCACAAGGCCGCGGTGCCAACGTCACCGTCCCGTTCAAGGAAGAGGCCTATCGACTGGCCAGCACCCTGACCGAACGCGCCCAACGGGCCGGCGCGGTGAATACCCTGAGCAAGCTTGCCGATGGCAGCCTGTTGGGAGACAACACCGACGGCGCCGGCCTGGTGCGGGATTTGACGGTGAATGCCGGGTTCGGCCTGCAAGGCAAACGCATCCTGCTGCTGGGCGCCGGTGGTGCGGTGCGCGGTGCGTTGGAGCCGTTGCTGGCTGAGCAGCCGGCTTCGCTGATCATCGCCAACCGCACTGTGGAAAAGGCCGAATTGCTCGCCGAACTGTTCGACGACCTCGGCCCGGTGTCCGCCAGCGGTTTCGACTGGCTGCGTGAGCCGGTGGACCTGATCATCAACGCCACCTCCGCCAGCCTGTCAGGTGATGTACCGCCGATTGCGGGCAGCCTGATCGAACCCGGAAAGACTTTTTGCTACGACATGATGTACGGCAAAGAGCCTACGGCTTTCTGCCGCTGGGCCAGTGAACAAGGCGCCGCGGTGGCGATGGATGGCCTGGGGATGCTGGTGGAACAGGCCGCGGAAGCGTTCTTCCTGTGGCGCGGTGTACGCCCGGATTCGGCGCCGGTGCTGGCTGAATTGCGTAGCCAACTGGCCTGACGCAATCCAAATGTGGGAGCTGGCTTGCCTGCGATAGCGGTGGGTCAGCTACACACTTGGCACTGATACACCGCTATCGCAGGCAAGCCAGCTCCCACATTTTCAACCGTGTTCAGTCTTCGAAATGGATGGGGCATTTATCGCCCCCTTCCAGTTTCTTCAATTCCTCCACCACCTGTTGCCGAGCCTTGCGCAACGCCAGGCTGCGCCCCAATCCGTTCAATCGGCGCGCTTCCTGGTGCAGCATCTCCACTCCGGAATAGTCGATAAAGTTGATCTGCTGTGCCTCGATCACCACCCGCTGACCGTGCAGGCTTTGCAGCCGTACTTGCAGGTAATGGCTGGCGCCGAAAAAGATCGACCCGCCGACCCGCAGCACATCGTCCTCACCGTCACGCCATTGCTGGACCCGCGGTTGCGAGGTGCGCTTGAGGTAGAAAAACAGCGACGCCAGCACCCCGGCGTAAATCGCCGTCTGCAACTCCAGCAACAGCGTGGCAATGCAGGTCAGGCTCATCACCGCAAACTCTGCGCGGCTGACCCGGAACAACGCCCGAATACCGCGATGGTCCACCAACCCCCAGCAAATCAGCAGGATGCTGGCGGCCATGCTCGGGATCGGGATATGCGCGATCAATGCCGCACCGAACAGCGCGAACAACGTCACCCACAGTGCGGAAAACACCCCCGCCAGCGGCGAACAGGCGCCTGCCTCATAACTCAGACCCGACCGGGTGAAGGAGCCCGCCGACAAGTACCCGGAGAAAAATCCGCCGACGATGTTGGATAAACCCTGGGCGCGCACTTCCTGATTTGCATCGAGCAATTGCTGGGAGCGGGCCGACAGTGAGCGCGCAATCGACAGGCTGGTCACCAGCCCCAGCATGCCCACCGCCACGGCACTCGGCAGCAGGCGCAGGACCAAGTCCAAGTCCATCGGCAGCGGGCTGAACGGCGGCAGTTTGCCAACAAATGAACTGACCAACGCCACCTGCCCGAACATCGCCGGCCATAGCCATGGGGTGAGGCTACCCAAGGCCAGCGCGATCAGCAGTGTGGGCCAGCGCGGCACCCAGAGTTTCAGCAGTACACCCACCAGCAAGGTCCCGAGCCCGAGCATCAGTGACGGGTGATTCCATTCCCCGGCATGGTTGATCAGCGCCAGCAGGCTGTTGATCGCCGTGGCCTGGCTGGGCAGGTCCAGCCCCAACAGATTGGGCAATTGCCCCAAGGCGATTACCACCGCCGCGCCGAGGGTGAAGCCGAGCACCACTGAATGTGAAACGAAGTTCACCAGGGCACCGAAGCGCAGCATCCCCAGCAGCCATTGGAAAACGCCGGCCAGGAAGGTCAGCAACAGGATGAGCGTGATGTAGTCCTGGGACCCGGGCACGGCCAGCGGGCTGACACTGGCGTAGAGCACGATGGAAATCGCGGCGGTAGGACCGCAGATCAGGTGCCAGGAAGAGCCCCACAAGCAGGCGATCAATACCGGGATGATCGCGGCGTACAGGCCGTACTCCGGTGGGAGACCGGCGATCAGCGCGTAGGCAATGGATTGCGGTAATGCCAGGACTGCACCGCTCAGCCCAACGATTGCATCTCGCCCGACGCTGGCGCGGGTTTGGCGCGGGAGCCAGCTGAGGAAGGGGAAGAGTTTGTGGCGGTTGGGCCAGGGCATTGAGGGCTCGGATTGATAGGTTTGGATCAGGGTATCAGGACAAACGCCGCACTGTGGGAGTCCGCTTACTGTGGGAGCCGGGCTTGCCCGCGATCCAGGCGCCGCGGTCTCACAGAGACACCGCGGTGATGCCATCGCAGGCAAGCCAGCTCCCACATGAAGCGTTAGAGTTTGGCTTTTACGGCGGCCAGCGCATCTTGACCGTCGACGGTTTTAACCCCGTCCAGCCACTTCTCCAGCACCGCCGGATTTGCCTTGATCCAGGCCTTCGCCGCATCAGCGTTGCTCACCTTCTTGTTCACCACCTCCGCCATGATGGCGTTCTCCATCTCCTGGGTGAAACTCAGGTTGGTCAGCAATTTGCCCACATTCGGGCAGGCCTGCGCATACCCTTTGCGAGTCAAGGTATACACGCTGCCGGTGTCACCAAAGTACTTTTCCCCGCCCTTGAGGTAATGCATCTTCAGCTGCACGTTCATCGGGTGTGGCGTCCAGCCGAGGAAGGTCACGAACTTCTGCTTCTTCACCGCCCGGGACACTTCGGCCAGCATCGCCTGTTCACTGGACTCGATCAGCTTCCACTGGCCCAGGTCGAAGTCGTTTTTCTTGATGATTTCCTGCAACGAGATGTTCGCCGGCGCACCCGAACCGATGCCGTAGATCTTCTTGTCGAACTTGTCGGCAAACGTGTTCAGGTCGGCAAAATCATGCACCCCGGCGTCCCACACATAATCCGGCACGGCGAGGGTGAACTCGGTGCCATCGAGGTTTTTCGCCAGTTGCACCACATCGCCATTGGCCACGAACTTGTCGTAGAAGCCCTGCTGCGCCGGCATCCAGTTACCCAGGAACACATCCACCTGGCCGTCCTTGAGCCCGCCAAAGGTGATCGGCACCGCAAGGGTGTCGACCTTGGCCTTGTAGCCCATGCCGTTCAACAGGAAACCGGTAATGGCATTGGTGGCGGCGATATCGCTCCAGCCCGGATCGGCCATCTTCACGGTGTCGCAGCTTGAGTCCGCGTAGGCGCCGGCACTGCTCAATGCCAGCAGCGCAACGCTCAACACGGTGGATAACTTTTGCATGGCCTTCCCCTCAGTTTTATTGGTTTTGGCAGGGTTGTGGAAAACGTGCCTTGCGCTCCAGATCGTCGAGGTCGATATGGTTGCGCATGTATTGCTGACTGGCGTCTACCAGTGGCTGGTGGTCCCAGCTCTTCAGCTTGCCTTGGGTCAGCGCCTCGAATACCAGGCGGCGACGGCGTTGGCTGGCGAGCACCTGCTGGTGGATCGCCGGGATGTCCCACTTGGCCCGCGCCTCACTCAAAAACGCCTCGAACAGTGGCCGGTGTTCCGGTGACTGGCTGAGTTCTTCCCGCTCGTGCGGGTCGTTGTGCACATCGAACAATAGGCAAGGATCGTCCTCGCTGTAGATGAACTTGTAGGCGCCCCGCCGGATCATCATCAGCGGGCTGATGGTGCCCTCGGCCATGTACTCGCCGAACACTTCGTCGTGCCCGCCCTGCCCTTGCAAGTGCGAGACCAGCGAGCGTCCGTCCAGTGGCAGGTTGGCGTCGAGTTGGCCGCCGGCCAGTTCCACCAGGGTGGGCAGCAGGTCGGCGGTGGACACGGCAGCCGTCACGCGGCCCGCCGCAAACTGCCCCGGCGCGCTGATCAGCAGCGGCACCCGGGCGGCCATTTCAAACCAGTGCATTTTGTACCAGAGCCCGCGCTCGCCGAGCATGTCGCCGTGGTCGCCGGAGAAGATGATGATGGTGTCGTCGGCCAGGCCGGTGTCTTCCAGGGTTTGCAGCAGCTTGCCGACGTTGCTGTCGATGTAGCTGCACGCACCGAAGTAGGCGCGGCGCGCATCGCGGATCTTGTTCACCGGCAGCGGCTTGTCCCACAGGTCATAGACCTTGAGCAGGCGTTGGGAGTGAGGGTCGAGATCTGCTTGTGGTGGCGTTGCAGGCAACGGGATGTCGTTGTCTTCGTACAGGTCCCAGAACGGCTTGGGAATGGTGTACGGGTCGTGTGGGTGGGTCATCGACACGGTCAGGCAGAACGGCTGGTCGCCGTCCTCGCGGATATGGTCGAACAGATACTGCTGGGCCTTGAACACCACCTCTTCGTCGAAATCCAGCTGGTTGGTGCGCACGCATGGCCCGGCTTGCAGCACCGACGCCATGTTGTGGTACCAGGTGGGACGCACGTCCGGCTCATCCCAGTTCACCGCCCAGCCATAGTCGGCCGGGTAGATATCACTGGTCAGGCGCTCTTCATAACCGTGGAGCTGGTCGGGGCCGCAAAAATGCATCTTGCCCGACAGCGCGGTGCGGTAGCCGAGGCGACGCAGGTAGTGGGCATAAGTCGGCACGTCGGCGGGGAAATCGGCCGCGTTGTCGTAGGCGCCGATCTTGCTCGGCAACTGCCCACTCACCAGGGTAAAACGCGATGGCGCGCACAGCGGACTGTTGCAGTAAGCGGCGTCGAACACCACGCCCTCAGCGGCGAGGCGACTCAAGTTCGGCAGTTTGATAGGCGAAGGACCGTAGAATGGAAGCATCGGCGCGGCCATCTGATCGGCCATGATAAAAAGAATGTTCTTGCGCTTCATGGTTTCGCGGCATTCCATAGTCAACGTTTATGCGAATGAGCATGCAGGCCATGGAAATCGTGGTAAAGCCCATGAGAAGCAATGTCTAGGATAAGCCCAGCTTATGTATGAATCCCTCGGTAACCTGTCACTCGACCTGCTGCGCGCATTTGAAGCCGCAGCGCGCCAACGCAGCTTTACGGCGGCGGCGATGGAACTGGGCACCACCCAGCCGGCCATCAGCCAGCAGATCAAGCGCCTGGAAGAACAGCTGAAGGTGCGCCTGTTTGATCGCATTTACCGTGGCATCGAACTGACCGACGCGGGCGCCCTGTTGTTCGAGCAGGTGCAGGCCGGTTTGCAGAGCATCAACCAGGGGCTGAGCGCGATTGCCGAGCAGGACCAGCACGAAGTACTCCAAGTGGCGACCGACTTTGCGTTCGCCGCTTATTGGCTGATGCCGCGCCTGCATCGTTTCCACGAGGCGAACCCGCAGGTGGACGTGAGCCTGGTCACCAGCGAGCGCAATCACGCCGCGTTGCGCAGCGATATCGATGTGGCGGTGTTGTTCGGCGACGGCCGTTTCAAGCAGGGCGACAGCCTCTGGCTGTTCAACGAGGAAGTGTTTCCGGTGTGCAGCCCGCAGTTGCTCCAGGACCGCAGCGCGCCGCTGCCAGTGCAGAGCCTGTTGGAGTTTCCCTTGCTGCACCTGCGCCAGCAAAACAACAACCAGTGGTTCGACTGGAGTGGCGTGTTTCGCGAGCTGGGCATCACCACGGCGCCTACCCCGGGCCAACTGCGTTTCGACAATTACACATTGTTGATCCAGGCCGCGATTGCCGGCCAGGGCGTGGCCATCGGCTGGCGCCACCTTGTGGATAACTTGCTCGAGCAAAAGTGGCTGTGCCGGCCGATTGGCGACACCGTGATCTCACGCTTCGGCTATTACGTGGTGCTGCCCCAGCGCAAACGTCGCAGCCAGTTGATCGAACGTTTCGTCGACTGGTTGATGACCGAGCAAGCCAGCAGCGCACAATCACTGACCGGCCTGGCCCTGCCGTCCATTGCGGTCTAGGATTTGCCGATCATTGAGGCCGGAGCCTGTCATGCAACGTATCAAGGGCTACCACGCCCATATCTACTTCGACGCCAACACCATCGACCAGGCGCGCAAACTCTGCGAGGACGCCGCGCAAATGTTCCCGCTGCGCATGGGCCGGGTGCATGAACGCCCGGTGGGCCCGCACCCGGACTGGAGCTGCCAGTTGGCGTTCGAGCCTGAATACATCGGCGTCGTATTGCCGTGGCTGGCCCTCAACCGCAACGGCCTGGTGGTGTTCCTGCACCCGACCACCGGTGATGACCTCAAGGACCACACCGACCATGCGATCTGGATGGGGCCGATGCGCACGCTAGACCTGTCGATATTCTAAGTTCATATATTCCCTATATATGGGACTGATATTTATATATTGAGACTTTGCCGGTCTTGGGTTTATATTCGCCTCATCCGCTCAGAACACTCAGGTGAAGCGATGCAGGCGCAATTGATCGCGCTCGATTGGGGAACCAGTTCCCTTCGTGCTTACAAGCTCGGCCCGGCAGGCGTCGTGATCGAACGGCGCACCTTGGCGTCGGGGATCATGCACCTGCCCACCGAACCCCGGGACATTGCCGGGGTTCGCAGCAGCAACGGGTTCGAGCTGGCATTCGACGCAGCCTGCGGTGACTGGCTCGACACCCAGCCCGACCTTCCCGTTATCGCCTGCGGCATGGTCGGCAGCGCCCAGGGCTGGAGCGAAGCGGCTTACCGCGACACCCCGGCCGACGTCTCTACCCTCGGCCAGGCGCTGCATGTGGTGCGCAGCCTGCGGGGCGCAGCGGTGCACATCGTTCCCGGCGTGATTCAACGCGGCGCCTTGCCCAATGTGATGCGCGGTGAAGAAACCCAGGTGCTTGGCGTGCTGCAAAGCCTGTCTGCCCATACCGGGCGCGACGTATTGATCGGCCTGCCGGGCAGCCATTCCAAGTGGGTGGAGGTGGTGGAAGGCTGCATCACCCACTTTGACACCTTCATGACCGGCGAGCTGTTTGCCGTGCTCAGCCAACACAGCATTTTGGGGCGCACCCAGCGCCCTTCCGAAGCGTTCCAGGCGGCCGCTTTTGATCGCGGCGTGCAGGTGGCGCTGTCGGTGGACGGTCAGGCCGGGCTGTTGTCGAACTTGTTCAGCGCCCGCACCCTGGGATTGACCGGCGAGCTGGCGCCCGACGAGCAGCCCGACTATTTGTCCGGCCTGATGATCGGCCACGAACTCATGGGCCTGCGCACCCGCCAGCCTGCCCAGCAGCGCGACATCGTTCTGGTGGGCACCACCCAACTCTGCACCCGCTACCAGCGTGCACTCCAACTTTGTGGCTTCCCCCACGTGACCCTGGCACAGGAGGCTACCGAGCGTGGCCTTTGGCAGCTGGCCATGGCGGCGGGGCTGCTGCCTGCAACCTGACGAGAGGCCCGACATGCTCAAGCAAGCACTCACACACAACGGTTTGATCGCGATCCTGCGCGGCCTGCGACCGGAGGAGGCGTTGGCGATCGGCGAGGTGTTGTACACCGCAGGCTTCAGGGTCATCGAAGTGCCGCTCAATTCACCGGACCCTTATTCCAGCATCCGCATCCTGCGGGACAGCCTGCCCGCCGATTGCCTGATCGGCGCCGGCACCGTGCTGACCCCGGAACAGGTTGATCAAGTCAAAGCCGCCGGCGGCCAGGTCATCGTCATGCCCCACAGCGATGCCAAGGTGCTGCGTGCCGCCAAGGCCGCGGGTCTGTACCTCTCGCCGGGTGTGGCCACGCCCACCGAAGCTTTTGCCGCGCTGGCCGAAGGCGCCGACGTGCTGAAGCTTTTCCCCGCCGAGCAAATGGGCCCGGCGGTGGTCAAGGCCTGGCTCGCGGTACTGCCTGCGGGCACGGTGCTGCTGCCGGTGGGCGGCATCACTCCGGACAACATGCAGGTATTTTTCGACGCGGGCGTCAAAGGCTTCGGCCTGGGCTCCGGGTTATTCAAGCCGGGCATGAGCGTCGCCCAAGTGGCGAGCAACGCCCAGGCCTACGTCGCCGCTTGGCATGCCTTGGGCTGATCAGCGTTCTCCATCTACAAGAGAGATAAGAAGATGAAAATCACCAAACTGACCACCTTCATCGTTCCGCCGCGCTGGTGCTTCCTCAAGGTTGAAACCGACCAGGGCGTGACCGGTTGGGGCGAACCCGTGGTCGAGGGCCGCGCCCACACCGTGGCTGCCGCCGTCGAAGAATTGTCCGACTACTTGATCGGCAAAGACCCACGCAATATCGAAGACATCTGGACGGTGCTCTACCGCGGCGGTTTCTACCGTGGCGGCGCGATCCATATGAGCGCCCTCGCCGGTATCGACCAGGCACTGTGGGACATCAAGGGCAAGGCCCTCGGCGTGTCGGTCAGCGACCTGCTCGGTGGCCAGGTGCGTGACAAAATCCGCGTGTACTCGTGGATTGGTGGCGACCGCCCGGCCGACACGGCCCGCGCCGCCAAGGAAGCCGTGGCCCGTGGTTTTACTGCGGTGAAAATGAACGGCACCGAAGAGCTGCAATTTCTCGACAGCTTCGAAAAAGTCGACCAGGCCCTGGCCAACGTCGCCGCGGTGCGTGATGCGGTAGGCCCCAACGTCGGCATCGGCGTCGACTTCCATGGCCGGGTGCACAAGCCCATGGCCAAGGTGCTGATGAAGGAGCTCGATCCCTACAAACTGATGTTCATCGAAGAGCCGGTGCTCAGCGAAAACTACGAAGCGCTGAAAGAACTGGCGCCGCTCACCAGCACCCCGATTGCCCTTGGCGAGCGGCTGTTCTCGCGCTGGGACTTCAAGCGCGTGCTCAGCGAAGGCTATGTCGACATCATCCAGCCGGATGCCTCCCACGCCGGTGGTATCACCGAAACCCGCAAGATCGCCAACATGGCCGAAGCCTACGACGTGGCCCTCGCCCTGCACTGCCCGCTCGGCCCGATTGCCCTGGCGGCGTGCCTGCAACTGGATGCGGTTTGCTACAACGCGTTCATCCAGGAACAGAGCCTGGGCATTCACTACAACGAAAGCAATGACCTGCTGGATTACGTACGTGATCCGGGCGTTTTCGACTACGACCAGGGCTTTGTGAAAATCCCCAATGGGCCAGGCCTGGGCATCGAGATCAACGAGGAATACGTGATCGAGCGCGCGGCCATCGGGCATCGCTGGCGCAACCCGATCTGGCGTCATGCCGATGGCAGTTTTGCGGAGTGGTGATTTCCTCCTGAAGAAACACCGTCAGTGTGGGAGCTGGCTTGCCTGCGATAGCGGTGAGTCAGCTTGCATCTGAGGCACTGACACTCCGCTATCGCAGGCAAGCCAGCTCCCACAGGGATCGCGTTTCTTCAGTAAGACCTGTCCTCAATAACCATAAGAAGAGGCAACCCCCATGCAATCCGAGTCCTTCACCGGGCAGGCTTCTTTAGTCACGCCCAGCCGAAAGCGTTTCTTCATCATGGTGCTGCTGTTCATCACCGTGGTGATCAATTACCTGGACCGCAGCAACCTGTCGATTGCCGCCCCGGCCCTGACGAGCGAGTTGGGGATCGACCCGGTGCATGTCGGGCTGATTTTCTCCGCGTTCGGCTGGACCTACGCGGCCATGCAAATCCCCGGCGGCTGGCTGGTGGACCGGGTACCGCCGCGCATTCTCTACAGTGTCGCCCTGCTGCTGTGGTCGATCGCCACCGTGATGCTCGGCTTTGCCGCCAGCTTCATCGCGCTGTTCGTATTGCGCATGGCGGTCGGTGCCCTGGAAGCCCCGGCTTACCCGATCAACAGCCGCGTGGTGACCACCTGGTTCCCTGAGCGTGAGCGGGCCACGGCGATTGGTGTTTATACGTCCGGGCAGTTTGTCGGACTGGCATTTCTCACGCCGGTATTGGCCTGGCTGCAACACACCTTTGGCTGGCACATGGTGTTTGTCGCCACCGGTGGCGTGGGCATTGTGTGGGCGTTGATCTGGTACGCCGTGTACCGCGAGCCACGGGATTTCAAAGGTGCCAATGCGGCGGAAATCGAGCTGATCCGCGAAGGTGGCGGGTTGGTGGACATCCAGGCGCAGGCGGCCAAGGCGCCATTCAGTTGGGTCGACCTCGGCATCGTGCTGAGCAAGCGCAAGCTGTGGGGTATCTACCTGGGGCAGTTCTGCCTGAACTCCACGCTGTGGTTTTTCCTGACGTGGTTCCCGACCTACCTGGTGAAATATCGCGGCATGGACTTCATCAAGTCCGGCCTGCTGGCGTCGCTGCCGTTTCTGGCGGCGTTTGTCGGGGTGCTGTGTTCGGGGCTGTTTTCCGACTGGCTGATTCGCCGGGGAGCGTCGGTGGGGTTTGCGCGCAAGTTGCCGATCATTGGCGGGCTGTTGATTTCCACGGCGATCATCGGCGCCAACTTTGTTGACTCCACGGCGTGGGTGATTGCGTTTCTGGCGGTGGCGTTTTTCGGCAACGGCCTGGCGTCGATTACCTGGTCGCTGGTGTCGACCCTGGCGCCGGCAAGATTGCTGGGGCTGACGGGTGGGGTGTTTAACTTCATCGGCAATCTGTCGGCGATTACCACGCCGATTGTGATTGGCTTTCTGGCGACAGGGGATTCGTTTGCACCGGCGATTACCTATATCGCGGTGCTGGCGTTGCTGGGGGCGTTGTCCTACATCTTGCTGGTCGGCAAGGTCGAGCGTATAGAACTGTAGGAGCGAGCTTGCTCGCGAAAAACCTGAGAGCGCCGCGGGGTGTCAGATGCCCCCGCGTTATCGTTAACGTTTTTCGCGAGCAAGCTCGCTCCTACAGGGAGTTACTAGTACAGCGCGCCATCCAGAATTTGATAAACGATGCTGGTGCCAATCGCGATCAGCACGATGTCCCCGCCCGAGCGGCGCCATTCGTAGCCAGGATATTGCGGCAGATGCGACAGAGCCCGAGGGTCCAGACGCTCGCCGTAGTAGTTCGGCGGCAGGCGCTGGCCGCGCACCAGGTGGATGCCGGGAGGCGGCGGAGCACCACGGCGGAAGTCGCCATGGTTATCGCGGATCACTTGCCGAACAGGGCCGAAGTCCTGAGGAGGCCCGCCACGGTGATTGTCCTGGGGCCCGCGGCGGTCATCGCCACGGTGATCGTTCTGTTGGCCTTGAGGGCCGCCACGGTCAGGTCCGCCACCTTGGTCGTACGGTGCGGCTTGCACCAGGGCGCTGGCGCCGAGCAACAGCACACCCAGACCGGCTATCACACGTTTAGGCATCTTCATCAGGGGTTTCCTCAACTGCACAAACAACAAAAAGGGATTTCGAACCGGGTCCGAAATCCCTTGGTCTTGTCAGTTTAGGTGCTGATTTGCCAGCATGATTCCTCTGTATCAGGAACTTTACCTACCGCTTACGAGCCGCTTACTTACGGGCGTTGCGCACACCTTCCGAAAGCGCCGAGCACAGGGTCAATACACCGTCGATGGCCTGCTGATCATTGCTGGCGTTGGCGATGTGATCGATCAGTGCCGAACCCACCACCACACCGTCTGCCAGGCGGGCAATTGCAGCGGCCTGCTCCGGGGTGCGGATACCAAAACCGATGCTGATCGGCAGGTCGGTATGCCGACGCAGGCGGGTCACGGCTTCTTCGACGTGTTCCAGGGTCGCGGCGCCGGCACCGGTCACACCGGCCACCGAGACGTAGTACACAAACCCGGAGCTGCCGTTGAGCACGGTCGGCAGGCGCACGTCGTCGGTGGTCGGGGTGGTCAGGCGGATAAAGTCGATACCGGCAGCCTGGGCCGGGTCGCACAGCTCGCCGTTATGTTCCGGAGGCATGTCGACCACGATCAGGCCGTCGACGCCGGCTTCTTTCGCATCGCTAATGAAGCGTGGCACGCCGTACATGTGGATCGGGTTGAAGTAGCCCATCAGCACCAGCGGCGTGTCGCTGTTGTCCTTGCGGAACTCGCGAACCATTTGCAGGGTTTTCGTGAGGTTCTGCTTGGCGGTCAGCGCCCGGATGTTGGCCAGTTGAATCGCCGGGCCGTCGGCCATCGGGTCGGTGAACGGCATGCCCAGCTCGATCACGTCGGCGCCGGCCGCAGGCAAGCCCTTGAGAATCGCCAGCGAGGTGTCATAACCCGGGTCGCCGGCGGTGACGAAGGTCACCAGGGCGGCGCGGTTTTGTTCTTTCAGTTGCGCAAAACGTGTTTGCAGGCGGCTCATCAGTGTTTCTCCTGCTGGGATGGCTCTTGTGAAGAGTGTTCCATGTGGTGCATCACGGTTTGCATGTCTTTGTCGCCACGGCCGGACAGGTTGACCACCATCAGGTGATCCTTCGGCAAGGTCGGTGCGCGTTTGAACACTTCAGCCAGGGCGTGGGCGCTTTCCAGTGCAGGAATAATCCCTTCCAGGCGGCAGCATTTGTGAAAGGCGTCGAGGGCTTCGTCGTCGGTCACCGAGGTGTACTGGACGCGCCCGATGTCGTGCAACCAGGCGTGTTCAGGGCCGATGCCCGGGTAGTCCAGGCCGGCGGAAATCGAGTGGGCGTCGATGATCTGGCCATCGTCGTCCTGCAACAGGAAGGTGCGGTTGCCGTGGAGCACACCCGGTACGCCGCCGTTGAGGCTGGCCGCGTGTTTGCCGGTCTCGATGCCGTAGCCGGCCGCTTCAACGCCGATGATTTCGACGCTGGTGTCATCCAGGAACGGGTGGAACAGGCCCATGGCGTTGGAACCGCCGCCGATGCACGCCACCAGGCTGTCGGGCAGACGGCCTTCCTGGGCCTGCAGTTGGGTACGGGTTTCCTTGCCGATCACGGCCTGGAAGTCGCGAACCATGGCTGGGTACGGGTGCGGACCGGCCACGGTGCCGATCAGGTAGAAGGTGCTGTCGACGTTGGTCACCCAGTCGCGCAGGGCTTCGTTCATCGCGTCTTTCAGGGTGCCGGTGCCGGCGACTACCGGGATCACTTCAGCGCCCAGCAGCTTCATGCGGAATACGTTGGCCTGCTGGCGCTCGATGTCGGTGGTGCCCATGTAGATCACGCATTGCAGGCCAAAACGCGCGGCCACGGTGGCCGTGGCCACACCGTGCATGCCGGCGCCGGTCTCGGCGATGATGCGTTTTTTACCCATGCGCCGCGCCAGCAGGATCTGGCCGATGCAGTTGTTGATCTTGTGGGCGCCGGTGTGATTCAGCTCTTCGCGCTTGAGGTAGATCTTGGCGCCGCCGCAGAACTCGGTCAGGCGTTCGGCGAAGTACAGCGGGCTTGGGCGTCCAACGTAGTCGCGCTGGAAGTAGGCCAGTTCTTCGTTGAAGGCCGGATCGATCTTGGCCGCTTCGTATTCGCGGGCCAGGTCAAGGATCAACGGCATCAGGGTTTCCGCCACGTAGCGGCCGCCGAACGAACCAAACAGGCCATTGGCGTCTGGGCCGTTGCGTAAATCGGTCTGGGTCTGAGTCATGGGACGCTCCAGGTAGAAAATGTGTAAGAGGCAATGACGGTCACTCTACCCCTGACGCTTGCACGTGAAAACCGATAAGATCGCCACAACCTGTCAGGAAAACTCACAGATGAGCCGAGACCTCCCACCCCTGAACGCCTTGCGCGCTTTCGAGGCGGCTGCACGCCTGAACAGCGTCAGCCAGGCCGCTGAGCAACTGCACGTGACCCATGGCGCGGTCAGCCGGCAGCTCAAGGTGTTGGAAGAACACCTCGGCGTCAGCCTGTTCGTCAAGGACGGGCGCGGCCTCAAACTCACAGATGCCGGCATCCGCCTGCGAGATGCGAGTTTTGAGGCGTTCGAGCGTCTGAGGGACACCTGCGCAGAACTCACACAAAGCAGCGCAGACGCACCGTTTGTGCTCGGCTGCTCCGGCAGTCTGCTGGCGCGCTGGTTTATTCCGCGTTTGGGGCGCCTGAACGCGGATCTGCCGGATTTGCGCCTGCACCTGTCGGCGGGCGAAGGCGACCTCGACCCGCGCCGCCCCGGGTTGGACGCGCTGCTGGTGTTCGCTGAGCCGCCATGGCCGGCGGATATGCAGGTGTACGAATTGGCCAGCGAGCGCATCGGCCCGGTCATGAGCCCGCGATTTGCCCATTACGAGCGTTTGCGCCAGGCACCTGCCGAAGCGCTGCTCAATGAAGCCCTTTTGCACACCACATCACGCCCGCAAGCCTGGCCCAGTTGGGCGCAGCACCATGGGATCGACGCTGGCGCGTTGAAGTACGGTCAGGGGTTCGAGCATTTGTATTATTTGCTGGAGGCGGCGGTGGCGGGGCTGGGGGTGGCGATTGCGCCAGAACCGCTGGTGGCAGAGGACCTGCGAGCGGGTCGCCTGGTCGCGCCGTGGGGTTTCAGTGAAACCCCGGCGCAACTGGCGTTGTGGCTACCCAAGCGCGCCGCGGATGGGCGCGCCCGGCAACTGGCGCAGTGGCTCAAGGCTGAGCTTGCGCGCCAGGTTGTTTAGTCGCCGCGTTTGCACAGCAAGTAAGCCGCCAGCAGGCCCAGTGCGCCAACGGCGACGCCAGCGGTAGTCCATGGGTGCTCTTGCGCGTAGTCCCGTGTCGCAACACCGGTTTCGCGGATTTTGACTTTGCTTTCTTCATAGGCATCGCTGATCAGGTGACGGGAATGCTTGAGGGCATTCTCGGCATTGCTTTTCAGGGCCTTCAAGGTTTTGCGCGACTCGTCAGAGGCATCGTCCTTGAGGCTTTCCAAAGATTTGAGCAGGCTCGAAATCTCGGCTTCCATGCTTTCCAATGACGCTTTGCGTAAAGAGGTGTTGGCCATGTGGGCTCTCCTGGAGTGATTGAGTGGCGTGTGTTGTTTCCGACTGCGGCGGTTTCAGAAAGTGCAGTAAATCTGAACTTTCGTATGGGAATAGTCGCCAGAAGCAGTACGAGAATTCACTGCTAGGCTTCATTAACGACCCCAGGAGAAAACCTTATGAGTGATCATCACACCTACAAGAAAGTCGAACTGGTGGGCTCTTCCACCACCAGCATCGAGGACGCCATCAACAATGCCTTGGCTGAAGCCCACAAGAGCATCAAGCACTTGGAGTGGTTTGAAGTGACCGAAACCCGCGGTCATATCAAGGACGGCAAGGCCGCGCATTTCCAGGTCACCCTCAAAGTGGGGTTCCGAATTGCCAGTAGTTGACTGAGCCGGTTGAACTTGCGCGCTGGCCGATTGCCATAAACTCCGCTACAACCTTTAGGCACGTCGGCGTGACGAGCGGCGACGTGCTTCCTTTCGATCAACCCAAGGAAGTGACGGATGAAGAACTTTTTGTTGGCGGTAGGTTTGTTGAGCATTGCGGGCACAGCCCTGGCGGCGGGCAAGCCTTGTGAAGAGCTGAAAAGCGAGATTGCGGCAAAAATCGACGCTAAAGGCGCTTCAGGCTACTCCCTGGAAATCGTGGACAAAGGTGCTGCACCTAGTGACCACACGGTTGTCGGCAGCTGTGAAGCCGGTACCAAGGAAATCGCCTACAAGCGCGGGTGATCCCGTGTTGCAGACGTAAAAAACCGACGCAAGTGCGTCGGTTTTTTTACGCCTGCGATTCAGCCCTTCATGATCTGGGCCAGCAGCTCGTAGGAATGGATCCGGTCGGCATGTTCGTACAGGTCACAGGTGAAGATCAGCTCATCAGCGCCAGTTTGCTCCACCAGCACCTCCAGTTTGGCGCGGATCTTCTGCGGGCTGCCCACCATGGCCAGGCCAAGGAAACTGCCTACAGCGTCTTTCTCATGGGGCAGCCACAAGCCGTCCATGGTCTTGACCGGCGGGCGCTGCACCAGGCTTTGCCCGCGCATCAACGCGAGGATTCGCTGGTACACCGACGTAGCCAGGTAATCAGCCTGTTCATCCGTATCGGCGGCCACCAGGGGGATGCCGAGCATCACGTAGGGCTTGTCCAGCACGGCCGAAGGCTTGAAGTGGTTGCGGTAGACGCGAATCGCTTCATGCATCAGGCGCGGCGCGAAATGTGAGGCAAAGGCGTAAGGCAAACCGCGCTCACCTGCCAGTTGCGCACTGAACAGGCTGGAACCCAATAGCCATACAGGGACGTTGGTGCCGGTGCCGGGTACGGCGATCACTCGCTGGTCCGGAGTGCGCGGGCCGAGGTAGGCCATCAGTTCAGCCACGTCTTCCGGGAAATCATCGGCGCTGCCGGAGCGTTCACGGCGCAGGGCGCGGGCGGTCATCTGGTCGGAGCCGGGCGCGCGGCCCAGGCCCAAATCGATACGGCCCGGGTACAGGCTTTCCAGGGTGCCGAATTGCTCGGCGATCACCAACGGCGCGTGGTTGGGCAGCATCACGCCACCGGAACCGACACGAATCGTCGAGGTGCCGCCCGCCAGATAACCCAGCAATACTGAGGTCGCCGAGCTGGCGATACCGTCCATATTGTGGTGTTCGGCCACCCAGAAACGGTTGTAGCCGAATTTTTCCACGTGCTGGGCCAGGTCCAGGGAATTGCGCAGCGACTGCGCCGGACTGCCGTTGGCGCGCACTGGCACGAGGTCGAGGGTCGAGAACTTTACGTCGGACAGCGATTTCATAAGCCTGCTTCTCCAATGGGGGCGCAGGCTTCTAAGACGAACCAAAACCTGCCGCTTCATGTGCATGTCTATGCAATGAGGGCATATACCCGAGATTCAATAGCGATGGTGAAATTTCCTACTTAATTGCTAGGTTTCTCCGACAAGATGAACTTTGCCGTGGCGTCTATCCTCAGAACCCTTACTGACGCAAAACCACCGTTCGAGGAGACCGCTATGAGTATCGTTAAAAAAGCATCCGCGCATTGGGAAGGCGACCTGAAGACTGGCCTGGGTTCCATTTCCACGGAAACTGGCGTGCTGCGCGAAGCGCCCTACGGCTTCAAGGCCCGTTTCGAAGGGGGTAAGGGCACCAACCCTGAAGAACTGATCGGCGCAGCCCATGCCGGTTGTTTCTCCATGGCGTTTTCCATGATTCTCGGCGACGCCGGGCTCAAGGCCGACAGCATCGACACCCAGGCCGAAGTGACCCTGGACCAAGTGGACGGTGGCTTTGCGATTACTGCCGTGCACCTGACCCTCAAGGCGAAGATCCCGGGCGCCAGCCAGGCGCAGTTCGATGAACTGAGCAAAAAGGCCAAGGAAGGATGCCCGGTGTCCAAGGTACTGAATGCAACCATTACCCTGGATGGCACGCTGATTAGTTGATGCAACCCTCTTGCAGGGGCGAGCTTGCTCGCTCCTGCAGGTGCAAATGTGGTCGAATAGCCGATTGCAGACTTAGCGCACACCCGTGCGCGTGCATTCAGGGAGCTTTACACATGAAACGTATTGCCTTGGCGGTTATCTGCGGTGCACTGGCCACGTCGGCGCTGGCCGCGCCGAAAGACTGTGAAGAGCTCAGGAAAGAGATCGAGGTCAAAATCCAGGCGAATGCCGTTCCGTCCTACACCCTCGAAATCGTCAGCAAGGAAGAAGCCGACAAGCACGACAGCGCCATGGTTGTCGGCAGCTGTGAGAACGGCACGAAGGCCATCGTCTACCAGAAGAACAACGACTGATCAGATGCAGTTGACGCTACGTTCTTCCGCCAGTAACTGACCCGCTTTGTTGTACAGCCGGATATTCGGGTTGTAGCCCAGTGAGCGCCCTTCCAGGCGATAGCGCTGGCCTGCCTCGAAACGGTCGTATTGCAGGGTCATGAAGCAGGTTCGGTCGGTGGTTTGGCCCATCCCGCCGAAGCTGCCACCGGTAGGCACCTCGAAATCAAAACGCACCATCAGCTCATGGCTGCCAGGCGGCACCTGGAAGAAGCGCCCGTCGTTCAGGTTTTTCCCGTCCAGGCGTTGCGCCATCACCAGCTTGGCGCCGGGTGTCGGGGTGGCGAAGTCAACCCAGGCTTGCTGCGGATCAACCGCCGGTAGCGGCGTCAACGTACAGGCACTGAGAAGGACTGCAGCGATGGGAAGCAGTAGCTGACGCATGTTAAGCACTCAACGGTAGGAATGGTTTTTAAGCGGCTGCGTTCGGCGGCACGCTCCCTATGAGTATAAACACGCCACGCCATGGAAAAATTCCCCACAGGCGAGATAGTCTGGCGGGATAGTCACCTGCGAGAGGTTTTAATGGTCAGGCGTTTACTTCCCGGGTTGATGCTGCTGTTGCTCAGTGGCTGCTCCAGCGTCAGTTATTACAGCCAACTGGCAGACGGCCAATGGCTATTGCTGCGGGCCCGGGAGCCGGTCTCCGAGGTCATCGCCGACCCGTCCCGGCCACAGGTGCTGCGGGACCACTTGGCGCAGTCGCAGAAGGCCCGTACCTTCGCCAGCGAGCACCTGCACCTGCCGGACAACCAGAGTTACCGTCTGTATGCGGACATTGGCCGCCCTTATGTGGTCTGGAACGTCTTCGCCACGCCGGAATTTTCCCTGTCGCCGCAGACTCACTGCTTTCCGATTGCCGGGTGCGTGGCCTATCGCGGTTACTACAACCAGGGCGCCGCACGCGGCCAGGCGGCGTTGCTGAAGCAGCAAGGCATGGACGTGTCGATTGGTGGCGTGGAGGCCTACTCCACCCTCGGCTGGTTCAATGACCCGATCATGAGTTCGATGATGAGCTGGGGCGATGAGCGCCTGGCCACGCTGATTTTTCATGAGTTGGCACATCAGCGGTTTTATGTGAAGGACGACACCGAGTTCAACGAGTCGTACGCCACCTTCGTCGAGCAGGAAGGCACCCGGCAATGGCGCGCGGCCCGTGGCTTGCCGCCAGCCAGCGAGTCGTCGTTGAAACAGCGCGACCAGTTCACCCGGCTGGTGCTCGACACCCGCAAACGCCTGGAGCAGCTGTATACCCAGCCGCTGGCGGCAGATGCCATGCGCCAGACCAAGGCGGCTGAATTCGAACGCCTGCGCCGTGACTACCGGCACATGCGCGATAGCCAGTGGGGTGGCGACAAGCGTTATGACGCCTGGATCAACCTGCCGATGAACAACGCAAGGTTGCTGCCGTTTGGGCTGTATGACCAGTGGGTACCGGCGTTCGCCGCGTTGTTCCAGCAGGAAGGCGGCGATTGGCCGAAGTTCTTTGCGGCGGTGGAGAAGCTGGGCGGGTTGCCGGTGGAACAGCGCAAGGCGGCCCTGAGGGCGTTGGAGGGATCCGGGCAAGTGGTTGGCCGGTAGGGCCTCATCGCGGGCAAGCCCGGCTCCCACATTTGACTGAGTTGTCTTGGCCGACCGTGATCAAATGTGGGAGCTGGCTTGCCTGCGATAGCGCATTCAAGGCCGTTGCAAAAACGCCTGATGCATCTCGGCCAATGTTTCAAAGTGCCAGGTCGGCGCCTCGGCACTCAGCTCTTCATGGCTGCCAAACCCATAACCTACCGCCGCCGCATCCAGCCCATTGCTGCGCGCGCCGATCAGGTCGTGCTTGCGGTCGCCAATCATCAAGGTGGTGGCCGGGTCCAGGCCTTCTTCGGCCATCAGGTGGGCGATCAGCTCGACCTTGTTGGTGCGGGTGCCGTCCAGCTCGCTGCCGTAGATCACCTTGAAGTGTTTGGCGAAATCGAAATGCCGGGCGATTTCACGGGCGAACACCCAAGGCTTGGATGTGGCCACATACAGCTGGCGACCCTGGCCATTCAAGTCCTCAAGCAGCGGCATCACGCCGTCGAATACGCGGTTTTCGTACAGGCCGGTGACCTTGAAGCGCTCGCGGTAAAAATTCACCGCCTCCCACGCCTTGGCTTCGTCGAAGCCATAGAACTGCATGAATGCTTGCAGCAGCGGCGGGCCGATGAAGTGCTCAAGCTTGGTCAGGTCCGGCTCGTCGATCCCCAGTTTGGCGAGGGCGTACTGGATCGAGCGGGTGATGCCTTCGCGCGGATCGGTGAGGGTGCCATCGAGGTCGAACAGAACGGTTTGGTAATGCATGGGTGTCCTTGTCATTGGTCGAAGCCTTCGGCCAGGTGCAGGTCTTTGAGCTTTACGTAGTTCGCGGCGCTGTAGGTGAAAAACGCCCGCTCCTTGTCAGTCAGCGGGCGGATTTGTTTAACCGGGCTGCCGACATACAAAAAACCGCTCTCGAGTTTCTTGCCCGGCGGCACCAGGCTGCCGGCGCCGATGATCACATCGTCTTCCACCACGGCGCCGTCCATCACAATGCTGCCCATGCCGATCAGAATCCGGTTGCCCACCGTGCAGCCATGCAGCATGACTTTGTGGGCAATGGTCACATCGTCGCCGATCAACAGCGGGAAACCATCAGGATTGAAGGGCCCGGCGTGGGTAATGTGCAGCACGCAGCCATCCTGCACGCTGGTGCGCGCACCGATGCGGATGCGGTGCATGTCGCCGCGGATTACCGTCAGCGGCCATACCGAGCTGTCGGCGCCGATTTCGACGTCGCCGATCACCACCGCCGATGCATCGACGAAAGCCCCGGCGGCCAAGGCCGGCGTGTGATTCTGGTAGGTGCGAAGGGTCACGATAGGCTCTCTCTCTTCTGCTGATAGCTGCGGTGGGCGTTGATTGTAATTAAGATGGCCCCATCTTTGTTCTTACATGTTTCTTCAGCCAAGGTGCCAACCGTGAGCGCGAACAACCCTCTTCTGCAGTCCTACGACCTGCCGCCGTTCTCGGCGATCCGTGCCGAGCACGTACAGCCGGCCATCGAACAGATCCTCGCCGACAACCGCGTCGCCATCGAAGGCATCCTGCAAAGCCAGGGTAAAAATCCGACCTGGGCCGGCCTGGTCCTGGCCATGGACGAACTCAATGACCGCCTGGGCGCTGCCTGGAGCCCGGTCAGCCACCTGAACGCCGTGTGCAACAGCGCCGAACTGCGCGAAGCCTACGAGGCTTGCCTGCCGGCATTGAGTGCCTACTCCACCGAGATGGGCCAGAACCGCGAGCTGTTCCAGGCCTTCGAAGCCCTGGCCAACAGCCCGGAAGCCGCCGGCTTCGACGTGGCGCAAAAAACCATTCTGGAACACTCCCTGCGGGACTTCCGCCTGTCGGGTATCGATTTGCCGCCTGAGCAGCAAAAACGTTATGCCGAAGTGCAGAGCAAACTCTCCGAACTGGGCAGCAAGTTCTCCAACCAATTGCTCGACGCCACCCAGGCCTGGACCAAGCACGTCACCGACGAAGCGACCCTCGCCGGCCTGACCGATTCGTCCAAGGCGCAAATGGCTGCGGCTGCCCAGGCCAAAGGCCTGGACGGCTGGCTGATCACCCTGGAATTCCCCTGCTACTACGCGGTGATGACCTACGCCCACGACCGCGCCCTGCGTGAAGAAATCTACGCCGCCTACTGCACCCGTGCGTCGGACCAAGGCCCGAATGCCGGTCAGAACGATAACGGCCCGGTCATGGAACAGCTCCTCGACCTGCGTCAGGAGCTCGCTCAACTGCTGGGCTTCGCCTCGTTCTCCGAACTGAGCCTGGCCACCAAAATGGCCGAGTCCAGCGACCAGGTGCTGAGCTTCCTGCGAGACCTGGCCAAGCGCAGCAAGCCGTTCGCCACCCAGGACCTGCAACAGCTCAAGACCTACGCCGCCGAACAAGGTTGCCCGGATCTGCAAAGCTGGGACAGCGGCTTCTATGGCGAAAAACTGCGCGAACAGCGTTACAGCGTTTCCCAGGAAGCCCTGCGCGCCTACTTCCCGATCGACAAGGTGCTCAGCGGCCTGTTCGCTATCGTGCAGCGCCTGTACGGCATCGAAATCGCCGAGCAGAAAGGCTTCGACACCTGGCACCCGGACGTTCGCCTGTTCGAAATCAAGGAAAACGGCCAGCACGTCGGCCGCTTCTTCTTCGACCTGTACGCCCGCGCCAACAAGCGCGGCGGGGCCTGGATGGACGGCGCCCGTGATCGTCGCCGCACCCTTGATGGCGTGCTGCAAAGCCCGGTGGCCAACCTGGTGTGCAACTTCACCCCGGCCGACAGCGGCAAGCCTGCCCTGCTGACCCACAATGAAGTGACCACGCTGTTCCACGAATTCGGCCACGGCCTGCATCACCTGTTGACCCGTGTCGAGCACGCTGGCGTGTCCGGCATCAACGGCGTGGCCTGGGATGCGGTGGAGTTGCCAAGCCAGTTCATGGAGAACTGGTGCTGGGAACCGGAAGGCCTGGCGCTGATTTCCGGCCACTATGAAACCGGTGAGCCGCTGCCTCAGGACCTGCTGGAAAAAATGCTCGCCGCGAAGAATTTCCAGTCCGGCCTGATGATGGTTCGCCAGTTGGAGTTCTCGCTGTTCGACTTCGAGCTGCACGCTACCCACGGTGATGGCCGCAGTGTGCTGCAGGTGCTGGAAGGCGTGCGTGATGAGGTGTCGGTGATGCGTCCGCCCGCCTACAACCGCTTCCCCAACAGCTTCGCGCATATCTTCGCGGGCGGTTACGCTGCGGGTTACTACAGCTACAAGTGGGCGGAAGTGCTGTCGGCGGATGCCTTCTCCAAGTTCGAAGAAGACGGCGTGCTCAATGCCGAGACTGGCCGGGCGTTCCGCGAAGCGATCCTGGCCCGTGGCGGTTCACAGGCACCGATGGTGCTGTTCGTCGACTTCCGCGGACGTGCGCCCTCGATTGACGCACTCTTGCGCCACAGCGGCCTGAGTGAGGACGCGGCAGCATGAGTGAAGCGCCTGTGAAAACCAAAAAACGCTTTATCGCCGGGGCAGTCTGCCCGGCGTGCAGCGAGCCGGACAAGTTGATGATGTGGAGCGAAGACGATGTGCCACATCGCGAGTGTGTGGCTTGCGGCTACTCCGACACGCTGAATGAACAAGGTCTGTCAGTGCCCAAGGAATTGGGCACGCGGGTCAATACGTCGGCATTGAAAGCACCGGATCCCAAGGTGCAGGCGGTGCAGTTCTTCCCCAATCCGAAGCTGAAAAAAGACTGACCGGCATGTGCCCCCTGAGCTGATGGCTCAGGGGGTGATCACCAGGGCGGTTTTTTCTGCCGCCGCGTCCTTGGCGTTGTCCGCGGTGTTCAGCCAGCTTTTCATCGAGCACAGTGCAAAGGCGCTGGTGCTGCAATCGCCATTGGCCAACGCTGTGCGTAGCTTGTCGATATCAGCCTTCATCATGTAGCGAACGCCGTCCTTGAAGCCTTTGCTGGCTCCAAAGCCACCGAGCGTCATTTCGTTCAGCGCTTCCTCTTTACTCCACCCCTGAACCACCACTCGATACATCGCCGCCATCAACCCGGTGCGATCCGAGCCGTGCTTGCAATGCATCAACACCGGGCCGTTGGCTTGTGCGTCCTGAATGGCGCGCAGGGCTTCCAGTACATCGGTGTCGTCGACATGGTTGGTTCGGTAGGTCAGTTGCACTTGCTTGATATCAGACGACTTCAGCCAGTTGGCATCAGATTCGGGCAGGAAGTTGATGACCGTACCGATCTTGAGTTTTTCCAGGACAGGAACGGCGCTGCTATCCGGTAGCGCGCTGCGATAGAGGGTGGGCGACATCTGATACAGGTTGTATTGGCTTCCCACGGGCTGGGCCCATTCCAGTGAGCGAATGGAAGCAGTGTCGTCGGCGTGCGCTTGGACGGTGGTAAACAGCGCCATGAATGCCAGGCTGATGGCAGGCAGCAATTGGTGATTGAACATGGGCGATGTAACCGAATAGGGAAATGGCTGATGGGGCACAGATTCGCCTACAGCGGATCAATGCCTCGTGAGGCACTCGTCAAAGAATCGTGAACGCCCGCTATTTTTTTCCCGCTGAATCGATTCCCCTCGATCCTTAGCCTGCTATCCTTTGTAACTATTGATTTCTGCCGTGTTCTATCCTTTTGGGTCCTTTGGATCCTATTTGCTGCCAAAACTATAAGCCGCTCCCCGAAGCGGCTGATAAATCCGTGACCACATGATGAGGTGCCACCATGTCTGATCAAGATCAAGACAACCCCCGGCGTGAGTTTTTGCGCAAATCCTTGACCTTGATCCCCGTGGTCACTGTCGCCAGCACGGGCCTGGGCGGTTCGATGCTGATGGCGGTTCCCGAGCCGGCTCAAGCCAGCCCTGAAAAGGCGCCTGTCAGCAGCAAGGCCTATGAGCCGAGCTATTTCACTGCCGAGGAATGGGCTTTTATCAACGCGGCCGTTGCCCGCCTGATCCCGGCGGACGACCAAGGCCCAGGCGCCCTGGAAGCCGGCGCGTCGGAATACATTGATCGTCAGATGAACACGCCGTACGCGGCGGGTGCCCTGTGGTTCATGCAAGGCCCGTTCAATGCCGACGCGCCGCCTGAAATGGGCTGGCAGAGCAAATTGGTGCCCAAGGAGATCTATCGCCTGGGCATTGCTGCCACGGATGCCTGGTCGAAAGCGATGAACGGTAAGCTATTTGCCGAGCAAGACAGCGCTACCCAGGACAAATTGTTGCAGCGCCTGGAGGCTGGCGACGCGCAATTCGAGAGCGTACCGCCGAAGATTTTTTTCAATCTGTTGCTGCAAAACACCAAGGAAGGGTTCTTCTGCGACCCGGTCCACGGTGGCAACAAAGGCATGGTCGGCTGGACCATGATCGGCTTCCCCGGCGCCCGCGCCGATTTCATGGATTGGGTTGAACGCAACGAGCAATACCCCTTCCCGGCTGTATCGATCCGTGGCGAGAGGGCATAAACGTGGCGACCATCATGAAGAAAGTGGATGCGGTGATCGTCGGCTTCGGCTGGACTGGCGCGATCATGGCCAAGGAGCTGACGGAAGCGGGCCTCAACGTGGTAGCGCTGGAGCGCGGCCCGATGCAGGATACCTACCCGGACGGCAACTATCCCCAGGTCATCGACGAACTGACCTACAGCGTGCGTAAAAAGCTCTTTCAGGACATCTCCAAGGAAACCGTGACCATTCGCCATAGTGTGAATGACGTCGCAATGCCCAACCGCCAACTCGGCGCCTTCCTGCCCGGTAACGGTGTTGGCGGTGCCGGTCTGCACTGGTCCGGCGTGCACTTCCGGGTGGACCCGATCGAGTTGCGCATGCGTAGCCATTACGAAGAGCGCTACGGGAAAAACTTCATTCCCAAGGACATGACCATCCAGGATTTCGGCGTCAGCTATGAGGAGCTGGAGCCGTTCTTCGACTATGCCGAGAAAGTCTTCGGCACCTCCGGGCAGGCCTGGACGGTGAAGGGGCAGTTGGTAGGCGAAGGCAAGGGTGGCAACCCTTACGCGCCGGATCGCTCCAATCACTTCCCGCTGGAATCGCAGAAGAACACAGTCTCCGCACAGCTGTTCCAGAAGGCCGCCACGGCCGTGGGCTACAAACCCTACAACCTGCCTTCCGCGAATACGTCGGGTCCTTACACCAATCCCTACGGTGCGCAGATGGGGCCGTGCAACTTCTGCGGCTTCTGCAGCGGTTATGTCTGCTACATGTATTCCAAGGCTTCTCCGAACGTGAATATTCTGCCGGCATTGCGGCTGGAGCCCAAGTTCGAGCTGCGGCCCAATTCCCACGTGCTGAAGGTCAATCTCGACAGCTCCAAGCGCAAGGCCACCGGCGTGACGTATGTCGACGCTCAAGGGCGGGAATGCGAGCAGCCAGCGGACCTGGTGATCCTCGGTTCCTTCCAGTTCAACAACGTGCGCCTGATGCTGCTGTCGGGCATTGGCAAACCCTACGACCCGATCTCCGGCGAGGGCGTGGTGGGCCGGAACTTCGCCTACCAGAACATGGCCACCATCAAGGCGTTCTTCGATAAGGACGTGCACACCAACAACTTCATCGGTGCCGGCGGCAATGGCGTGGCGATCGATGACTTTAACGCGGACAACTTCGACCACGGGCCTCACGGCTTTGTGGGCGGCTCGCCAATGTGGGTCAACCAGGCAGGCAGCCGGCCGATTGCTGGCACCTCAAACCCGCCGGGCACGCCGGCCTGGGGCAGCGCGTGGAAGCGCGCCACGGCTGATTACTACACCCACCAGGTGTCGATGGATGCTCACGGCGCCCATCAATCCTACCGTGGCAACTACCTCGATCTTGACCCGGTTTACCGCGATGCCTATGGCATGCCGCTGCTGCGCATGACCTTCGACTGGCAGGAAAACGACATCAAGATGAACCGCTTCATGGTCGACAAAATGAGCAAGATCGCCGAAGCGATGAACCCCAAGGCGATCGCCTTACTGGGCAAAAAGGTGGGCGAGCATTTCAACACCGCGTCCTATCAGACTACCCACCTCAATGGTGGCGCGATCATGGGCACCGACCCGAAAACCAGTGCCTTGAACCGCTACTTGCAGTGCTGGGACGTACACAACGTGTTTGTCCCGGGCGCTTCCGCGTTCCCACAAGGCCTGGGCTACAACCCTACGGGTCTGGTGGCGGCGTTGACCTACTGGTCGGCGCGGGCGATTCGCGAGCAGTACCTGAAAAACCCCGGCCCACTGGTTCAGGCATAAGGAGCGATGACCATGAAAGCATTTGTTATTGCCTCCCTCGCCTTGATCAGCAGCTGCTCGGTCAGTGCGGCTGAAACCGACCTGGTCAAACAGGGCGAATACCTGGCGCGCGCCGGTGACTGTGTGGCCTGCCACACCGCCAAGGGCGGCAAGCCGTTCGCCGGTGGCCTGCCGATGGAAACCCCGATCGGCACCATCTACTCCACCAACATCACCCCGGATAAAACCGGCCTGGCCGACTACAGCTTCGAAGACTTCGATCAGGCCGTGCGCCATGGCGTCGCCAAGAACGGCAGTACCCTTTACCCGGCGATGCCCTATCCGTCTTATGCGCGGGTCAGCGAAAGCGACATGCAGGCGCTGTACGCGTACTTCATGAAGGGCGTGGAACCGGTGGCGCAAGCTAACAAGGACAGCGACATTCCCTGGCCGTTGAGCATGCGTTGGCCGTTGGCCGGTTGGCGCTGGATGTTCGCGCCCAAAGTCGAGGACTATCAGGCCCAAGCGGGCGCGGACCCGGTGATCAGCCGTGGCGCGTATCTGGTGGAAGGACTTGGCCACTGTGGTGCCTGCCATACGCCACGGGCGCTGACCATGCAGGAAAAATCCCTGAGTGCGTCGGACGGCAGCGCTTTCCTTTCCGGCAGCGCACCGCTGGAAGGCTGGATTGCCAAGAGCCTGCGGGGCGATCACAAGGACGGCCTGGGCGGTTGGAGCGAGGAACAGCTGGTGCAATTCCTCAAGACCGGCCGCAGTGATCGCAGCGCAGTGTTTGGCGGCATGAGCGACGTTGTGGTCCACAGCATGCAGTACATGTCGGAAGATGACCTGACGGCTATCGCCCGCTATCTCAAGAGCCTGCCGGCGGTGGATCCCAAGGATCAGCCGCACCAGTACGACAAGCAGGTCGCCGATGCGCTGTGGAAAGGCGATGACAGCAAGCCGGGGGCATCGGTGTATATCGACAACTGCGCGGCGTGCCACCGCACCGATGGCCATGGCTACACCCGGGTATTCCCGGCGTTGGCGGGCAACCCGGTGTTGCAGACGGCGGATGCCACCTCGTTGATCAACATTGTGTTGAACGGCGGTACGCTGCCGGCGACCCACACCGCCCCTTCGACCTTCACCATGCCGGCGTTTGCCTGGCGTTTGTCGGATCAGGAAGTGGCGGATGTCGTCAGTTTCGTGCGAGGCAGTTGGGGTAACAAAGGCGAGCCGGTGAAAGCCAGTGACGTCGCGAACCTGCGCAAGAATGATATGCAGACGACCTCCGGCGATGACCTTGGCCAGGTGACCTCCAAGCACTGATTGAAGGTTGACCGCCAAACGGCACTGGTCAGAAACCGTGCGCCCCTATACTGTATAAAAAAACAGTATAGGGGCGCGTTCATGTCCACTCCTCTGCCGCCTCGCGGGCGCGGCACGGCCACCAACCTGCATAACCGTTTTGCGCCCACTGTCAGTGTGGTGGAAGACGACGGCTGGTATCAGGAAGTGCCACAGACCCAGGGCACCGAAGTCCGTATCGAAACCGCGAAAACCATCATCACCCGCAACAGCTCGCCGGATATCCCGTTTGATCGGGCGATCAACCCGTATCGTGGCTGCGAGCATGGCTGTATCTACTGCTATGCGCGGCCCAGCCATGCGTATTGGGACCTGTCGCCGGGGCTGGATTTCGAAACCAAGCTGATCGCCAAGACCAACGCCGCTGACGTGCTGGAGCAGCAATTGTCGAAACCGGGCTACACCTGCGCGCCGATCAACCTGGGCTCCAACACCGACCCGTACCAGCCTATCGAACGCGAGTACAAGATCACCCGGCAGACCCTCGAAGTGCTGCTGCGCTATCGCCACCCGGTGACGATTATTACCAAGGGTTCGCTGATCCTGCGGGACCTCGACCTGCTGACCGAGCTGGCGCAGCAGCGGCTGGTGGCGGTGATGATCAGCCTCACCAGCCTGGACGACGAACTCAAGCGCATCCTGGAACCGCGCACGGCTGCGCCCAAGGCGCGGCTGCGGGCGATTCGGGTGATGCGTGAGGCGGGGATCCCGGTGGGCGTGTTGTGTTCACCGATGATTCCGATGATCAACGACAGTGAGCTGGAAAGTTTGCTGACCGAAGCGCATGCCGCTGGCGCTCAAAGTGCGGCGTACATGATGCTGCGCCTGCCCTTGGAGGTGGCGCCGTTGTTTGAGGAATGGCTGGCGGCCCATTACCCGCAGCGCGCGGCCCATGTGATGAGCCTGGTGCGGCAGGTGCGCGGTGGTGAGGTCTATGACAGTCGCTTCGGTGTACGCATGCGCGGCGAAGGGCCGTTTGCCGATCTGTTGGCGCAGCGTTTCGCCAAGGCGATCAAACGGCTGGGGCTGAATCGCCGGGAAGGGTTTAATCTGGATTGCACGGCGTTTTGCCCACCGGGCAGGCAGATGGCATTGTTGTAAACTGCTGTGTAAGGCGCGCGACCGTGTAGGAATAGTCGCGTTTTGATATCACTGAAAGCCCCGATCTAGAGCGGTTCATTCAGTTTGAGTTAAGTTTCGGCGGGTACCTTGTTTATCGAGTGACTAATGAGTCGGCGCTTCGGTTTGGGCGCCAGCCGCACTGGAAAACTCCCCTGCTCCAATCAAGAGGATGAATCATGAGTGACAAGGATAAACAGCCGTTGGCTGCGTCGGCTTCAGCCCCTCACGAGGCGGAGTCCGCCGATGCAGCGCTGCAGCACATCGTTGAAGGCTTTTTGCATTTCCATAACGAGATCTTTCCGCAGCAGGAAGAACTCTTCAAAAAACTCGCTACGGCCCAAAGCCCACGAGCGATGTTCATTACCTGCGCCGACTCGCGCATCGTTCCCGAGCTGATCACCCACAGCTCCCCGGGGGATTTGTTCGTGACCCGTAACGTCGGCAACGTCGTGCCGCCTTATGGGCAGATGAACGGCGGTGTTTCCACGGCCATCGAGTACGCGGTACTGGCCCTCGGCGTGCAGCACATCATCATTTGCGGCCACTCCGACTGTGGCGCCATGCGCGCAGTGCTCAACCCCCAGAGCCTGGAAAAAATGCCCACGGTAAAGGCCTGGCTGCGCCACGCCGAGGTCGCCAAGACCATGGTCCAGGACAACTGTGACTGCGCCAACGAACACGAAAGCATGCATGTGCTGACCGAAGAAAACGTGATCGCCCAGTTGCAGCATCTGCGCACGCACCCGTCGGTAGCCTCGCGCATGGCCAATGGGCATCTGTTTATCCATGGCTGGGTCTACGACATCGAGACCAGCGAGATCAGGGCCTACGATGCGGATCAGGCGGCGTTCCTGCCGTTGAACGGTACCCAGCCGATCCCATCCGCGACGCCTAAAGCGCGCTTCTAAAACAATCCCCTGTCGGGTAACGCGATGGCTGCCATTCGAGCAGCCAGGCGTTGCCACGCCCGGCAAATGCCTCGGGAGAGTCATCATGCGTGCTGCTCAATTAAAAGCTGTGCTGCCACGGGAGCTGCTGGCCTCTGTGGTTGTGTTTCTGGTTGCCCTGCCGCTGTGCATGGGGATCGCCATCGCGTCAGGGATGCCACCTGCCAAAGGCCTGATCACCGGGATTATCGGTGGGCTTGTGGTGGGTTGGTTGGCGGGATCGCCGCTGCAAGTCAGCGGCCCGGCTGCCGGCTTGGCGGTGCTGGTGTTCGAACTGGTGCGCCAGCATGGCATGGCCATGCTCGGGCCGATCCTGTTGCTGGCGGGTTTCCTGCAGTTGGTGGCCGGGCGTTTGCGCCTGGGCTGCTGGTTCCGTGTTACGGCGCCTGCGGTGGTCTACGGGATGCTGGCGGGTATCGGGGTGCTGATTGTCCTGTCGCAGGTCCATGTGATGCTCGACGGTGTGCCAAAACCCTCCGGGCTGGATAACCTCGCCGGCTTTCCCGCCGCGTTGATTCAGGCGATTCCTACACTGGGCGGCGGGCTTGGCTGGCAGGCTGGCCTGCTCGGGCTGTCGACGATTTTGGTGATGTGGCTGTGGGACAAGTTCCGTCCGCAAAAGCTGCGCTTCGTGCCCGGCGCCTTGCTCGGCGTGGGTTTGGCGACAGTCACCAGCTTGGTGCTGGCGTTGCAGGTCAAGCGTGTGGAGGTGCCGGAAAACCTGGCGGACGCCATCGACTGGCTACGCCCCAGCGACCTGCTGAACCTGGCGGATCCCAACCTGTTGATCGCCGCGTTCGCCGTGGCCTTTATCGCCAGTGCGGAAACGTTGCTTTCGGCAGCGGCGGTTGACCGCATGCACAGTGGCCAGCGTTCCGATTTCGACAAGGAATTGTCGGCGCAAGGCGTGGGCAACATGTTGTGCGGTCTGGTCGGTGCCCTGCCGATGACCGGTGTGATCGTGCGCAGTTCGGCCAACGTCCAGGCCGGTGCCACCACGCGTTTGTCGGCGATGTTCCACGGCTTGTGGCTACTGGCGTTCGTGCTGTTGCTGTCCAGTGTGCTGCAAAGCATTCCGGTGGCGAGCCTGGCGGGTGTGCTGGTGTACACCGGGATCAAGCTGGTGGACATGAAGGCGTTTCGTGGCCTGGCGCGTTACGGGCGGATGCCGATGTTTACCTACGCAGCGACGGCCCTGGCGATCATTTTTACCGACTTGTTGACGGGCGTGTTGGTGGGCTTCGGGCTAACGCTGGTCAAGCTGGCGTTCAAGGCTTCACGCTTGAAAATCAGCCTGGTGGACCTGCCACAGGATGGCGAGATGGAGTTGCGATTGACGGGGGCTGGGACCTTTCTCAAGGTGCCGGCATTGACTCAGGTGTTGTCGACGGTACCTGCCGGGACCACCTTGCATGTGCCACTCAATAACCTGAGTTACATCGACCACTCCTGCCTGGAGTTGCTGGAAGAATGGGGTCGGGCCAATGCGGCCAAGGGCTCGAAGCTGATGATCGAGGCGCGGGGGTTGAAGCGCAGGTTGGAAGGACGGGTAAGAACGACGACCGGAATAGGCTCGGCGCCGTCTGTTGGCTGACGAAACCGGATCAAAATGTGGGAGCGGGCTTGCTCGCGAAGGCGGAGTGTCAGTCACTGAATGTGTTTCTGATACACCGCCTTCGCGAGCAAGCCCGCTCCCACATTGGATCTTTGCAAGCCGGCAAATCTAAGCTGGCTGGTCCAGCTCAAGGCCCACACCCAACTGCCGCGACAGGCACGGCCAGCGCTTCCACGCCGCTTCCGTGTCCGGGCTCTTGAGCTTGTCGCGGTACGTCTCGACCGACTCTAACGCAAAGCTCTCTTCGTTAAGCATCTCATCCACGGCGTGGTGCACGGCTTCATCCAGCTGGTTGGCAAAGGTCTCGCCGATCAATTGGTGGGCAATCACGTTCGCCACCGTGGTATCCAGCGGAATCAACGGCTGGCCGAAGTGCTTGATATACAGATCGTTGACCTCTTCCACCAAGCGATGAGCCAGATAAGCCTCGTCCAGCAAACCGTCCAAACCTTCATGCCCGGCCAGGATCGCTGGCGGTTGCAGGAAGAAATGCTCGGCGATTTTCAGCACCGGTTTGATCTGGCTCTCAATACCGGCTTCTCGGGCGACATCATTGGCTGCGTCCAGCAGATCCGGGACCTGGTCGATGTAGGCACTGACAAAACGCGTCATCACGCCTTTGGCGTCGACGTCAGGCAGGGAAATCGCCGGGTGCAGGTGTGGTAACTGGACTTCCAGCTGCTGAGCAAGCTGGCCGGTGCTGGATTCGTGTTGATGGGCACGGGAAATCTGCTCGCGCAATGCGGCGGTGTTCATGAAAGCTCCAGTGATGCAGGCGTAGGAAATAGGGAGAGGATAAGGTAGCTCGTTTATACGAGCGCCTAAGACGCATTTGTCATAATTATTTCACGGTTATGCGCTGGCGTTATATCAAATCGCCATCGTTCGTCGGATAACGGGCGCCATCGGTCCTGTTGTGTGGTCTGTTTCCTCATTTTCGTTCATTTGCCCGATCACATTGCGGGGTGGCGGTCGCTGTCTATACTCGGTTTTGTACGCAATTAGCTGATGACGCCCGACTGCATGAGCAGGCAAGGCTTGGCGGTTGTAAGCAGTATGGAAGCCGCTCCCTTGGCCGCAGGTGCAAACCGGCGGGATAACAAGAATGATAAGGGGAACCCGCAATGACGCGACATCCACATGTTTGGATGGGCCTACTGTTGTGGTCAGTATTCAGCCAGGCGCAAGCCGCCTGGACCACGAATATGGCGCCAGGGGCCACTGAAGTCAGTCACGCCGTGTTTGACCTGCACATGACCATTTTCTGGATATGTGTGGCGATTGGCATTGTCGTGTTTGGCGCGATGTTCTGGTCGATGATCGTTCACCGGCGCTCCACGGGCCAGGTGGCAGCCAAATTTCACGAGAGTACGACGGTAGAAATTCTCTGGACCGTGGTGCCCTTGCTGATCCTGGTGGCGATGGCCATTCCGGCCACCAAGACGCTGATCAACATCTACGACAGCACTGAATCGGATATCGATATCCAGGTCACGGGCTACCAGTGGAAGTGGCATTACAAATACCTGGGTCAGGACGTCGAATTCTTCAGCAACCTGGCTACGCCCGCCGAGCAGATCCATAACCAGGCCGTCAAAGGCGAGCATTACCTTCTGGAAGTCGACCAGCCGCTGGTGCTGCCAGTGGGTGCCAAGGTGCGTTTTCTGGTGACCGCCGCCGACGTGATCCACTCCTGGTGGGTGCCTGCGTTTGCGGTGAAGCGTGATGCGATTCCAGGCTTCGTCAACGAGGCCTGGACCCGGGTCGAGAAGCCCGGCATCTACCGTGGCCAGTGCGCCGAGCTGTGTGGCAAGGACCATGGCTTCATGCCGATCGTGGTGGAGGTCAAGTCCAAGGCCGACTACGACACTTGGCTTGGCGAGCGGAAGGCCGAAGCCGCCAAGCTCAAGGAGCTGACCTCCAAGGAATGGACCCTGGATGAGCTGGTGGCCCGTGGCGACAAGATTTATCACACCACTTGCGTGGCCTGTCACCAGGCTGAAGGCCAGGGCCTGCCGCCGATGTTCCCGGCGCTCAAGGGCTCGCCGATTGCCACCGGGCCCAAGGAAGACCACCTGCACCGCGTTTACTTCGGCAAGCCCGGCACCGCCATGGCGGCGTTCGGCAAGCAGCTGTCGGAAGTCGATATCGCAGCGGTCGTGACCTATGAACGTAACGCCTGGGGCAACAACAAAGGCGACATGGTCACGCCTAAAGACGTGCTGGCTCTGAAACAGGCGGAAAGCAAATGACTTCCTTCATTGCGTATTCCCTGAACCGTCCCGCCCACTCGTTCGCAGGAGAAAAGCCATGAGCGCTGTGATCGATGACCACGGTCATGCCGGTGACCACGCTCACGGCCCCGCCAAGGGCCTGATGCGCTGGGTCCTGACCACCAACCACAAAGACATCGGGACCATGTACCTGTGGTTCAGCTTCGCCATGTTCCTGCTCGGTGGCTCGTTCGCCATGGTGATCCGTGCCGAGCTGTTCCAGCCCGGCTTGCAGATCGTCGAGCCGGCGTTCTTCAACCAGATGACCACCATGCACGGCCTGGTGATGGTGTTCGGTGCGGTGATGCCGGCGTTTGTCGGCCTGGCCAACTGGATGATCCCGTTGATGATCGGCGCGCCCGACATGGCCCTGCCGCGCATGAACAACTTCAGTTTCTGGCTGTTGCCGGCGGCGTTCCTGATGCTGGTGTCCACCCTGTTCATGCCCGGCGGCGGGCCGAACTTCGGCTGGACCTTCTACGCCCCGCTCTCCACCACCTACGCACCGGAAAGCGTGACCTTCTTCATCTTCGCCATCCACCTGATGGGCATCAGTTCGATCATGGGCGCGATCAACGTCATCGCCACCATCCTCAACCTGCGTGCCCCTGGCATGACCCTGATGAAAATGCCGTTGTTCGTCTGGACCTGGCTGATCACCGCGTTCCTGTTGATCGCGGTGATGCCGGTGTTGGCGGGTTGCGTGACCATGATGCTGATGGATATCCACTTCGGCACCAGCTTCTTCAGCGCTGCCGGTGGCGGTGACCCGGTGTTGTTCCAGCATGTGTTCTGGTTCTTCGGCCACCCCGAGGTGTACATCATGATCCTGCCGGCCTTCGGCGCCGTCAGCTCGATCATCCCGACCTTCTCGCGCAAGCCGCTGTTCGGTTACACCTCGATGGTGTACGCCACGGCGAGCATCGCGTTCCTGTCGTTCATCGTGTGGGCGCACCACATGTTCGTGGTGGGCATCCCGCTGGTGGGCGAGCTGTTCTTCATGTACGCCACGCTGCTGATCGCGGTACCTACGGGGGTGAAGGTGTTCAACTGGGTCAGCACCATGTGGCAAGGCTCGCTGACCTTCGAGACGCCGATGCTGTTCGCCGTGGCCTTCGTGATTTTGTTCACCATTGGCGGTTTTTCCGGGCTGATGCTGGCGATCGCCCCGGCGGACTTCCAGTACCACGACACCTACTTTGTGGTGGCGCACTTCCATTACGTACTGGTGCCCGGGGCGATCTTCGGGATCTTCGCCTCGGCCTACTACTGGCTGCCGAAATGGACCGGCCACATGTACGACGAAACCCTGGGCAAGCTGCACTTCTGGCTGTCGTTCGTGGGGATGAACATGGCGTTCTTCCCGATGCATTTCGTGGGACTTGCCGGCATGCCGCGTCGGGTGCCGGACTACAATCTGCAGTTCGCCGATTTCAACATGGTCTCCTCCATCGGCGCCTTCACCTTTGGTGCGACGCAGATTTTCTTCCTGTTCATCGTCATCAAGTGCATCCGTGGCGGTAAGCCTGCGCCCGCCAAGCCGTGGGATGGTGCCGAAGGGCTGGAGTGGAGCATCCCTTCGCCTGCGCCATACCACACCTTCACCACGCCGCCGGAGGTCAAATGAACACCTCCCTATCCTGTGGGAGCTGGCTTGCCTGCGATGGCATCACTTCGGTGTACCTGAAAGACCGAGTTGCCAGCATCGCAGGCAAGCCAGCTCCCACAGAAAGGCCATTCACAGAACATTCATTCGTAGGTGGCCGCCATGCTTGAGTCCGTGCCTATCAAGCGCCTGGTTACACGGCTGCTGATCCTGGTGGTGGCAATGTTCGCCTTCGGCTTCGCCCTGGTGCCGATCTACGATGTGATGTGCAAGGCGTTCGGCATCAACGGCAAGACCGCCGGGCAGTACGAAGGCGAGCAGGTGGTGGACCCTACGCGCCAGGTGCGGGTGCAGTTCCTGTCCACCAATGCCATCGACATGGTCTGGGAGTTCCACTCCAAGGCCGACGAGGTGGTGGTCAATCCCGGCGCGGTCACCGAGATGCTGTTCGTGGCCTACAACCCCACTGACAAGCCGATGACCGCCCAGGCGGTGCCGAGCATTTCGCCCGCCGAGGCGGCGATGTACTTCCACAAGACCGAGTGTTTTTGCTTCACCCAGCAAGTGCTACAGCCAGGTCAGCGCATAGAAATGCCGGTGCGCTTCATTGTCGATCGCGACATGCCGAAGGATGTGAAGCATTTGACCCTGGCGTACACGCTGTTCGATATCACCGCGCGCCAACCGCCCGTGGCTGTCCATACCGGCGGCTAGGCGTTGCTTGCGGGCTCGATTAGGAGAACGAATACATGTCGACTCATGATACGTACTACGTACCAGCGCAAAGCAAATGGCCAATAATTGCCACGTTGGGCATGCTGATTACGGTGTTCGGATTGGCTACCTGGTTCAACGACCTGAAGGCCGCACGCCCGGAATCCCACGGCCCGCTGATCTTTTTCGTCGGCGGCCTGCTGCTGGCCTACATGATGTTTGGCTGGTTCGGCGCGGTGATCAAGGAAAGCCGCGCCGGTTTGTACAGCTCGCAGATGGACCGCTCCTTTCGCTGGGGCATGACCTGGTTCATCTTCTCCGAGGTGATGTTCTTCATCGCGTTCTTCGGCGCACTGTTTTATGTGCGGCATATGTCGGCGCCGTGGCTGGCGGGTGAAGGCCATAAGGGCATCGCCCACATGCTGTGGCCGAACTTCGAATTCGCCTGGCCGCTGCTGAACAATCCTGACCCGAAACTATTCCCTGCGCCCAAGGGCACCATCAGCCCCTGGGGCTTGCCGCTGATCAACACGATCTTGCTGGTCAGCTCCAGCGTGACCATCACTATCGCCCACCACGCCTTGCGCAAAGGTCATCGCGGCGCGCTGAAGATCTGGCTGGCGATCACCGTGTTGCTGGGTTGGGCGTTCCTCGGGTTCCAGGCCGAGGAATACATCCATGCCTATAAAGAGTTGGGCCTGACCCTCGGTTCCGGCGTATACGGCGCGACCTTCTTCATGCTCACCGGCTTCCACGGCGCCCACGTGACCATCGGCACCATCATTTTGTTTGTGATGCTGATACGCATCCTGAAAGGGCATTTCAACAACGAGTACCAGTTCGGGTTCGAGGCGGCCAGTTGGTATTGGCACTTTGTGGACGTGGTGTGGATCGGGCTGTTTTTCTTCGTTTACGTGCTTTGAGGCCGTTCACCAAGGCGCATGAGACACCAGCTGGCCGCTGAAGAAACCCCAGGTGATCAGCCCTAAGGTGATCACGGCCAGCACCACACGCACGGTCAAGGCAGTGACGAGGCGATTGGAGTTGCCCTCGTCCTTGACCAGGAAGAACAAGCCACTGAACAGGCTCACGACGGTAGCAATCAGCATCAGGGCAATGGCTGCTTTGAGCATGGTGGGCTCCGGGGCTCTTTTTTGGAGGGGGCGAGCAATGAGATTCAGTATAGCCAGCGCAGCACCGACCTCTGCGGCAATGCCATGAAACCCTTTCGCCCCGGTATTGCGCCGACGCTGGTGGTGCTTGCGCTGCTGCCGTTGCTGGTATTTCTCGGTTTCTGGCAGCTGTCTCGTGGCCACGAAAAACAGGCGCTGCTGGAAACCTACGCCGAGCGCCGCGCTGCCGAGCCCATGAGCAGTACGCAATTACAAGCCACCGAAGATCCGGCGTTCCGTCGCGTGCATTTGCGCGGCCAATTTGATGCCGAGCACAGCGTGCTGCTGGATAACCGCTTTCGTGACGGCAAGGTCGGTGTGGAAGTGCTGCAACCGTTCCACGATCAGGCCAGCGGTCAGTGGCTGCTGCTCAATCGCGGCTGGTTGCCCTGGCCAGACCGTCGCACACCACCGGCTTTCACCACCCCCGAACAACTGCTGAATCTTGACGCCTGGGTCTATGTGGCTCCGGGCGAGACCTTCCAGCTGCACGCCGATCCGGCGGGCGCACAGTGGCCGCGATTGCTGACTGCACTGCATCCCGAAGCGTTGTGGGCCGAGTTGGGCCGTAGCGGATTCGCCTATGAAATGCGAGCCGAAGCCGGCCCCGGCACTTACGAAACCAACTGGCCTGTGGTCGCCATGGGCCCTGAAAAGCACCTGGGCTATGCCGTGCAATGGTTCGCCATGGCGCTGGCGCTGTTCGGCCTTTATCTCTACCTCGGATGGCACAACACAAAGGAGAAGCGCCATGGGAGCGGCCATGAATCCACTCAACATGTCTGACGCGCCAGCAGCGCCCAACCGGCGCAAGGGTCGCTGGCAACTGATCCTGATTTTGCTGATGGTGATCGGCCCGATGGTGCTCGCCACCTTCATGTACAAGTTGCAGTTCTGGGTGCCGGACAGCCGCAGCTACCACGGTGAGATGATCGGCAATGGCCAGACCCGTGCCGACATTGGTGTGCAGGCCGACGAAGACCGCTGGCAACTGCTGGTGACTGCGCCCACCGCCTGCACTGCCGATTGCCAGCAGCTGGTGTACCTCGCACGCCAACTTCAGATCGGACTGGGCCGCGATGCCTCTCGCGCCAGCCATGCCCTGGCCAGCGCGCAGCCCGTCAGCACCGCCTATGACGCCAAGCTCAAGGCCGAATACCCCCAACTGCAGCGCTACTCCCTCGACCTGTCGACCTTCAATAAAGACGCTGCCGCCCGAGGCACTGGCGATGCCCAGCTGTGGATCGTCGACCCCCACGGCAACCTGGTGCTGCGCTACGACGCCCGGGTCAAGGGCAAGGACCTGCTCAACGACCTGCGCCTGCTGCTGAAACTGTCGAACATCGGATAAGGACACCGTCATGGCCAAACCTGGATTTCGCCTCGCGCTGTTTGCCACCCTGCTGGCCCTGATCGTGGTGCTGCTGGGCGCCTACACCCGGCTGACCCACGCGGGCCTTGGTTGCCCGGATTGGCCGGGGTGCTATGGCTTTATCAGCGTGCCAAAAAGCGAAGCCCAGCTGGCCCATGCCGAACTGCATTACCCGGATACGCCGGTGGAGTCGGACAAGGGATGGAACGAGATGACCCATCGTTATTTTGCCGGCACCCTCGGGCTGCTGATTGTGCTGTTGGCAGCGCGCGCCTGGACCCATCGGCATCACCCGGGCCAGCCGTTAAAGTTGCCGTTGTTCCTGTTGGCTGTAGTGTTTGCCCAGGCGGCGTTTGGCATGTGGACGGTGACGCTGAAGCTCTGGCCGCAAGTGGTCACCGGGCATTTATTGGGCGGGTTTGCGACGTTGAGCCTGCTGTTTTTGCTGACGCTGCGGCTGTCCGGTGTATTGCCGGCGCTGATCGTGCCCAGGCGTTTGCAGTATTGGGCGACGGCTGGCCTGGTGCTGGTGATCGGCCAGATTGCCCTGGGTGGATGGGTCAGCTCCAACTACGCGGCCGTGGCCTGTATCGACCTGCCGACCTGTCACGGGCAGTGGTGGCCGGCGGCGGATTTCGCCAATGGCTTTCACCTGACCCAGCATATCGGCCCCAATTACCTCGGTGGGCAACTGGACAGTGATGCACGCACGGCGATTCACCTGACCCATCGGATTGGTGCGCTGCTGGTCACCATCGTACTGCTGGGCCTGGCCTGGCAACTCAAGGTGGTCGGCATGACTCGCTTGGCCGGCCTGTTGCTGATCGCCCTGGCGGCGCAAATTTGCCTGGGCTTGAGCAACGTGTATTTCCACCTGCCGCTGCCGGTTGCGGTCGCTCATAACGCCGGCGGCGCGGCGTTGCTGCTGACGCTGGTGCTGGTCAATTACCACGCTCGCACCAGTCTGGTTCGGGTGCGGCACCAGTTGCCGTTCGGCTGGCGCTTCAGCCCGCGTAAACATGTGTCGGGCCTCATGACCCTAAAAGGAGAGATGCCATGGCGACCTTGATCGGCGAGCGTCATAGCCAGGCGATCTGGCGTGACTATCTTGAGCTGACCAAGCCAAAAGTGGTGGTGCTGATGCTCATCACCTCGCTGGTGGGCATGTTCCTCGCCACCCGCGCCGGGGTGCCTTGGCCGGTGCTGATTTTCGGCAACCTGGGGATCGCGCTGTGTGCCGGTGGCGCGGCGGCGGTGAACCATGTGGTGGATCGGCGCATCGATGCGCTGATGGCGCGCACCCATAAACGTCCGCTGGCGGAAGGGCGCGTATCGCCCGTGGCGGCGCTTGTTTTTGCGCTGTTGCTGGCGGTTGTCGGGCTGGCGCTGTTGCTGGCGTTTACCAATCCACTGGCCGCCTGGCTGACCCTGGCCTCGCTGTTGGGCTACGCGGTGATCTACACCGGTTTCCTCAAACGTGCGACGCCGCAGAACATCGTCATCGGCGGCCTGGCCGGCGCCGCGCCGCCTTTGCTGGGTTGGGTTGCCGTCACTGGCCACGTCAGCGCCGAGCCGCTGCTGCTGGTGCTGATCATCTTCGCCTGGACCCCGCCGCACTTCTGGGCCCTGGCGATTCACCGCAAGGAGGAATACGCCAAGGCCGACATCCCGATGCTGCCGGTGACCCACGGCGAGCACTACACCAAGGTGCATATCCTGCTCTACACCTTCGCCCTGCTGGCGGTCAGCCTGATGCCGTATGTCATCCACATGAGCGGCATGCTGTACCTGGTGTGCGCACTGGTTCTGGGCGGGCGCTTTCTGCAATGGGCCTGGGTGCTGTACCGTGGCAGTCGGCCGCACGCGGCGATCAACACCTTCAAGTACTCTATCTGGTACCTGTTCGCGCTGTTTATCGCCCTGCTCGTAGACCACTACCTATTGTTGAACCTATGACTCGAACTCAAAAAACTGTCTTCATTCTGGTGGCCATTGTCGCGTTGATCATGGGCCTGACCGTCAACAAAGTCCTGAGCGGCAAAGGCCAGGGCGACCCGACTGCCTTGATCGATGCGGGCATCATCCTGCTGCCGCAAAGCCGCCAGTTGCCGCCGGTGACCATGACCAACCAGGACGGCCAGCCGGTGGTGGTCAACGAGCTGAAAGGCAAGTGGAGCGTGTTGTTCTTCGGCTACACCTTCTGCCCGGATATCTGCCCCACCACCCTCGCCCAACTGCGCCAGATCAAGAGCGAGCTGCCTAAAGACGTGGTGGATAAGTTGCAGGTGATCCTGGTCAGCGTTGACCCGAACCGCGATACGCCGGCGCAGCTCAAGCAGTACCTCGGCTACTTCGATCCACAGTTTGAAGGTCTGACCGGTGCTAACGTGGACGATGTGCAGAAAGTGTCCAATGCGGTAAGCATTCCATTTATTCCGGCGGACACCAGCAAGCCCAACTACACCGTCGACCATAGCGGCAATCTGGCGCTGATCGGTCCGGACGGCACCCAGCGCGGGTTTATCCGGGCGCCGTTAAACAACCAGAAGCTAGTGGCGCAGTTCCCGGGGTTATTGCAGCGTAAATAAGCCTGCCGACCATTTCCTGAGCGACACAAATCAAATGTGGGAGCAAGCCTGCTCCCACATTGGTTTAGATCGTTCCCACGCTCTGCGTGGGAATGCCGCACTGGACGCTCTGCGTCCGCTTTTGAGGTCGTGACGCGGAGCGTCACAGGATGCGTTCCCACGCAGAGCGTGGGAACGATCGATCGGGGTTTCGGCCTTGGATCAGAACGCTGGCAGGATCGCGCCTTTGTACTTCTCGAGTATGAACGCTTTCACTTCCGGTGTGTGCAGGGCTGCTACCAGCTTCTTCACCGCATCCGAATCCTTGTTGTCTTCGCGGGTCACCAGAATGTTCACGTAAGGCGAGTCGTTGCCTTCGATCACCAGTGCGTCCTTGGAGGGGTCCAGCTTGGCTTCCAGGGCGTAGTTGGTGTTGATCAGCGCCAGGTCGACCTGGGTCAGCACGCGCGGCAGGGTGGCGGCTTCCAGTTCGCGGAATTTCAGGTCTTTCGGGTTGCCGGTGATGTCCTTGATGGTCGACAGGATGTTGGTCGGGTCCTTCAGGGTGATCAGGTTGTGCTTGGCCAGCAGCAACAGCGCGCGGCCGCCATTGGTGGCGTCGTTCGGGATCACGACGTTGGCGCCGCTTGGCAGGTCTTCCAGCTTTTTGTACTTGCTGGAGTAGGCGCCCAGAGGTTCCAGGTGCACAGCGCCGACGCTCACCAGGTGAGTGCCCTTGGCTTTGTTGAACTCATCCAGGTACGGCTGGTGCTGGAAGAAGTTGGCGTCCAGGCGTTTTTCGGCAACCTGTACGTTTGGCTGGACGTAGTCGGTGAAGACTTTGACCTGCAAATCCACGCCTTCTTTAGCCAGAACCGGCTTCACGAATTCGAGGATTTCAGCGTGGGGCACCGGGGATGCGGCCACGGTCAGGGTTTCAGCGGCGTGGGCGGAGAACGCGGCAACGGCGGCGAAAGCAACCAGTAGTTTTTTCATTCAACAAGCTCCTTGTTCGGGAATTGGCCGGCTTCGCGCCGGCAATAGCCGTTATTTTCGAGAAAAGTGCACCACCAGCTTGTCGCCGACGGTTTGCAGAATTTGTACCAGGATCAACAGCAGCACCACGGTGACCACCATCACGTCGGTCTGGAAGCGTTGATAACCGAAGCGGATCGCCAGGTCACCCAGGCCACCGGCACCCACCACACCAGCCATGGCCGTGTAGGAAACCAGTGTAATCGCCGTCACCGTAATCGCCGCGAAGATGCCGGGGCGGGCTTCGGGCAGCAAGGCGTTGGTGATGATCTGCCGGGTAGTGGCGCCCATGGCCTGGGTCGCTTCGATAATCCCGCGGTCCACTTCGCGCAACGCGGTTTCCACCAGGCGCGCAAAGAACGGCGTGGCCCCCACCACCAGCGGCGGAATCGCACCGGCAACACCCAGCGAGGTGCCGGTGATCAGCACCGTGAACGGGATCATCACGATCAGCAGAATAATGAACGGCAGCGAACGCAGGATGTTCACGATCAGCGACAGCATCGCGTACAGGCCTTTTTGTTCGAAGAGCTGGCGCGGGCTGCACAGGAACAGCAGTACCCCCAGCGGCAGGCCCAGCAGCACGGTGAACAGCAGCGAGCCGAACAGCATGGTCATGGTGTCGCCGGTGGCCAACAGGATTTCGGACCAGTCGATGTTCGAGAAAAAGCTCAAGAAGATTTCCATTAGCGCAGCACCTCCATGTGGACGTCTGCGGCGGTGAAGGCGGCGAACGCGGCCTCCATGTCACCACCGGTGACGGCGAGGGTCAGTTGCCCGTAGGGAATGTCTTTGATGCGATCGATACGACCGGCAAGGATGCTGTAGTCCACACCCGTTTCACGGGCGACGGTACCCAGCAGCGGTGCGTAGGTCGCTTCGCCCTGGAACGTCAGGCGCACGATGCGGCCCGGCACGTGAGCGAAGTCATCACGCTGCTCGCCTTCGTCAACCTGCTCGGACTCTTGCACGAAGCGCTTGGTGGTCGGGTGTTTGGGGTGCAGGAACACGTCGGCGACGGTGCCTTGCTCGACGATCACGCCGGCGTCCATCACGGCCACGTGGTCGCAGACCCGGCGGATCACGTCCATTTCATGGGTGATCAGCACGATGGTCAGCTTCAGCTCACGGTTGATCTCGGCCAGCAGTTGCAGCACCGAGGCGGTGGTCTGCGGGTCGAGGGCGCTGGTGGCTTCGTCGCACAGCAGGATCTTTGGCTTGGTGGCCAGGGCGCGGGCGATGCCGACGCGCTGCTTCTGGCCGCCGGACAGCTGCGCCGGATACTTTTTGGCATGGTCGGACAGGCCAACCCGGGCCAGCAGTTCGGCCACACGCAGGTCGATTTCCTTGCGGGAAAGTTCGCCCGCGAGGGTCAGCGGCAACGCCACGTTGTCGGCGACGGTCTTGGAGGCCAGCAGGTTGAAGTGCTGGAAGATCATCCCGACCTGTTGCCGGAAACGGCGCAGGCCGTTGGCGTCGAGGGCGGTGACTTCTTCGTCATCGACCTTGATCTGGCCACCGCTGGGTTCTTCCAGGCGATTGATCAGGCGCAGCAAAGTACTTTTTCCCGCACCGGAATGGCCGATCAGACCAAACACCTGGCCATTTTCGACGCGCAGGTTGGTGGAATGCAGTGCGGGGATATCCTTACCGGCGACCCGGTAGGTTTTATGGACGTTATGAAACTCGATCACGTAGCGAACCTTGTGGGGCGCATTAAAAAGGGATCAGCGGTTAGCCGGGCGCGCATTTTAGCCTGTCCGTATAGCGTTTCTTAGCATTTATTTCTCATCCGACCAGCGATTTGGCAATAACGCGATCAAAGGTCATAAAAAAGGAACGGTACAAAACCGTGTCAGTCACTACATAAGCAACTCGAAATTCCCAGGTGCCGTGCCTGGGGTTTTGCTCAAGAAGAGCCGGGGATCGCTCTGGCCTACGCAAACGAGGAGTTTTTGTCTGATGAGCACTAAAAAGCCAGTCACCCCGCCCAAGAGCGAACTTGCGGGTACCGACACTCTGGACCGTGGTAACACCAACGCCAAGCTGCAAAGCCTGGAAACATTTCGCTCTGACGCTACCGGCCAGGCGCTGCGTACCAACCAGGGCGTGAAGGTTTCCGACAACCAGAACAGCTTGAAGGTCGGCTCCCGGGGTCCTTCGCTGCTGGAAGACTTCATCATGCGTGAAAAAATCACGCACTTTGACCATGAGCGCATCCCGGAACGCATCGTTCATGCCCGGGGTACCGGTGCCCATGGTTATTTCCAGACCTATGAAAACCATTCGGCGCTGACCAAGGCCGGGTTCCTGCGTAACCCCGAACACAAAACCCCGGTATTTGCGCGTTTCTCCACGGTTCAGGGCCCTCGCGGCTCGGGTGATACCGTGCGTGACGTGCGTGGTTTTGCCGTAAAGTTCTTCACCGACGAAGGTAACTTCGACCTGGTGGGCAATAACATGCCGGTCTTTTTCATTCAGGATGCGATCAAGTTTCCTGACTTCGTGCATGCGGTAAAACCTGAGCCGCATAACGAGATTCCTACAGGCGGCTCGGCCCACGATACGTTCTGGGATTTTGTTTCGCTGCAGCCAGAGTCAGCGCATATGGTGATCTGGGCCATGTCTGACCGGGCGATTCCGAAAAGCCTGCGGACCATGCAGGGTTTTGGCGTGCATACCTTCCGTTTGGTGAATGCCGAGGGGAAATCCAACTTCGTTAAATTCCACTGGCGTCCTACCGTCGGCACCTGTTCCCTGGTGTGGGACGAGGCGCAGAAGCTGGCGGGCAAAGACACGGACTTCCACCGTCGTGACCTGTGGGAATCCATTGAAAGTGGTGATTACCCGGAATGGGAATTGGGCGTACAGATCATCGCCGAAGAAGACGAGCATAAGTTCGACTTCGATATTCTCGACCCGACCAAGTTGATCCCCGAAGAGCTGGTGCCCATCACGCCGCTGGGCAAGATGGTGCTCAACCGCAACCCGGACAACTACTTTGCCGAGACCGAGCAAGTGGCGTTCTGCCCGGGGCATATCGTGCCGGGTATCGATTTCTCCAATGACCCGCTGCTGCAAGGCCGCCTGTTTTCCTACACCGACACGCAGATCAGCCGACTCGGCGGCCCGAACTTTCACGAGTTGCCGATCAACCGTCCGGTCGCGCCGTTCCATAACGGCCAGCGTGATGCCATGCACCGCACCACCATCGACAAGGGTCGCGCGTCCTACGAGCCGAACTCCATTGATGGCGGCTGGCCGAAAGAAACTCCGCCTGCGGCGCAGGACGGTGGTTTTGAGACTTATCCGGAGCGAATCGACGCCCACAAGATCCGTGAGCGCAGCGAGTCGTTCGGTGATCACTTCTCCCAGGCGCGCTTGTTTTTCCGCAGCATGAGCAAGCACGAGCAAGAGCACATCATCGCGGCTTACAGCTTCGAGCTGGGCAAGGTGGAGCGTGAATTCATCCGGGCTCGGCAGGTGAACGAGATCCTCGCCAACATCGACCTCGAACTGGCCAAGCGCGTGGCGCAGAACCTGGGCTTGCCGGCACCGAAGAAAGGCACGGTGCCAGAGCGCAAGACGTCTCCGGAACGTTCACCAGCGCTGAGCCAGGCCAATTTGCTGTCGGGTGATATCAAGACCCGCAAGGTCGCGATCCTGGCGGCGAACGGCGTTGATGGTGCGGCGATTGATGCCTTGAAGAAGGCGCTGGAAGCCGAGGGTGCGCATGCGAAGCTGCTCGGGCCGACATCGGCACCGGTGACGACGGCGGATGGCAAGAGCCTGCCGGTGGATGCATCCATGGAAGGTTTGCCGTCAGTGGCGTTCGATGCGGTGTTTGTGCCGGGTGGTGCCAAGTCGGTTCAGGCACTGAGTGGCGACGGCGTTGCGTTGCATTACCTGCTGGAGGCGTACAAGCATCTGAAGGCGATTGCCTTGGCCGGAGAGGCAAAGCAGTTGCTGGATGTGCTGAAGCTTGAGGCAGATGCGGGGCTGATAGTGGGCGGTGATGCGAAGGCGTTGAAGGCGTTTTTTGCAGCGATTGCCCAGCATCGGGTCTGGGATCGGGAGCCGAAGGCTAAAGCTGTTCCGGCTTAAGTCATTGGTTGATTGTTAGACCGCTTTCGCGAGCAAGCCCGCTCCCACATTTGACCGCATTTCAAAGTTGGAACTCGGTTAAATGTGGGAGCGGGCTTGCTCGCGAATGGCGTTATTCAGTCTTACGCGGAATCAGTACAACCTGCGCCGGAACCTTCTTCAGGATCTGCCGGTGAATCTTCAGATCATACCCCGAATCAATGCGCTTCACCCGTTTGGTCAGCAGCGTGGCCAGCCATGGATAATCTTCGGTGCGCGGTGCCTGGATGCTCACATCGCACTGGTAATTCACCACATCGGTGGCGATCTCATCCAGTTGATGGCGCAGCGCTTCAATATCGGTGAGGTTCAGCGCAACCGTGGTGCTTGGCGCTGCAGGGTCGATGACCTTGGCGGGCGGCTTGGCCTCAGCGGCTTTCAAGGCAGCCTCGGCTTTATCCAACTCGACTTTACGGGCGTGGGCAATCGCGCTGTTGACGCCACCGGTCAGCGCCGGCGCCTTGGGCATTAAAGCCCGTGCGCGGCTCAAGGCCGTGGCAGCTGCGTTGACGTCACCTTTTTGCAGGACGATCTGACTGCGCTGCAAGTAGGCTTCGGCCAGTTGGCGCTGATAAGGCTCCAGCGCCGGGTCGTTGGGCGACTGGGCCTGCAAGGCGGCCAGCTCGTCTTCGGCGGTGGCCAGTTCACTGCTGGCGAGGTTTTGCTCCAGCTGTGCGATGGCCGCAGCGCGCGCGTCCGGCGCCTGGGGGGCGGCGGGCGGGGTGCTTTGGCAGGCGCCCAGCAGCAAGGAAAATGCGGCAAGGAGCAGATAACGGGCGTTGAACAGCTTCATTCCTGCGACTCTCTAATTGCGCAAAAAGCGAGCAAGTCTACACCCCACGACGGGGCAGGACAAAACTCAGCAGAAACAGGGCGGCCGCCGTGACCACAATCGACGGGCCGGCCGGGGTGTCCTTGAACCAGGACAGCGCCAGGCCACCGCACACCGCAAGCATCCCCAACAGGCTGGCGCCGATCGCCATTTGCTCCGGCGAGCGGGCATGACGCTGTGCCGCTGCCGCCGGGATGATCAGCAGTGATGTGATCAACAATACGCCGACAATCTTCATCGCGACAGCAATCACCACGGCGATCAGCAGCATCAGGGTCATGCGCAGCGCGGCCACGGGCAAACCTTCGACAGTGGCGAGTTCTTCGTGGACGGTGATCGCCAGCAGCGGGCGCCACAGCGTCACCAACAGCACCAGCACCGCCGCGCTGCCGCCGAGGATCCACGCCAGGTCGGTGGGGCTGATCGCCAGCAGGTCGCCGAACAGGTAGGCCATCAGGTCGATACGCACTTCATGCATGAAGCTCAGCACCACCAGGCCCAGGGACAAGGTGCTTGGGGCCAGGATGCCCAGCAGCGTATCGGAAGCCAGCGGCTGGCGCTGTTGCAGGGTCACCAGCAGCACCGCCAGCAACAGGCAGCCGACGGTGACGGCAATGGTTGGGCTCACATCCAGCAGGAAACCCATGGCCACGCCCAGCAGCGCAGCGTGGGACAAGGTGTCGCCAAAATAGGCCATGCGCCGCCAGACCACGAACGAGCCCAGTGGGCCCGCCACCAGCGCCAGAGCCAAGCCTGCCAGCAGGGCGTAGAGCAGAAAATCAGCCATGCTTGCAGCTATCTCCATGAACGTGGGTATGGGGTGTGGCGGGGTCAGAGACAACAGCGCCATGCAGGTCATGGGCATGGTCGTGATGGTGGTGATAAATCGCCAGGCTCTGGGCGTTCTTGCCGAACAGCTCGACGAAAGCCGGGTCGCCGCTGACCTGTTCCGGGTGGCCGGAGCAGCACACGTGGCGATTAAGGCACACCACCTGGTCGGTGGTGCTCATCACCAGGTGCAGGTCGTGGGAGACCATCAGCACGCCGCAGCCATGGCGGTCCCGCAGGCGGGTGATCAGGCTGTACAACTCGGCCTGGCCGGCCACGTCGACACCTTGCACGGGTTCATCGAGTACCAGCAGTTCCGGCTCGCGCAACAGGGCACGGGCGAGCAGCACACGCTGCATTTCGCCGCCGGAGATACTTTGCACCGGGCTGTCGATCACCTGTTCGGCGCCGACTTCCTTAAGGGCGGACTGCGCGCGGGCGCGGTCTACGCCTGGCACCAGGCGCAGGAAGCGCAGCACTGACAGGGGCAAGGTCGGGTCCACATGCAGCTTTTGCGGCATGTAGCCCACTCGCAGTTTAGGCTTGCGCCATACGCTGCCGCTGTCGGGTTTGAGCAGGCCGAGCACGGCGCGCACAAGAGTGGTCTTGCCGGCGCCGTTGGGGCCGATCAGCGTGACGATCTGACCTGGCTCGACGCTCAGGGCGATGTTGTCCAGCACGTTTTGCCCGGCGAACGTGACCCCGACCTGCTCCAGGCGGATTAACGCAGTGCTCATCAAGCCCCCTGGCAGCCCGAGCACACACCGACCACTTCGACGGTTTGCCCTTCGACCTTGAAGCCGACGTCGCCGGCGCTCTTGATGATGCTGTCGCTGATGCTTTTTTGCTCAAGCTCGATGGCGGCGTGGCACTCGCGGCAAATCAGGAACTGGCCCTGGTGCGCGTGTTCCGGGTGGTTGCAGCCGACAAAGGCATTGAGCGAAGAGATGCGGTGCACCAGGCCGTTGTCCAGCAGGAAGTCCAGCGCGCGGTACACCGTGGGCGGCGCGGCGCGGCGGCCATCCTGCTCGCTGAGCACGCCGAGGATGTCGTAGGCACCCAGAGGCTTATGGCTTTGCCACACCAGCTCCAGCACCCGGCGACGCAGGGCGGTCAGGCGCAGGCCTTGGCGCGCGCACAAGGCGTCGGCCTCTGACAGCGCGGTGTGCACGCAGTGAGAGTGGTCGTGGGGACGGCTGGCAAGCGGTGTTTTAGGCATGAGCGGCGACAGATATTTGTGAGAGACGTTATTATGTTACCTGTTCCTGCCTCCTTGAGTGGTCATCGTGTCCAGACTTTTTCCCGTTTTTGTCGTATTTGTCACCAGTTTGTTGCTTGCCGGTGCCGCTCAGTCGGAGGTTCGGGTGCTGACCAGCATCAAACCGTTACAGCTGATTGCCGCCGCCGTGCAGGATGGCGTGGCGATTCCTGAGGTATTGCTGCCGCCGGGCGCCTCGCCCCATAACTATGCGTTGCGTCCTTCCGACGTACGGCGCGTGCAGTCGGTGGACCTGCTGTATTGGATCGGCCCGGACATGGAAAGCTTTCTGCCACGCGTATTGAAAGGTCGCAGCTTGCCGACGGTGGCCGTGCAGGACCTGCCAGGAATGAAATTGCGCCGGTTCGCCGAAGATAGCCACTCCCATGCTGAAGATGCCGACGAGCATGATCACGATCATCGCCCAGGCAGCCTGGATGCGCATTTGTGGTTGTCGACGGTCAACGCCCGAGTGATCGCCAACCGTATCGCTGCGGACCTCACTGCTGCTGATCCGGCCAACGCCGAGCGTTACCAGAGCAACGTGAAGGCCTTTGATGGCCGTATGGACGCGTTGGATGCGCGCTTGAAAGCACGTATGGCGGATGTCGCCGGCAAGCCTTACTTCGTATTCCATGAGGCGTTCGATTACTTCGAAGATGCCTACGGCCTCAAGCACACTGGTGTGTTCAGCGTTGCCGCAGAAGTGCAGCCGGGCGCCCAGCATGTGGCGGCGATGCGCACGCGGTTGCAGGAAGTGGGCAAGACTTGTGTGTTCAGCGAGCCGCCGCTGCGCCCTCGCCTGGCGGAAACGCTGGTGGCGGGTTTGCCGGTGAAGCTGGCCGAGCTGGATGCGTTGGGCGGTTACACGCCGGCCTCCGCCCAAGGGTATGAGCAGGTGCTGGAGAAGCTGGGGAATGACCTGGCTGGGTGCCTGGAGTCCCTGTAAGGCTCAGCGAAGATCAAATGTGGGAGCGGGCTTGCTCGCGAAGGCGGAGTGTCAGGCACCAGATGCATTGACTGATCCACCGCTTTCGCGAGCAAGCCCGCTCCCACATTTTTGACCGCGTACGATCTTTACAGCGCGAACGGCAGCGGGGTCTTGACCTGCTGGCGTTGCGCCAAGCGCACTTGAAACTCTCGCGGGTCGTGAATCAGCACGTCCTGCCCGGCGAACGATTCAGCCGCAATCAGGCGTGACAGCCAGAACCGCACACAGGCCACGCGCAACATCGTCGGCCACAGCTCCGCTTCCTTGGCGGTGAACGGTCGCAAGCCCGCATAAGCCCCCAACAATGCCCGTGCCCGCTGGCCGTCGATCACGCCGTCGGCGTCCGAGCACCAGTCGTTCAGGGCAATCGCCACGTCGTACAGCATCGGCCCGGAGCAGGCGTTGTAGAAGTCGATCAGCCCGGTCAGGTGCGTACCTTCGAACATCGCGTTGTCGCGGAACAGGTCGGCGTGGATATTCGCCCGGGGCAGCGCAAGGATCTGCACCTTGTGCGCCTCGATCTCATCCAGCGCAGCTTGCAGCAGGCGTTGTTGTTCCGTGTCGAGGTGTGAAATCAGTTGCGCGCCTTCGCTGAGCATCCAGTCCAGCCCGCGATCGGTCTTGCGTTCCAGTACCTTGTCGCCTTGGGTGGCCAGGTGCAGGTGACCGAGCAATTCGCCCACTTGCACGCAATGCTGGGCGTTGGCTTCCTTGATGTGCTTGCCCGCCAGGCGCGGTTGCAACAGCGCCGGTTTGCCTGCCAACTCGCGCAAGGCCACGCCGTCGGTGGTACGCAGGGCGTAAGGCACTGGCAGGTCGGCGTCGTGGAGCACGTCCAGCAGTTCGATGAAGAACGGCATTTCCTGCACGGGGCCGCGCTCGACCAGGGTCAGGACAAACTCGCCCTGTTCCAGGCTGATAAAGAAATTGGTGTTTTCACTACCAGCGGCAATCCCCTGGAAATCAAGCAGGCGGCCGAGCCCGTAAGGGGCAAGAAAGGTTTCCAGCTCGGGCCGAGCCAGGGGGGTGAACACAGACATGGTTAAAACTGCCGTTACGGGCGCTGCGGGGAGCAGCGCCGATTAAAGTTAAGAAATCATTTCCATTCGAAGATCTTCCATGACGGGATCAGCATATCCGGCTGGTCAGAGCGGATGAAGTTCGCATCGGTTCCGTCCGCGCGCACCAAGAAGTAAGGCGGAAAGCCTTTCTGAGTCACCTTGATTGCGTACAGGAAGCCATTTTGGCGGTATTCCTGGATGGTCTTGTCGCCTTCCGTGCGAATGGTGACCTCCGGATCTGCCGAAGGCGCTCCGTCGGCTGCCATGGCGGCCAGCGGAAGGAATGCAATCAAGCCGGTCAACAACAAGCGATTTACTGTACGCATGATAACCTTGTCCCTTTGTCGTCATTGGTCCGGCTATTCTAGCGCCTGACCCGCCGAAAAGGTTGATCCTGCTCATGAGCCAAGCCCCCCTCGTCCTGGTGGACGGTTCTTCTTACCTGTACCGCGCCTTTCACGCGCTGCCGCCGCTCACCACTTCCAAAGGCCTGCCTACCGGCGCGGTCAAGGGCGTGCTGAACATGCTCAAAAGCCTGCGCAAACAGTACCCGAACAGTCCGTTCGCGGTGGTGTTCGACGCCAAGGGCGGGACATTTCGCGATGAGCTGTACGCCGAATACAAGGCCAACCGCGCGAGCATGCCCGATGACATGCGCGTGCAGATCGAGCCGCTGCACCAGAGCGTGATCGCCCTGGGCTTCCCGCTGCTGTGCGTCGAAGGCGTGGAAGCGGACGACGTGATCGGCACCCTGGCCCGCAGCAGCGCGGCCGCCGACCGGCCGGTGGTGATTTCCACCGGTGACAAGGACATGGCGCAGTTGGTGGACGGGCACATTACCTTGGTCAACACCATGACCGGTAGCGCCATGGACGTTGAGGGCGTGAAGGAGAAATTCGGTGTCGCTCCCGAGCAGATCATCGATTACCTGGCGTTGATGGGCGACTCGTCCGACAACATCCCGGGCGTTCCGGGCATTGGTCCGAAGACGGCTTCCGGCCTGTTGGTAGGCGTGAACGGCGGTTTGAAAGAGCTCTACGAGCAGCTCGATATCGTGCCGACCTTGCCGATTCGTGGTGCCAAGACGTTGGTCGCCAAACTGGAAGAGCATAAGGCGAGTGCGTTCCTGTCCTACGAGTTGGCGACGATCAAGATCGATGTGCCGCTGGATGTGGGCCTGGACGACTTGCACCTGATCGAGCCGGATCGCGAGAAGCTGCTGGAGCTGTACACGCTGCTGGAGTTCAAGAGCTGGATTGACGAGATTCAGCGCGATGCCAAGCGTGTTGAGCTGAGCGCCGCCCCATCGGCCGCAGTCGTGGACGAAGCGATTGAAACAGTCGCTCCGGTTTCTGTAGAGCCGGTGTACGAAACCATCCTCACCCAGGCTCAGTTTGATGTCTGGCTGAAGAAGCTCAACGACGCCAAGCTGTTCGCCTTTGATACCGAAACCACCGGGATCGACGCTCAGAAAGCGCAATTGGTGGGTGTGTCGTTTGCCGTGCAGGCCCATGAAGCAGCCTACATTCCGCTGACCCACTCCTACATCGGTGCGCCGGAACAGCTGGATCGGGACACCGTGTTACTGGCCCTGAAGCCGTTGCTCGAAGACCCGGAAAAACTCAAGGTCGGCCAGCACGCCAAGTTCGACATGAACATCCTGGCCAATTGCGCCATCGGTGGCGACCCGGCACACGGCATCACCGTGCGCGGCATCGCCTTCGACACCATGCTTGAATCCTACGTGCTGAACTCCGTGGCGACTCGCCACGACATGGACAGCCTGGCGAAGAAGTACCTGGACTACGATACCGTCAGCTTCCAGGACATCGCCGGCAAAGGCGCCAAGCAGCTGACCTTTGACCAGATTCCCCTTGAGCAGGCGGGACCTTACGCAGCGGAAGACGCCGATGTGACCCTGCGCTTGCATCAGGAACTGCACAAGCAGCTCTCTGCGATTCCTACCTTGGCCAGCGTCGTGTCCGACATCGAGATGCCGCTGGTGCCGGTCTTGGCGCGCATTGAGCGTCAGGGCGCCTTGGTGGATGCTGCCCTGCTGGGTATCCAGAGCATTGAGCTGGGCAACAAGATGGTGGACCTGGAGCGCCAGGCGTATGAAATCGCCGGCGAGGAGTTCAACCTGGGCTCGCCCAAGCAGTTGGGCGCGATCCTCTACGAGAAGCTCGGGCTGCCGGTGTTGAAGAAGACCGGCAAGGGCCAGGCCTCGACGGCCGAGGAAGTCTTGGCCAAATTGGCTGAAGACGACTACCCGCTGCCAAAAGTGCTGATGCAGTACCGCAGCATGAGCAAGCTGAAAAGCACCTATACCGACCGTCTGCCCGAACAGATTAACCCGCGTACCGGGCGGGTTCACACGTCCTATCACCAGGCCGTCGCAGCTACCGGGCGGCTGTCCTCCAGCGATCCAAACCTGCAGAACATTCCGGTGCGTACTGCCGAAGGCCGGCGTATTCGCCAGGCGTTTGTCGCGCCCAAGGGCTACAAGCTGCTGGCGGCGGACTATTCCCAGATCGAGCTGCGCATCATGGCGCATTTGTCCAAGGACGCAGGGTTGCTGAATGCGTTCCGCGACGACCTCGACGTGCACACCGCCACGGCGGCTGAGGTGTTCAAGGTTGAGTTGGCTGAGGTCACATCCAATCAGCGTCGCAGCGCCAAGGCGATCAACTTTGGCCTGATCTACGGCATGGGCGCCCAGAAGCTCGGCAAGGACATCGGCGTCGACACCAAGACCGCCAAGGCTTACATCGATGTGTACTTCGCCCGCTACCCGGGGGTCCGCGAGTACATGGAGCGCACCCGTGCCCAGGCGGCTGACCAGGGCTACGTGGAAACCTTGTTCGGGCGCCGCCTGTACCTGCCGGAGATCAACTCCAACAAGCCTCAGGAACGTGCGGGCGCCGAGCGTACGGCGATCAACGCGCCGATGCAGGGTACCGCGGCCGATATCATCAAGAAGGCCATGGTCAAGGTCGACAACTGGCTGACGGCCTCGGGCCTGGACGCTAAGGTCATCCTTCAGGTGCACGATGAATTGGTGCTGGAGGTGCGTGAAGACCTGGTAGCTGAAGTCAGCGCGAAGATTCGTGAGCACATGAGTGATGCGGCGAAGCTGGATGTGCCACTGGTGGTGGACGTCGGCGTGGGCGACAACTGGGACGAGGCGCACTAAGCCTGGGGCTTGGGCCGCGGCATCATGCTGCGGCAGCGCTTTAGATCGGAAAACGCGGCGGGTTATTTCCAATAGTTTTTTGAACGTGCCGGAACTTAACCCGTGAACTGCTACTCAGAGTTACTGAATGGGTGGTGAAGCCCTTCAATGCTCCTATGTTGTGTTAAGTGTTGGCAGATATCTGGACCCCGCCCTAGCGGTCCGGAACTTGGACCCCGAACTTCCCCTCCCCATACGAAGTCCGGGGTTTTTTTTGCCCCGAGTTTTTACTCGGCGGCTTCCGAACCTTTGTCAGCCAGTTCCATCCAGCCTGCCAGTACCGTGTAGGCATCCTCCAGGCCCATGCGTTTTGGCGCCGAGAACAGCTGGATAGTCACCGCGTCGCCCCAACCCTTACGGATTTCTGCCTGCACTTTGAGCAGGGTGTTCTTGGCTGCGCCGTAGGTCAGCTTGTCGGCCTTGGTCAGCAGGACGTGCATCGGCATGCCGCTGGCGACGGCCCAATCGAGCATCAACAGGTCGAAGTCGGTCATTGGATGACGGATGTCCATCATCAGAATCAAACCCTTCAAACTCTCCCGGCCACCCAGATAGGCTTCCAGGTGACGCTGCCAGTGCAGCTTCAGCGGGATAGGTACTTTTGCATAACCGTAGCCCGGAAGGTCGACCAGACGCCGATCATCGTCTAGCTTGAAGAAGTTGAGGAGCTGTGTGCGCCCCGGGGTTTTCGAGGTGCGGGCCAGGCTGGCGTGGGTCAGGGTGTTCAGCGCGCTGGATTTGCCGGCGTTGGAACGGCCGGCGAAGGCGACTTCGAAGCCTTCGTCATCGGGGCATTGGTCGACTTTGGCGGCGCTGAGCATGAAGGTGGACTGTTGGCACAGGCCGAGGATGGGATTCTTGAGTTGCATGAGTTTTCCGATGTGGGCGGTGCCGGGAATAGGTGCGGCAAGCGGTGTCGTTTCCGTTTCAGTAGCGCCAGTATATAATGCCGCAGATTTTGTGTGTGCTTTGTCCCAGCGAAGGATGAAGTTCACGGGAGCGATAGACCTTTATTGCGCATTAGAACGCAAAACGCTCTCAAACCCTGAAAAGGTCGATGTATGACCAAGTGGCTGCTAGCCGTCGGTGTCTTGATGCCACTTTACAGTGCTCAGGCTACACAGGAACCGGAGGCTGTGTACAACCGCGTTTGCGGGGCCTGCCATGCCGGACAGTTGCCCAACGCCCCTAGACGGGGTGACCAGGCAGCCTGGAAGCCAAGATTGGCTCAAGGTATGGACACGCTGGTGCAACACGTGACCCAGGGTTTCAAGGCGATGCCGCCGCGTGGTTTGTGCATGGACTGCAGTACCGAGGATTACCATGCCGTCATTCAGTTGATGGTGAGTAAACCCGGTCCATAACTCTTTAACCCTTAGCCGTAGTTGGATTAGCTGATGAACAAACTGATCGTGAGTCTGCTGTTGACCTTGGGCATCACCGGTGTTGCCCATGCCGCAGGCGACGCCACTGCCGGCCAGGCGAAAGCCGCCGTATGTGGTGCTTGCCATGGACCGGACGGTAATAGCCCGGCGCCAAACTTTCCAAAACTGGCCGGCCAGGGTGAGCGTTACCTGACCAAGCAGATGCACGACATCAAGGACGGCAAGCGTACGGTCCTGGAAATGACCGGCTTGTTGACCAACCTCAGCGATCAGGACCTGGCGGATATCGCGGCGTATTTTGCCAGCCAAAAGGGCAGCGTGGGGGCTGCTGATCCGAAATTGGTGGCCCACGGTGAGGAACTGTTCCGTGGCGGTAACCTGGAAAAAGGCATGCCTTCCTGCATCGGTTGCCACTCGCCTAACGGCGCGGGCCTCGCTGCTGCTGGCTTCCCGCACTTGAGCGGCCAACATGCCCAGTACATCGGCAAACAGCTGACGGACTTCCGCGAAGGCAATCGTACCAACGACGGCGATACCAAAATCATGCAGAGCATCGCCGGGAAACTCAGCAACAAGGACATCGAAGCCGTGTCCCAATACATCCAGGGCCTGCACTAATTGCCCCGGCTACGTTAACGCTCGATTAATCCGTCGATGCAAGCATAAAAAGGGTGGCTTAGGCTGCCCTTTTTTGTGGCCGGTGCCGTTACACTAACGAACTCATGCCCGCGTAGACCTGTCACAACAAAGGTCGCGTGAGGCGACTTTATTTGTCCAGGAGTAAAGCATGCGTAATCTGATCCTCAGCGCCGCTCTCGTCACTGCCAGCCTTTTCGGCATGACCGCACAAGCTGCCGATAATGTGCCGCTTGAAGCCGGTAAAACCTACGTTGAGCTGGCCAATCCTGTGCCGGTTTCCGTACCGGGCAAGATCGAAGTGGTGGAGCTGTTCTGGTATGGCTGCCCGCATTGCTACGCTTTTGAGCCAGTCATCAATCCGTGGGTCGATAAGCTGCCTCAGGACGTGAATTTCAAACGTATTCCTGCCCTGTTCGGCGGCCCATGGGATGCCCACGGCCAGCTGTTCATTACCCTGGACACCATGGGTGTAGAACACAAGGTTCACGCGGCGGTGTTCAATGCCATCCAGAAAGAAGGCAAGCGCCTGGTGAAGCCTGAAGACATGGCCGATTTCGTCGCCACCCAAGGCGTCGACAAAACCAAGTTCCTGGAGACATTCAACTCGTTCGCTGTGAAGGGCAAGATGGCCCAATACAAGGAACTGGCCCAGAAATACGGCGTGCAAGGCGTACCGACGCTGATCGTCAACGGCAAATACCGCTTTGACATCGGCAGTGCCGGCGGCGAAGAGCAAGCGCTGAACGTAGCCGACCAGTTGATCGCCAAAGAGCGCGCAGCCAAGTAAGGGGCCCGTCATGCGTCGCTGGGGTACTGAACGTGTCGTTGGCCTGCATGACCCTAAGGTCAACGAGCACCACCTTGAATCCACGGGCCTGCCGGCAGACAGTCGGCTGCGCCTGCTCAGTTTCAATATCCAGGTGGGCATCAGTACCGAGAAATACCGGCATTACCTGACCCGTGGCTGGCAGCACCTGCTGCCCCACAACGGGCGTGCCGGTAATCTGCAAAAGATCGGCGACCTGCTGGGCGACTTCGATCTGGTAGCCCTGCAGGAGGCCGACGGTGGCAGCCTGCGTTCGGGCTACATCAACCAGGTCGAGCACCTTGCCCAGCTCGGTGCTTTTCCCTACTGGTATCAACAACTCAATCGCAACCTCGGCAAACTCGGCCAGCACAGCAATGGTGTGCTCAGCCGCCTGAAACCGTGGGCAATCGAGGATCACCCGTTGCCCGGGCCAAAAGGCCGCGGGGCGATTCTCGTGCGGTTCGGTGAAGGGCCGGAAGCGTTGGTCGTGGTGATGATGCACCTCGCGTTGGGGGCACGAACCCGCACCCTGCAGTTGGCCTACATCCGCGAGTTGATTGGCAACTACAAACACCAGGTGCTGATGGGGGACATGAACACCCACGCCAGCGACCTGCTACAGAATTCCCCGTTGCGCGACCTTGGGTTGCTGGCGCCGCAAGTCGAAGCCACCTTTCCCAGTTGGCGTCCGCAACGTTGTCTTGATCACATCCTGCTCAGCCCGACCCTGACACTCGAAAGTGTGCAGGTACTGGCGCAGCCCATCTCCGATCACCTGCCCGTCGCGGTAGAGATTCGTCTGCCGGGTTCGCTCACGGCTGATGCATTGCCCGCGTTGAGCCCCGGCCCTCGCGGACCTCTTGCATGAGCGACGACGCCCAGCGTTGGAAAGAAAAATACCTTAAAAGCGTCGAGCAACAAGAAAAGCTCGAACGTCGCTGGGCCGCCCGCCTCGACCTGCTGCGCCGGGGGCTGGTACGCAGCACCCTGGCGGCAGAAGGGACCGACCGTGCGGTTGACCAATGCATGAAGGAAATGCGCGATGTGGTGCGCACCGACGACATGGACGCTGCCCTCGCTGCATTGCTGCCGCGTCTGGAAAAGGCCGTGCTGGATTCGGAGCAACGCCGCGAAACCCGGGTCGACCAGATCGGCAGCGCGTTGACGGCCCTGGTCACTCAGTTGCAGAAACTGCCCTTGCCGCGGGAAGTCAGTCGCCCGCTGAAGGCGTTCGCCAAGCAGCTGGACGGTCGGGTCGGCCAGGCGCGGGAGATCCCGCTGTTGCTGAGTGAGCTGAGCGGCCTCCAGGGGCAGGCGTTGAGTAACCTGGAGCCGGAGGGCGAAACCAACCGTTCGGGCCCGGGGCTGTTGCAGCGACTGTTTGGCGCCAAAGATGCCGCGGCCGAAGCCCCGGAGGTCGACTCACCCACGGCACCCCGCCCGACCGCTCCTGCGCCTGCTGCGCCAAAGCCCAAGCCGGTGGATGAGCCTGAAGCGCCGGCGCAGTCGGCGGAGCTGGCCCAGGCGCTGCGGGCATTTGCACCGCAGCCGAAGGCCCCGGCCCCTGTCGAGTCGCCTCCTGAGCCCGTACCGCAAGTAAAGGCTGCTGAAGCTGTCAGCGAAGCGGCGCCAGTTGCCCCCGCCGTCGTGGCTGCGGCGCCCGTCATCGAGGCGCCCGCTGCGATTATCGAAACGCCGGAGCCCGAACAACTGATCGAAACGGAGGTTGAGCTCGAGAGTGCCCTCGCCGCCATGGTCGAAGTACCAGAGGTGCAGGTCCGTGAGCCGGAGCGGACAGAGATCGGCAGTCTCTCCCTGCCACCGGTCCTGGCCGACGAGTCGCAAGAGGCGCCCGAGCTGGCAGAGCTGAACCCCGACGAGCTGCAAGCGGATCAGACCTACGCCCTGCCCGACACCCCCGAGCCGTCTTACAGTTCGGTGGCCAAACACATCGAAGACACCCTGCTCGGCTTGCTGGAAGACCTGTCGCTGCCCGAGCGTTATCGGCCCCAGGCCGAAGCCATGCGCGAGCGCCTGACCCATGGATTGAACTGGTACGAACTGCTGCCGATTCTCGATGACCTGGCGGTGTTGATGCTGGCGATCACCGACAGCGGCCAGCACGAGTTTGAAGCCTACCTCAAGCAACTCAACGAGCGTCTCGAGGCGTTCCAGGGGCACCTGCAGGTCGCCAGTGACGGCCACGCGGACAGCCGCTCGGCTGCCAGGGAGTTGGATACCCAGATCCGCGAACAGGTGGATGGTTTGCAAACCAGCGTGCAGGACGCGGCGGACCTGGATAGCCTCAAGCACGTGCTGGAGAGCCATCTTGAGGGTCTGCTGGGTACCATGGACGAACACCAGCACCAGCGTGACCAGCGCGAGCAGGAAGTGGCTGCACGCCTCAAAAGCCTGGCCGAACGGGTCGCCAATATGGAACATGAGGCCCAGGGCTACCGTGAGCATCTCGAGGTTCAGCGCCAGAAAGCCCTGATCGACCCGCTCACCGGTTTACCCAACCGCGCGGCCTGGAGCGAACGCCTGGAGCAAGAGGTCAACGCCTGGCACCAGCGTGGGAATAACCTGTCACTGGCGATGCTGGACCTGGATCACTTCAAGCGTATCAACGACGGCTATGGTCATCTGGCCGGCGACAAGGTGCTGAAGATCATCGCCACGGTGCTCCGAAAACGCTTGCGCCCCAACGACTTCATTGCACGCTTTGGCGGTGAAGAGTTTGTGTTGCTGATGCCCAACTCCTCACTGTCCGATGCCTTGGCCGTAGGTGAAACCCTGCGCGCCGCCATCGAAGCCTGCCCGTTTCACTTCAAGGGCGAGCCGGTGACCATCACGGTATCCATGGGCATGGCGCAATTTCAGCCGGGTGAACGCAGTGACCTGGCGCTCAAACGCGCTGACGAGGCGCTGTACCGTGCCAAGGGGGCGGGACGCAATCAGGTGCAGGCGGCCTGAAAATGTTCCATTTTGTTTAAAGCTTCGCATTTGGCCGCCTGGCAGCAAATGGTACGTTACACTGTTGCATTATCGTCTTAAGCGTATTGTCTGCTGCCATGAAACTTCTGTGTTCTGCCTTTCTGCTTCTCCTGCTCGCTGGTTGCGCGAGTGGCCCTCGCCTGGACACCAGCCATCCGTCGGTGAACCACGACAATCGTGTGCAATTCGTCGTCGTGCACTACACCTCGGCGTCCCTTGAGCGTTCCTTGGCGCTGTTGACCCATGGCCAGGTCAGCAGCCATTACCTGATCGGTGATGATGCCTCGGCCACCATCTATAAGCTCGTGGATGAGAGCCAGCGCGCCTGGCATGCCGGAGAAAGCGAATGGATGGGCCGTACCTGGCTCAACTCCAGTTCGATCGGGATCGAGATTGTGAACCCGGGTTATCGCGATTTGCCGACGGGCCGCGTCTGGTACCCGTACTCCGAGGCTCAGGTGCAGTCGCTGGTGGTGCTGCTCAAGGACATCAGCAAGCGTAACGGTATCGACCCGCGAAATATCATTGGCCATAGCGACATTGCCCCGCTACGCAAGCTGGACCCGGGGCCGTTATTCCCCTGGAAGCGCCTGGCGGATGAAGGGCTGGGCATGTGGCCAGACGCCAAGGCGGTTGCCCGTTACCAGGTGCAGTACGCGGCCGATCTGCCGAGCATTACCTGGTTCCAGGAAGAGTTGGCGAAGCTGGGTTATCCGACGCCGCAGACGGGTGAGTTGGATGTGGCGACACGGCATGTGTTGGCCGCGTTCCAGATGCATTTCCGCGCGTCGCTGTTTGATGGGACGCCGGATGCCGAGAGTGCCGCGATCTTGCGGGCGTTGAATCACCAATAACGGTTGGCGCGTGATCCTACAGGGGCAGCGCCATATAGAACTGAGTTCCCTGCCCCGGCCGTGAATAAACCCCCATGCGGCCACCGTGCAATTGCACGATCTCCTTGCACAGCGCCAGGCCCAGCCCGGCGCCGCCTTTCTTGCGGCCTACCTGCACAAACGGTTCGAAGATCCGCCCTTGCTGGCCGTAGGCAATGCCTTCACCGTTGTCCTCGACGCTGACAATCACCCGTTCGCCATGGCGGCGCGCCTGCAAGCGGATCTGCCCACCGTCGGCAGTGTGCCGAAGGGCATTGCCCAGCAAATTGTCGAGTACCCTCTCCAACTGCGCCCGATCGGCATGCAACCTCGGTAGCGGGGATTGCTCCTCAACCAGCAGTTCGATGTTCTGCGCATTCGCCTGTTCCGCGAAGCGGGCGCGGGCATGTTCGAGCAGGTCGCTGATGTCGCACGGGCCGAGGGTGAGTTTCTGCAAGCCATTCTGGTAGCGCGAGAAGTTGAGCAAGTCGTTGATCAACTGCATCAGGCGCTGCATTTCCTCGTTGACCGTATCCAGCAGGTCCGCTTCGCGGGATTCCGCAGGAAACTTCGCCCGTTCCCGGAACAAGCCGAATGCCATGTGCATGCCTGTGACCGGCGTGCGTAACTCATGGGACGCGCGCAACACGAACTCACTGCGCACTCGTTCAAAGGCGCGCTGTTCGGTGACGTCATGCAGCACCATTACCGCGCCCAGAATGTGCCCCTGGGTATGGCTGACCGGTGTCAGGCTATACGTCAGCAGGCGCAGCTCACCCTCAACCTCCACTTCCAGATCTTCAGGTGCACGCTCCAGGTTGCCGCCGCGCAGTACCAGGTGCAGTTGTTCATCCAGTTCCGGCCGGCCCAGGGCTTCGCCAAGGCCTTGGCCCAGGCGATTCTCGTCCCAGCCCAGTTGGCGCTGTGCCACCGGGTTAAGGTGTTCCAGTCGACCCTGGCGGTCAATCATCAGCAGGCCGTCGTCGATGCTGTCGAGCACCGCCTGCAGGCGTTGCTGCCCGGCAAGCAGTTCATCGACATTGGTTGCCTGATGTTGGCGCAACGCCTCGGCCATGATGCCGAAGCGTCGGGTCAGCAGGTTCATCTCCGCCGCCGACGAAATGGGCAGTGTGACTTCGAAGTTGCCCTGGCCGATCTTGTCGGCGGCCTTGGCCAGCGCTTCGATCGGCCCGCCAAAGCGTCGGGCAATGCCATGGGCGGTGATGAAGCCGATGATCAGCACTGCCAGCCCGACCAGACCCAGCAGGCCGGCGATCAACAACGCGCGTTCGCGGGACTTGTGTTCGGTGTCGTTGATGTTATCCAGGGCTTTCTTATGCTCGGCGATCAGGCCGTTGCGCAAGATATTGAAGCGCTCGGTCAGCTCGTTGTTGTTGCGCAGCTGCGCTGGAGCATTTTCCTTTTTATCGAATGCCTCGAGAAAACTCAGGTAGTCGGATTTGGCCTGAGTAAAACCGCTGGTTGCCGCGTCCTTTTGTTCGTGTTCGATGCCTTGCTGCAGCAGGGCGAAATAGCGTTGCTTGGAGTCTTCCAGCGCAGCAGTGTTCGGCTGTTCGTTGAGCATGATCATCAACTGGTCGCCGAGGGTCTGCCGAAGCTTGAGGCCCAGGTCCAGGGTGATGAAGTTGCTGCGAATCAGCGATTCCTGGGTCTTGGCCATTTGCATGACACTCACCAGGCCCAGCAGCAACCCCAGCAGGGCAACGGTGATCAGCGCGGAGATGCTCAGGAACAGCCGAGTGCGCAGCTTCATCGCAAGCTTCATAGGCTACAGCTCACAGGTTGTATTGTTTGCGTTTGCGGTACAGCGTTGACGCATCAATGCCAAGGGTGCGGGCTGCCTGGTCCAGGGTGTCACTGGTGGCCAGCACGGCGCCGATATGCGCCTTTTCCAATTCATCCAGGCTCAACGCCGCACCGATGCGCGGGGCGTTGTTGGTTGGCTGTTCGGCCATGCCGAGGTGGCTGATCTCAACCTTTTCCTGCGGGCAGATGATGCTGGCTCGCTCCACCACGTTGCGCAGTTCGCGGATGTTCCCCGGCCAGCGGTAGTTGAGCAGCGCCTCACGGGCTTCATCGCTGAAGCCGCGAGCCGGCCGCGCATATTCCTTCACGAAGCGCGCCAGGAAGCGGTCGGCCAGGGTCAGGATGTCTTCGCTGCGCTCGCGCAGAGGTGGCAGGTGCAAGGTGATGACATTCAGGCGGTACAGCAGGTCTTCGCGGAAACGACCGTCACGAACCATGTCTTCCAGGTTCAGGTTGGTGGCGGCAAGAATTCGCACGTCAGCACGGCGAGTCACTGGGTCACCGACGCGCTCGTATTCCTTGTCCTGGATAAAACGCAGCAACTTGGGTTGCAAAGTAAGTGGAAAGTCGCCGATCTCGTCGAGAAACAGCGTGCCGCCATCTGCCTGGTTGACCCGGCCCAAGGTGCTTTCACTGGCGCCCGTAAACGCACCACGGCTATGGCCGAACAGCTCGCTTTCCATCAGCTCCGCCGTCAGCGACGGGCAATTGATGGTGACGCAGGATTTTTTCGCCCGCTTGCTCCAGCCGTGGATCGCTCGGGCCAGCTCACCTTTACCGGTGCCGGACTCGCCAAGAATCAGGATGTTGGCATCAGTGCCCGCCACCTGGCGTGCGGTTTCCAGCACTACCATCATTGCCGGGCTGTGGGAGTCCAGACCGTCCTTGGGCTGGCGCACTGCGCCTTCCAAGGCTTCCAGGCGCGCCGAGAGCTGGCGTACTTCCAACTGTTTGGCCGTGGCCAAGCGCAATTGGTCGGGGCTGCAAGGTTTGACGAGGTAGTCGGCCGCGCCGGCCTGGATCGCATCCACGGCGGTGTCGACGGCCGAATGGGCAGTGACGATTACCACGCGCATCCACGGTGCCTGGATACGCATTTGCGCCAGTACATCGAGACCGTTGTCTTCGCCAAGGCGCAGGTCCAGGAAGCACAGGTCAAACACCTGGCGTTGCAACAGGGCATCGGCCTGGGCGGCGCTGTTGGCGGTGGCTACGGTGTAGCCTTCATCTTCCAGGCAGTAACGGAAGGTGCGAAGGATCGCGGATTCGTCATCCACTAAAAGAATGCGGCCTTGAAGTTCCTTGGCTGATTCCATCTGTCCCGCGCTCCCACTAAGAATGAATGATGTTGTTTAGTCCCGGAATAATCGGGCAAGTTGCATGGTTTATTCTGATTGATTAAAGCCGTCATCGCGCAGCTATCTGCACTTCTTCTTAAAGAGACGCCGTTTTGAGGCGTTTTTATCCCCTTCTTGCCCATTCGGCAGTCGACCGCTGCCTTCCTATCCCTTGATCCGACCAGTGACCATCGTGCATTTCGCACGGCAAGGATAGGGGCATCGTGCAGGATGCTCGTGGTATCAAAGCGCTTTTGTTTTCAAGTTATTGATTTTATTGGTTTTTATTTTGTTAAAAAACTGGCACGCAGGCTGCAATACACCTCATACGAGTTTCATAAACGAATAATCAGAATGCGGGAGAGATACAGCATGACTCGCCAAAGCCTGACCCAACTGCGTGTATCGCCACTGCGTCTGCAACAGGGGCTGTTTGCCAGCCTGGCCCTGATGGTGACCCTGATTGGCGGTCAGCAATTGGCGCATTGGCAGAGTCAGCAGCAAGTAGCCGCGCATTTTGAACGCCCGATGATGACCCAGACCCATTTCCGCTCCGTTGGCAGCACCGCCGCCAACGTGACAACCCCGCAACTGACGGCGGTTGAACAGGATTCCACCCTCGGCGACCTGCCTTATCAGGAACGCTGGGTGTTCTAAGCAAGACACGGTCCTTTAATCGAGCGACCGCAGGCACCACCGCTGTTACCCCTAAAAGAAGCGTAAGGAGAATCACCATGTTGAGTTGGGCAATCACATTTCTGATCATCGCCATTGTGGCTGCAGTCCTGGGCTTCGGTGGTATCGCGGGCACCGCCACGGGTATCGCCAAGATTCTGTTTGTGGTCTTCCTGGTGATGTTTATCGCTTCCTTCTTCTTTGGTCGTCGTGGCCGAGGCTGAACATGTTCAATTCGTCTCTTAAAGTCCTGGCTGCCGCCCTGTTGTTGGGCGGCAGCGGCTTGGCGCTGGCTGCCAATGACGGCCAGACTCGGGCCAACGAACTGCTGAGTGCGAACCCGCAGTACCGCGAAACTTGGCAGAGCGTGGTCAAGAAGGAAGAGCGCTTGCCGGAATGGGTGTTGAACCTGTCGGGCAGCGCTGAACAAATGAATGCCGTTGAAGAGGATGGCGACAAGTACTTGGTAGGGCCGCTCTGCGAGACCGCAGACACGTGCTTGAACAAGCGCCTGATAGTCGCTTTCAGCTTCGATAAGGAAGATGCCTACGCCATGTTGGTGGAAGTTCCTGCGGGCCTGCCTGCGGACAAATCGCCAACACGGCACGCCGACTACCGTTTTCTTGGCAAGCCGAACGAAGGCATGCAGAAGCTGCTGATGGAACAGCTCAAGAAAGATCCGAATTGGTACTAGGTTCGGTCTGACGACGCTGTCGTCTACCGGCTTATCGTCCATAGAAAGAAGCGCCATGCTTCTTTCTGTTTGCACCGCCCGACAAGGGCGGTGCATGACCAAGGGGCCGGGTTGCTCTGATCAATCGGATCGGCGTGACCTACGGGGACAGGGAGTGCCTGCGCAAGGGCCGGGTCAGGTGAAAAGCTGCGACGCAAGTTCCCAAGCCAATGGTTTGTGGAACTTGCGACGGGCTTGCGGCTCTTATGCCCGCTTCAGTCATGCCGCCCATAGCGGCCATTTTCCTTTTTGCGTCGCCCCAACCATTTCTTGGTGTTTCCGCGTGACCATCTATCGAGAAAGTTTGTCTTCTGCCAGACGAGTTTTTCGATGGTATGCGTAGGAAATTTCAGGGGTTTTCAACCGCGACCGTAGATTTTCAAAAAACCCTGCGCAAGCCTGAAATGGCAGGTTCGCGGCATTTATGCCTGCCGAAATGTCGTATTCGAACTGACCGTTCAGACAGAAAAACTCAAAAAAACTCATGCCGATTCGGCATAGGGTAGGCGTTTACGGCATTAGACGTCGCCTGCTTGCATCGGAATAGTTGCGCCTTTTTTCGCCTGCCAGTGAGCCATATCGGCCAACTGCGGTGACCTTCTACGGGGGCAGATGCACACACTTTTTCGCTCTCGAGCGTTCCAGCTGCTGGCGCATCTGCCTGAGTCCACTTGAAGTAAGGGTAATGACATGAAGAAGGCAAAGCTAAGCCTCGCCTGGCAGATCCTCATCGGTCTGGTGCTGGGGATTGCAATCGGTGCGGTGCTTAACCATTTCAGTGCTGAAAAGGCCTGGTGGATCAGCAACGTATTGCAGCCCGCTGGCGATATCTTTATCCGCCTGATCAAGATGATCGTTATCCCGATCGTGATTTCGTCGCTGATTGTCGGGATCGCCGGTGTTGGGGATGCGAAAAAGCTCGGTCGGATCGGCGTTAAAACCATCCTTTACTTCGAAGTGGTCACCACCATCGCCATTGTGGTCGGCCTGCTGTTGGCCAACCTGTTCCATCCGGGTACCGGCATCGACATGAGTACCCTGGGTACCGTCGACATTTCCAAATACACGGCCACCGCCGCCGAGGTCCAGCATGAGCATGCGTTCATCGAGACGATCCTCAACCTGATCCCGTCGAACATCTTCGCCGCCGTCGCCCGTGGCGACATGCTGCCGATCATCTTCTTCTCGGTATTGTTCGGCCTCGGCTTGTCGAGCCTCAAGCCTGAACTGCGCGAGCCCCTGGTGACCATGTTCCAGGGCGTGTCCGAGAGCATGTTCAAAGTCACCCACATGATCATGAAATATGCCCCGATCGGTGTATTTGCCCTGATCGCGGTGACCGTCGCCAACTTCGGGTTCGCTTCGCTGCTGCCGCTGGCCAAGCTGGTGATCCTGGTTTACGTCGCCATCCTGTTCTTCGCCTTTGTGGTGCTCGGCCTGATCGCCCGCCTGTTCGGCTTCTCGGTGATCAAGCTGATGCGCATCTTCAAGGATGAACTGGTGCTGGCCTACTCCACCGCCAGTTCCGAAACCGTACTGCCGCGTGTGATCGAGAAGATGGAAGCCTACGGCGCGCCGAAGGCGATCTGCAGCTTTGTGGTGCCGACCGGTTACTCGTTCAACCTCGACGGTTCGACCCTGTACCAGAGCATCGCTGCGATCTTTATCGCCCAGCTGTATGGCATCGACCTTTCGATTGGCCAGCAACTGATGCTGGTGCTGACCTTGATGGTCACCTCCAAAGGTATCGCCGGCGTACCGGGTGTGTCGTTCGTGGTATTGCTGGCGACCCTGGGCAGCGTGGGTATTCCGCTGGAAGGCCTGGCGTTCATCGCCGGTGTCGACCGCATCATGGACATGGCGCGTACCGCACTGAACGTGATCGGTAACGCCTTGGCCGTACTGGTCATCTCCCGCTGGGAAGGCATGTACGACGATGCCAAGGGCGAGCGCTACTGGAACTCCCTCCCGCACTGGCGCACCAAGCAAGTGATGCCGGCCGGCGAGACCACTCGCGGCTGATCGCCAGAGTTGGCTCCTACACAAACCCCGGAAAATTCCGGGGTTTGTCGTTTCTGCCAGCCCCGCTATCATTCGCCCCATCTTTCGGGGGATTCAACTGATGCTCAATGGCCTGTGGCTTGGCTTTTTTATCGTGGCGATGGTGTCCGCGCTGGCGCAATGGCTGATTGGCGGTAACGCCGGCATCTTTGCGGCGATGGTGGAAAGCATTTTCGCCATGGCCAAGCTGTCGGTCGAGGTGATGGTGTTGTTGTTCGGTACCCTGACCTTGTGGTTGGGCTTCCTGCGCATCGCCGAGAAAGCCGGGATCGTCGACTGGCTGGCCAAGGCCCTTGGCCCTCTGTTCCGGCGCCTGATGCCGGAAGTGCCCGCCGGCCACCCGGCCATCGGCTTGATCACCCTCAACTTCGCCGCCAACGGCCTGGGCCTCGACAATGCCGCCACGCCCATCGGCCTCAAGGCCATGAAGGCGCTGCAAGAGCTCAACCCCATCCCCAACACCGCCAGTAATGCGCAAATTTTGTTCCTGGTGCTCAACGCGTCTTCCCTGACCCTGCTGCCGGTCACCATCTTCATGTACCGCGCCCAACAAGGTGCAGCGGACCCAACGCTGGTGTTCCTGCCGATCCTGCTGGCCACCAGCGCCTCGACCCTGGTGGGCCTGCTGTCGGTGGCGGTGATGCAACGCCTGCGGCTGTGGGACCCGGTGGTGCTTGCGTATCTGATTCCGGGTGCGCTGGTACTGGGTGGTTTCATGGCCTTGCTGGCGACGCTCTCAGCCACTGCGCTGGCGGGCCTGTCGTCGATCCTCGGCAATCTCACGCTGTTCGGGCTGATCATGCTGTTCCTGGTGATCGGCGCGCTGCGCAAGGTGAAGGTCTACGAGGCGTTTGTCGAAGGCGCCAAAGAAGGTTTTGACGTGGCCAAGAACCTGCTGCCGTACCTGGTGGCGATGCTCTGTGCCGTGGGCGTGTTGCGGGCGTCCGGCGCGCTGGATTTCGGCCTGGAAGGGATTCGCCATGTGGTGGCCTGGACCGGCATGGACACGCGCTTTGTCGACGCGTTGCCGACGGCGATGGTCAAGCCGTTCTCCGGCAGCGCGGCGCGGGCGATGCTGATTGAGACGATGCAGACCCAGGGCGTGGACAGCTTCCCGGCGTTGGTGGCAGCGACGATTCAGGGCAGTACCGAGACCACGTTTTATGTGTTGGCGGTGTACTTTGGCTCGGTGGGGATCCAGCGGGCGCGGCATGCGGTGGGGTGTGCGTTGTTGGCGGAGTTTGCTGGCGTCGTGGCGGCGATTGCGGTGTGCTACTGGTTCTTCGGCTAAGGCTTAAATTGCTATCGCAGGCAAGCCAGCTCCCACATTTTGATTTGTGAATACCTTCAAATGTGGGAGCTGGCTTGCCTGCGATGAGGCCTTCAGCGTTTTGGTGCTGTATTGCCCTGGCCCACCACCCAATCTACCACCTGCTTGTTCAGTGCATCCCCAGCCTGACCAAACCCGGCCACCACCGCCGGCACTTTGGTATCCCCCACCGGCTGTCTCACCTCAAACCGCTTGCTGGCAATAATCCGCTGATCACTGCCGCGCACCAGTCGCGCATCCAGCCGTATCACTACCTCAACCGCACTGCCGCGATACTCACTCTGAAACGCCTGCAACTGCCCGCCCAGCTCAAAGTCCGCCTGCAGATTGGTCTCATCGGTACTGAGCAGCGTCACCCGTCCGTCCCGCTGGAACCCGTCCAGCAACCGGTTACGCAACAGCACCGGTGCCGGATCGCTCCAGCGGGAATTCGCGTAGCTGCTGATCAGGTCACCGTTAGGTACTACGGCAATCCGCGGGCTGTCGAGGAATTCGCTGGTCTGCGGCTTGGCCACTCGCAGCGACCAGGCCACAGGGCTGGCCTGCGCGGTGGTCTGCGCCGAGGGCAGCCGGTACACGTCCGAAGGGTCCGCCTTGGGCAAGATCGAACACGCACTGACCAATGCCAGGGCAACGGGGGCGATCACTTGGTAAGCACGCTTCATGGCGTGAACTCCTTGTTCTTGTCGCTGCCCAGCAGGTAACCGCTGGGGTTGGCTTCCAGGCGGCGGGAAATGGCGCGCAACGAGCCCAGGGTCTCCCGCAACTCGCGCACCGCAGGTGCCAGTTCGTTGAGACCCTGCATGCCGCTGTTGAGGGAGTCCTTGTTGTTGGTCAGCAAGGTGTCGAGGGTGGCCGTGCTTTGTTGAAGGGACTGCATGGCCTTTTCAGCACTGCCGAACACCTGCTTGCCCTGATCATTGAGTAAACCGTTGGCGTTGCGCATCAGTGCGGTGGTTTGCTCCAGGGTGGCGCTGGCCTGTTTGCTCACCTGCATCAATTGCTGCATCACCACCTTGATGTCGCCGCGTTGGTCGGCAATCGCGCCGGTGGTCTGTTGCAGGTTGTCCAGGGTATTGCTGAGGCGCTCGACGTTCTCCCGGGAGAACATGTGGTTGGCGTTGTGCAGCAGCAAGTTGATGCTGGTCATCAGGTCATTGCTGTTGTTCAGCAGGCGAGCGATAGGTGACGGTGAGGCGATGATTTGCGGCAACTCGCCGTCCTTGCCCTTGAGTTCCGGGCTTTGGGGCGTGCCGCCGCTGAGCTGGATGATCGAGGTGCCGGTGATGCCGGTCAGGGCCAGCTTGGCCTGGGTGTCTTCCTTGATCGGTGTTTGCCCGGCCAGACGGATGCGTGCCAATACCCGGCGCGGGTCTTTCGGGTCGAGGCGCAGGCTGGTGACGTCGCCCACCTTGATCCCGCTGTACTGCACGGCGCTGCCTTGGGACAAACCACTGACCGCCTCGTTGAAGATCACTTCGTAATCCTGAAAGGCGCTGTCGACGCTGGATTTGGCCAGCCATAGGCCAAACAGCATGGCGCCGACCACGACGATCACGCTGAACAGACCGATCATCACATGATGGGCTCGGGTTTCCATGTCATACCTCGTTGAGCAGTTGAGCGGCATCCAATGCCGCGCGGCCCCGTGGGCCATGGAAGTATTCGTGAATCCAGGCGTCGTCGGTTTCCGAGACGACATTGATGGCATCCGCCACCAGTACCTTTTTCTGCGCCAGCACCGCCACGCGGTCGGTGATGGTGTACAGCGTGTCGAGGTCGTGGGTGACCAGGAAGACACTCAGGCCCAACGCATCGCGCAGGGTCAGGATCAGTTGATCGAAGGCGGCGGCGCCGATCGGATCGAGGCCGGCGGTGGGTTCGTCGAGAAACAGAATGTCCGGGTCAAGCGCCAGGGCACGCGCCAGGGCCGCACGCTTGATCATGCCGCCGGAGAGTGACGATGGATATTTGTCCGCGGCCGACAGCGGCAACCCGGCCAGCGCCAGCTTTACCGCCGCCAGGTGTTCAGCATCGGGGCGACTGAGGCCGGCATGTTCGATCAGCGGCAAGGCAACGTTCTCGGTGACCGTCAGCGAGGAAAACAGCGCGCCCTTCTGGAACAGCACGCCGAAACGCCGCTCCACCATCGACCGCTCATGCTCCGAGAGGCTCGGCAAGTTCTGCCCGAACACCCGCACTTCCCCTTCGCTGGGCTGACGCAGGCCAATGATGCTGCGCAGCAGCACCGACTTGCCGCTGCCGGAGCCTCCGACGACGGCGAGGATCTCGCCCTTGTACAAGTCCAGGTCGAGGTTCTCGTGCACGCTTTGCGAACCAAAGCGATTGCATAGCCCGCGGACTTCGATCACCGCCTCAGTGGGCGCACGGCGCAGACGACTCACCAGCCCATCTCCATGAAGAACAGTGCGGCGACCGCATCCAGTACGATCACCACGAAAATCGATTGCACCACGCTGGAGGTGGTGTGGGCACCGACGGATTCGGCGCTGCCGCTGACCTTGAAACCTTCGAGGCAGCCGATGGCGGCGATCAGGAATGCGAAGATCGGCGCCTTGATCATACCCACGATAAAGTGCTGCACACCGATGTCCGATTGCAGCAGTGAGAGGAACATCGCCGGTGAAATATCCAGGGCCACGGCGCACACCACACCACCACCGATAATCCCCGAGAGCATCGCGAGGAACGTCAGCATCGGCAGCGCCACCAGCAATGCCAGCACCCGGGGCAGCACCAGCAACTCCATCGGGTCGAGGCCCAGGGTGCGAATCGCGTCGATCTCTTCGTTGGCCTTCATCGAGCCGATTTGCGCGGTGAAGGCACTGGCGGTGCGGCCCGCCATCAGGATCGCGGTGAGCAATACGCCGAATTCCCGCAGGAAGGAGAACGCCACCAGGTCTACGGTAAAAATGCTCGCGCCAAAACTGGCCAGCACCGTGGCGCCGAGAAACGCCACCACCGCGCCCACCAGAAAGGTCAGCAAGGCCACGATGGGGGCCGCGTCGAGACCGGTTTGTTCGATATGCGCAACCATTGGCGTCACGCGCCAGCGCTTGGGCCGGAATACGCCACGGGCGAAGGTTTCGAGGATCAGGCCGATAAAACCCAGCAGTTTCATGCCGTCTTGCCAGACGGTGTAGACCGCGCCGCCGATGCGCGCCAGCAACATGATGCCGGCGGCTTCTTCCGGTTCTTTGACCGGCACACAGAAGTCGTTCAGGGAGCGGTAGACGGTTTTCAGCAATGCGCGGTCGGCGGTCGAGAGGCTGCAGTCGGTCTGTTCGGCGGACTGTTCGATGCGCTCGGGGCCGAGCAATTCCACCAGCAGCGAGGCGCCGGCCGTGTCCAGGGCGCCGAGGCCGTTAAGGTCGATGCGTGCGCCCGCGTCGTACTGGCCGTCGAGCTTTTCCGACAGCTTCTTCAGGTTGGCATAGTGGGCAAGCGTCCAATCCCCTGTAATCCTCAGCAATGGAGGCTGGGTGGACGTGTCCAGATGGGCTGCACCGGCCGTTGTGCTACTGGTCATAAGCTCCGAGCTTGTTTGGCTATTCCAGAATTCCTACGTAATAGCACGATCCTGCCTACTTTGGCGCGTCTGGCGTTGTGGCGTCCTGACCGGGGTCAGTCACCTTGAAGCGCAACACACCGATCACTTGGCCATCTTCGGTCAGCACCCGTACCTGCCAGCGTCCCACCGAGTCGGGGGGGAAGTTCTGCTTGTGGGTCCAGGCCCGATAGCCTTCCTTGCGCCCACCATGGATGTCCAGGGCGATGCGGTCGACTTCCTTGCCGTTGAATTTCCACACATGGTAGATCCGCTCATCCAGGCCGCGCGGCGCGTTGATCGCGGTGTAGGCATACAGCCCGCTGCTGCGCAGTTGGGCGGCGCTGACTTCTGTCAGGTCATCGCCGGGCGTGCGGTCCTGCAATTGGGTGCTGATGGCTACTTCGGTCATCCACAGGGTAGCGGGCGGCACCCACGTGCGCAGGAACCATCCCGCGCAACCAATCGCTGCGGTAACCCCCAACAGCATCGCCCAGCCCTTGATGCTGCGCAGCGGCAGGCTAACCGCCAGGCTCGGGATCGACAGCAGCATCGCCACGCCGAGGGCCAGTTTGTAACTCTCGGCGGTGGTCAGGTGGAGGATGATCGGCAGCGCGGTCAGCAGGGCCGCAAACAGGGTCAGGGTGTGCAGTGCAAGAAAGAGCGAGCGTTTGGGCGCCAGCCATTTGTAGTACAGCGGGTCGGTGATGGAGACCAGCGCTGCCGCGCCCAGCAGGCCGGTAAAAATCGACTGGCCGCTGTTCCAGGTGGTGGTGACAAAAAAGAACGGCAGAACAAAAAACAGGCTTTCCTGGTGGATCATCTGCGTGGCGTAGCGCAGCAGCGGCTCGGGGATTTCCCGTTTGAAGACTTTGCTGAACAGTTGGGTGAGGCTGTTTTCGAGCATCAGCCATAACCAGCTCACCAGCATAATGATCGCGATCCAGCTGGCCATGCCTTGCTGGCGATCCACCAGGATGAAGCTGCTCACACCCGAGATGAAGCCGCCGAGTGCAATCACCCCTGGGTAGCGCTTCATCAGCTCGAGGATGCGCTGGATGTAGTGGGTCAGGTTAGGCATTCGGCAGTTCACAGTTTTTGTAGGAAAAAATCCCAGACAGAATAACGTTTTAGCCGTTTTCTCGGGGCCTCATTAAGCAATCCCTTTGCGATAACGCCACGCGCCCAGCAACACAATCGCAAGCAGCCCCAGTGCGCCGGCGGCGATCCAGTTGAGGGTGTCGTAGCTGAACAACGGTTTCTCGATGCGCCAGTAGCCGTTCTGCTTGAGCAGCTCGCGCATGGCCTGGTTGGCTTGCTCCAGGCTGACGGCCTTGATGCGCTTGGCCGGGTCGCTGAAACGCCCTTTGGCGTAGTCGCCCGAGGCACTCCAGTAATAGTCGGCCAACGCGCTATTACCTTGAACGGCCCAAGCCTGGCGGGCGATGGCGGCTTGTTGCAGGCGGGCGAAGGTGGCCGGGTCGAGGCCGTCCTTGAGCAACTGGGCCCTGAGGGTTTCCAGTACGTGCTCGGCTTCGGGCAGGTTGTCGCGTTCAAGGTCGGCGTTGAGGCTCATGAAGCCGACACCGCCCAGCACTTCGCGCTCGCTCCATGGGCCGTAGGACAAACCATGCTGCAGCCGCAGTTGGCGATACAGCGCCCAGTCCAGGTAGTCCTTGAGCAGGTCGAAGGTTTCATCGTACTGGTCGTCCAGTACCGGCTCGGGGAATAACCAGTGCAGTTTGGCGTTGTCACCGACCCAGCCGTGGATCAGGTCTCGGCGAATGGCGGCGGCGTGTTGAATGTCCGGCAGTGGGCGATGTTCGCTGGGGTCAACCGGGTCAAGCGCGCCGTAGGTGCGTTCGAAATAGGCCGGCAGCAGCTTGTCGAGGTCGCCGACAATGATCAGGGTCATGTTGTTGGGGGCGTACCAGGCCTTGCGCAGCTTTTCCAACTGGTCGCGAGTCAGGTGCTCGACTTCGGCCCGCTCGGCGCATTTGAGGCCCAGCTCGACGGCAAGCTGACTGCTGGCCTTGTGGCCGAGGTCCTGGCGGTCCAGCAGGCGTTGCAGGTGTGAGTAATGGCCGCCGTCTTCGCGCTCCACCACCTGTTTGGCGGCGTTGATGTTTGTGTCGGTCAGCTGGGTGCGGGTGATGATGGCCAGCAGCAGGTCGAGTACCTTGCGCTGGTTTTGCGCCGGGGCCTCGATGACGAAGGTGGTGTCGGCGTTGCTGGTGTAGGCGTTCCAGTCACCGCCGAGGGCTTGCATGCGTTCTTCCAGCTCACCTTCACCACCGCCGTCGATACCGCTGAACAGCAGGTGTTCCAGCAGGTGTGGCAGCTCCTTGTCTTCGCAACTGAAGTCATCGAGGCCCACACCCACCACCAGGCGAATGGCCACGTGGCCGCGTTCAGTGCCCGGCTTGAGCAGCAATTGCAGGCCGTTGGGCAGCGTGTAGCCCTCGACTTGCAGGCGGTCAAAGGCAAAGGTGTGTGCCGAGCCCATGAGCAGGCAGGCGAATAGCAGGCGACGCATAACAGGCTTCCTGGCGAGTGAGGTCCGTTGTTAACTGACTTCACTCGCCGTCGTACGTTCAGGGCGAATGGGTGATGTCGGCAATATCGTCCGCCGAGAGGGCGCCGGTGTCGGTGGTTTCCAGCACCACATAAGCGCTGCTGCAAAACAGCGAGTTCAGACGCTTCATGTCGGCAATCAGCTCCAGGTGCAGGGAACTGGTCTCCAGGCTCTGTACGATTTTACGTTGCAAGCGGCTCACGTGGGCGTGGGCCAGGCGACGCTCCTGGGCGCGGAAGCGACGTTTTTCCCGCAGCAGTTGCCGGGCGCTTTCCGGGTCGGCGCTGAGGAACACCGACAGGCCCAGGCGCAGGTTGGCAATCAGCTGGGTTTGCAGGCCGGCCAGCTCTTCCAGGCCGACTTCGGAGAACGAGCGGCGCTGGGAGGTCTTTTGCTGCTGGACCTTGCGCAGCATGCGTTCGATCAGGTCGCCGGCCAGTTTCAGGTTGATCGACAGCTCGATGATCTCGGCCCAGCGTCGGCTGTCTTGCTCGCTGAGGTCTTCCCGGGGCATTTGCGCGAGGTAGAGCTTGATCGCGCTGTAGAGCGCCTCGACATCGTCGCTCAGGCTGCGCATTTCCTGGGTGATGGCGGTTTGCTTGCCCCGCAGCACTTCCAGCATCGAGGTCAGCATGTTGTCGATCAGGTCCCCCAGGCGCAGGGTTTCGCGGGCGGCGTTGGCCAGTGCCAGGCTTGGGGTGGCGAGTGCTGCCAGGTCCAGGTGGCGCGGCTTGGCCAGACCGTTGACCTCCTCGCGTTCCGGTAACAGCCAGGCGCATAGGCGGGACATCGGGCCGATGGTCGGCAGCAGAATCAGGCAACGGATAACGTTATAGAGCAGGTGAAAGGTGATCACCATGCCTTGGGGGCTGTAGTCCAGAGTGTCCATCCAGCCGACCAGCGGGTCGAGTACCGGGATGATCAGCAACAAGCCGATCAGCTTGTAGAGCAGGCTGCCCAGGGCCACCTGGCGCCCGGCAGCGTTCTGCATGCTGGTGCTGAGGAAGGCCAGCACGCCGCTGCCGATGTTGGCGCCGATCACCAGGCCGATGGCCACGTGCAGGCCGATCACGCCGGCACCGGCCAGGGTCGCGGTCAGCAGGACGGCGGCCAGGCTGGAGTAGGAAATCATCGCGAACAGCGCGCCGACCAGGGCGTCGAGCAAGATGTCGCCGGTCAGCGAGGCGAACAGGACTTTAACGCCCTGCGCGTGAGTAATCGGGCCCGCGGCTTCGACGATCAATTGCAACGCGAGGATGATCAGCCCGAGGCCGATCCCGACGCGGCCCATCTGCCCGGCGCGGGTCTGTTTGCGCGACAGGAAGAAAATCACCCCGAGGAAAATCAGCAGCGGTGACAGCCATGACAGGTCAAAGGTCAGTACCCGGGCCATCAACGCCGTACCGACGTCGGCACCGAGCATGGTCGCCAGGGCGGGCATCAGGCCCATCAGGCCCTGGCCGACAAACGAGGTCACCAGCATCGCCGTGGCGTTGCTGCTTTGCACCATGGCCGTCACCAGGATGCCGGCGATAAACGCCAGCCAGCGCTTGGACATGTTCTGCCCGATGACCTGGCGCAAGTTGGAGCCGTAGACCCGCAGGATGCCGGTACGGACGATGTGCGTGCCCCAGATCAGCAGGGTTACCGCAGAAAGCAGATTGAGCAGGGTCAGCATGCTGGGCCCCCTGTGTTGAGTCGCGCTCCAATCGGAGCCAGTGAATAGTGCCGCGTGCCTTTCTACGTCTTGTACTTAAGCTGTAGTTGGCGAATGGGCTCGGCGCCAGCATCGCATAGCTAAAGTCGGGATTGAAACAAAACTGTCATGAAATCAGCTTTTTGCAGATGAAAAAAAGGGGCTCGAGAGCCCCTTCTTCAGCAGCGGGTCAAGGTTATTGACCCGGAATGTCCTTGCGCAGTTTCACAGGGTCCTGCTGTTTCTTCTTTTTCGCGATGGCAGTGCGCATCTTGATGTTCACCGCTTCTACCGCCAGGGAGAACGCCATGGCGAAGTAAACGTAGCCTTTTGGTACGTGAACATCGAAGGCTTCGGCGATCAGCACGGTACCCACCACCAGCAGGAACGACAGCGCCAGCATCTTCAGCGACGGGTGTTTGTCGATGAAATCGCTGATGGTGCCAGCGGCCAGCATCATCACCAGTACGGCGACAATGATCGCGGCCACCATCACCGGTACGTGGGAAACCATACCAACGGCGGTAATCACCGAGTCCAGGGAGAACACGATGTCGATGATCGCGATCTGGATGATGGTGTAGATGAACTTGCCACCGGCACCTTTCGGCTCGTCGTGGGTTTCGTCTTCACCTTCCAGGGCGTGGTACATCTCCTGGGAGCTTTTCCAGAGCAGGAACAGGCCACCGAAGAACAGGATCAGGTCGCGGCCGGAAATGCCCTGGCCGAACACCACGAACAGGTCGTCGGTGAGGCGCATCACCCAAGTGATCGACAGCAACAACAGAATCCGCGTGACCATTGCCAGGGCCAGGCCGAAGATCCGGGTACGTGCCTGCATGTGCTTGGGCATGCGGCTGACCAGGATCGAAATCATGATGATGTTATCGATGCCCAGGACGATCTCGAGGGCCGTCAGGGTGAAGAAAGCAATCCAGATTTCCGGATTGGTCAGCCATTCCATGTGTATTCCTTTGAGCGAGTGTTAGACCGCGCCAGCCTTAAGAGCCGGCGCAGTGAGTTGTACGATTATAGAGTGCTGAACAGCGGAAAAATCCCCATCAGCAAAGCGGCGACCATTATGCACAGGCACACCAGCACCGCCCACTTGAGGGTGAAGCGCTGGTGATCGCCAAACTCGATACCCGCCAGGGCCACCAACAGGTAGGTGGATGGAACCAGTGGGCTCAACAAGTGCACGGGTTGGCCAACGATCGAGGCACGGGCCATTTCCACGGCGGTGATGCCGTAGTGGCTGGCGGCTTCGGCCAGTACCGGCAGAACGCCGTAGTAGAAGGCATCGTTGGACATGAAGAAGGTAAACGGCATGCTCACCAGCGCGGTGATCACGGCCAGGTAAGGGCCCAGGGCATCAGGGATGACCGCCAGCAGGCTCTTGGACATGGCATCGACCATGCCGGTGCCGGACAGGATGCCGGTGAAGATACCGGCGGCGAAGATCAACCCGACTACCGCCAATACGCTGCCGGCGTGGGCGGCGACGCGGTCTTTCTGCTGCTGCAGGCACGGGTAGTTGACGATCATCGCGATACTGAAGGCCACCATGAACAGCACGGGCAGCGGCAGCAGGCCGGCGATCAGGGTGCACATCAGGGCCAAGGTCAAGGCGCCGTTGAACCAGATCAACTTTGGACGGCGGGCATCCGGGTACTGTGAAACGCTGATTTCGCTGTGGTCGATCTCGTCGCCGTGCAGGTGCAGTTCGCCGAGGCGCGCGCGTTCGCGTTTGCCGTACATGTAGGCAATTACCAGGATCGCAACCACACCCGCCAGCATCGCCGGGATCATCGGTACGAAAATATCCGACGGGTCTACATGCAGCGCGCTGGCCGCGCGGGCCGTCGGGCCGCCCCACGGGGTCATGTTCATCACGCCGCCGGCGAGGATGATCAGGCCGGCCATGATCCGCGGGCTCATGCCGATGCGCTTGTACAGCGGCAGCATGGCGGCCACGCAGATCATGTAGGTGGTGGCGCCGTCACCGTCCAGCGAGACCACCAGGGCCAGTACGGCGGTGCCGACCGAGACCTTCAGCGGGTCGCCCTTGACCAGTTTGAGGATCTTGCGCACAGCCGGGTCGAACAGGCCGGAGTCGATCATCAGGGCAAAGTAGAGAATGGCGAACATCAGCATCACGCCGGTCGGCGCGAGCTTGGTGATGCCTTCGAGCATCATCGGGCCGATCTTCGGCGCAAAGCCGCCGAACAGCGCGAACAGGATCGGTACGATGATCAGGGCAATCAGCGCAGACAGGCGCTTGGTCATGATCAGGAACATGAACGTGATGACCATGGCAAAGCCAAGGAAAGTCAGCATAGGAATACTCCAGGCGTAGCGCGGCTAGGGAATGGCGAACCGGTTGGGTCAGCGCAGAACGAACAGCACGAGGCGTACGGGTGGAGTCGGGGCAAAAAGGCGGGTACGAGCGGACATCGGGAATCACCATTGTTGTTGTTAACAACCGGTCTGTTGCCGGTAGTGGTGGGCGATCCTAGTCCCGGAAGCTTTCAGCCAGCTTTCGCTTAAGAAACGGGCTACGTTGAATGGACGACTGGTCCTGTATGAAATAAGGACGTGGGAGACAGAGCATGCATGAGCAACACCGAGGCGGCTGCCATTGCGGGCGGGTGCGTTATCAGTTCAGCGGGGCGTTGGTGGATATTGCCCACTGCCACTGTTCGATTTGCCGGCGGGTCAGCGGCGGCTTGGTGACAACCTGGATCACCCTGCCCCGTTCCGCGTTCGCCTGGGTGGCGGGAACGCCGGCGCAGTACGATTCTTCGTCGACGTGCGTGCGGTATTTCTGTTCTAACTGTGGGGCGCACTTGGCGCTGGTGACGCAGCTGAGTTCCGAGAGTATCGATGTGACCATCGCAACCCTGGATCACCCGGAGCTGGCCCCGGCAGATCGGCACATCTGGGTAGAGAGCCGATTGCCGTGGTTGCATCTGGATGAGCAACTACCGGAAGAAGACGGAGAAACGCTCTAGGGTAGTTCGAACCCGCCGGAGGCCTTGTGCAGTGCGCGCAAGTGCTCGCCTAGCTGCTTGAGGTTGGCTTCACATGCGGCAATCTCCGCCGCGCGGGCTGGTTCCAGCAGCGCCCTCACCTCTTTGTCTAGATCGCCGGTCAGCGACTGCAACTGCTTCTGGCGCGCGGCGCTTTCTGATTCCAGGCGTTTGGATTCTGTCGGCTGGGGCAAGCCGTAACCGCTGGTGCCCAGCAGCTCTGCCGGGCGACTGAGGAAGCCGCTGTTGGCGAGGATCTGCTGCAAGGTGGCGTTGGCCTTTTCCATGCCGCCGTTCTTCAGCTCCCGGGCGCCGAGGTAGCGCTGTTTGACTTCATCCTGGGCCAGCATGAGTTGCTTGCGGAAACTCGCCTGCTCCAACAGTAGCAAGGCTGCGCTGGTGCGCAGGTCGGCTTCGGCAAACCATGGGTGACGTTCCTCGGCGCTCAAGGACAACCAATCCTCCACTTCAGCCTGTTTGATCGGCAGGCGCTTTTTCAGGACCTCGAACATCGCCTGGTAACGCTCGCGGAAGGAGTCGAAGTGATAGCCCAGGCGCAGCGCGCGTTTTTTGTCATCCAGCACGCTGGTATCGGCCAGGCCCCGGCCCTTGAGGACTTCCAGCAGGCCATTGGGCGTGATGTTGTCCAGGCCGGTCAACTGCGGGTTGGCGCTGCCGCTGCGTAACAGTTTCAGGCTCTCCACCGCACAGTTGTTGGAGATGAAGAAGTAGTTGCCGTCGTAGCTCCAGTGCATTTCGGCGGCGTGTTCGACGGTGTCGTTGATCTCCTGGCGCGTCAGTTTCAGGGGCACCGAGGCCAGGCCACGCAGTTCGGTCTTGGTGTACTCGTCGATCACCTGGGACAACGGCAGCACGAACAGCCGCGACGGGTACTTGCCGATCAGGCCGTCCCAACTCGACAGCTGTACGTCACCGACAAACGCGCGGTAGGACAGAACCAGGTGCTGGTCCAGATCCAGTCGGCAATCCGGGCCGCGTGGCCGGCCCGGGGCGCAGATCACCAGGCGCAGCATGCTGTGGCCCCAGCGGCTCACCAGGTTCTGGTTGGCTTCGGCCAGCAGGTAGTCGATTTCATAGACCCGCTCGGGGTCGACCTGGCCCAGTGGCGTCTTGGCGAAGTCGTTGCCGGCGTTGAGGAAGGCGTAGGTTTTCGCACAGGTGTCCTTGGCGGGCGGTGCCCAGCCAAAGTGTTCCTTGTAATAGCGGTACAGCGAAGGCCGACGGCAGGCGTAGCTCGGATCGAGGAGGAAGTACTCCATGTTGACCGCGACGAACTCCAGCGGGCTGGTGGTTTCGTAGATGTCCGGGCTGCGAGCCACCTGGTGGTTGTTCTGTTCACGTTCGCCGCGGCGCCCGACGTATTGCGGCCACCCTGCGAGGTCCAGCAGGCGCGGGTCATCACTGAGGGTAAAGCGACGGTCGTTCTGGCCCCGGCATTGATCGGGCAGGCCGATCAGGCCGGTGATGTTGTTCTGGCGGCTGCAACGCTGGATCAGCTTGCGGTCAGCGCTGGACCACAGGCGGGCACGGTCGTAGATGTGGGTCAGTTCATGCAGCACGGTGGCGAGCATTTCCCGGCGCACGGTGCCGTGGGGGCGATTGGTTTTTTGCGTCGCGGCGCTGCCGTCGGTGAGGCTTTCCAACAGGTTGCTGTTGAGGTCCAGTTCGGACACCAGCGAGGCCTGGCCGTAGGCGTTCTCGGGCATCTTATCGGTCCAGCCGACGTCGATGGTCCGGTCCAGTTGCTCAATGAAGCGTGGCGGCAACGCCAGCATCGCTTCATCCAGCAATGCCTGGCTGGCCTGCTGCTGGGCCGGGCTCAAGCCATCGGTCTTGAGCCGTAGTTGCAGAGCGGCCTGAGCCGCGCTGGCGCCCAGCAGCAAGGTGCCGGCCAGTAGCCAGGCGGCAATGCGCCTCACAGAGAGAGGATAGCTTCGGCGAGGACCTGGTCGCTGGCGTCGCGGGCTTCCGGCACGCGGGTCCGCAGGGTGTCGAAGGCGGCTTCCAGTTGAGCGCCGCGAATCTCACCATTGCTGGCGACGAAACTGGCGGCATCGTCATGGGCTTCGCGTACGACTTTGGAGTCCCGGATGGACGTGGTGGTGTCCGACGTGAAATCGATGGTACGGGCCGAAGCGCGGACGATGATGTTACTGGTGGCCTTCAGGGTTTGTGCCTGGGCAACACCGGCCAATAACAGCAGGCCAAGAGCGGCGGCGATCAGCGGGCTACGCATGGAATGACTCCGAAATACAAAGATGATTATTGGACGAGAATTGCTTGCGCCAGTTCAAGGTCACTGGCGTTAAGTTTTGGCTGGGTATGGCGCAGATAATCCAGCGCTGATTCCAGTCGGGCTCCCCGCCATTGGCCGTCAGTGGCAATGAAAGCGGCAGCGTCATCCTGGGCGGCCAGTATCAGTTTATGGTCGAACGGTGCGGAGGTCACTTTGCTGGTGGCGTACGCACTGACAACGAGGCTCTGGGTGGACAGGTCAAAGGCCAGAACCTGCGTGGACCAGCAGGCGCAAAATAATACGGGAACGATCAACAGGCGGTATGAAAAAGCCATGGGACTCGACAACTGAAAGCGAGCGCCAAGGCTAGCGTAATGCCCGTGCGAGAGCCAGCGCGGAGGGTTCAAGGAGCGCTTGGCGCTCCCCTCTTCCTCGTCTGCGGTCAGATGGCCAGGATCGCTTGGGCCAGTTGAGCGTCAGTCGCAGTGTTCAGTTGCGGGGCCTGTTGGCGGATCTGGGCCAGGGCGCTTTCCAGCTTCACGCCACGGATCGCGCCCTCGCTGGCGACGAAGCTGGCGGCGTCGTCTCGGGCAGCACGCACGACCTTGTTGTCACGCAAGGAGGATGTGGCGTCGGAAGTCGCATCTGAGGTGGCTTTCAGTGCGCCGACGATCGAGTCCGTGGTCACGATCAGGCTGGAGGCGTTGGCATTGGCAGCCAGGGCCAGCAGGGCTGCAGTGCTCAGCAGGCGAAGACGGGACATGGGGTGACTCCTGTAGATGAACGAATAAGGGTGGCACAAAGCCGCTAAGTGAGCAGCAGGACCATGGGCATCAGACGCCCGTTCTACAGGGTTCGCCACGTGGTAAATGGATATTAAGCCGCCGTTTATCTGTTCGGATAGCCACCCGAAGCGATTACTCACTCCAGAACGACTTGGACAGCTCAGCTGCTCGGTCGCCGTGACTGATGCCAGCGTCAGACAATTCCCGCGGATCCAACTGGGCCAGCAGCCTGCGGGTGCGGGAACGTTGCTCCCAGCGAGCAAGCGCTGCGGCCGTGCGCTTGAGTAGCCGTATCAACAGAGGGCGTTGCTGGATTTGGGTATTCATGGCGAGCGCCTTTCATGAGGTTCTGGAACACCATGTTGGGCTGGAAGGTAATACCAGTACAGATACACTAAGTCTTAATTGTACTGCTTAATTGTTATGTTTTTTAAACTGTACCTATCCATATAAAAGCCGACTGTTTTCACTCTCAAAAAACCCAGATCCCAGAAACGACAAAACCCGCCTCCGGTTACCCGGGGCGGGTTTTGTTTTCACAATTCAGAGTGCTGGCGGTGGACCCGGTGGGTCAGGGCCAGCGGACGCTAATTAGCGCCAGAACGGCTTGCTCAGCTCTTCGTAGCGTTGTGCTTCGCTGATACCGGCGTCAGCCAGCAGACGCGAATCCAGACGAGCCAGTTGATGGCGGCTGGAGATGCGGCGCTGCCACAACATCAGGTTGGCGAGAACGCGCAGAGGCAGGGAAGCCTGGGTGTTTACAGCTTTTTCTTCGAAGAACAGATCGGAACTGAGTGTACGTTCCATGATGACATCCTTCCGCTTGTGGCGGGATTAGGTAGTGGTTTAACTGATGCCAATGATCCTCCTCCGGCGCAAGACTCTCTAGATACAGTTCACCTGTATTGTGAGGGGCCAGTTAACTGTTTATAGGGGCTGTACTGTACGAAATTGGGGCAACTGTACCTATGGGCACTTTAATGGTGCGTTTTAGGTGATTTTGGAGGTATGAGTAGGATTTTTCGGTAGGAAATGACCGGTACAGCAGTACAGTTTTTTATAAAAATTGAATTTGGAAACCCGGACTGATGAAACTGTGCTTGCATCAGTCCGAATCTGTATCAATCACGCCTTCAGCATGTGCCCGGTTTCTTCCAGGTTGATGTGCCAACTCAGGGCTTCTCGCAGGATATGCGGGGTGTGACCGCCTAGTGCACAGGCTTGGGTGAAGTACGTGTTCAGGGCATCGCGGTAGGCCGGGTGCACGCAGTTGTCGATGATGACCCGAGCCCGCTCCCGCGGCGCAAGGCCCCGTAGGTCGGCCAGGCCGACTTCGGTCACCAGGATATCGACGTCATGCTCGGTATGGTCCACATGGCTGACCATTGGCACCACGCTGGAAATCGCGCCGGCCTTGGCAATCGACTTGGTAACAAAGATCGCCAGGTGCGCGTTGCGCGCAAAGTCGCCCGAGCCGCCGATCCCGTTCATCATCCGGGTGCCGCAGACGTGGGTGGAGTTGACGTTGCCGTAGATGTCGAACTCCAGCGCAGTGTTGATGCCGATGATGCCCAGGCGGCGCACCACTTCCGGGTGGTTGGAGATTTCCTGGGGTCGCAGCACGAGCTTCTCTTTATAGCGGTCCAGGTTGCCGAACACGTCGGCGTTGCGCCGTTCCGACAATGTGATCGAGCTGCCTGAGGCAAAGCTCAGCTTGCCGGCATCGATCAGGTCGAACGTGGAATCCTGGAGGACTTCCGAATACATCGTCAGGTCTTCGAACGGCGACTCGATCAAGCCACACATCACTGCGTTGGCAATGTTGCCGATGCCTGCCTGCAGCGGACCGAGCTTATTCGTCATGCGTCCGGCGTCGACCTCTTCTTTAAGGAAGTTGATCAGGTGATTGGCGATCGACTGGGTGTCGCTGTCGGGCGGCGTCACGGTGGAGGCCGAATCCGCCTGATTGGTGATGACGATCGCGACGATCTTCTCCGGCGGGATCGGGATTGCGGTACTGCCGATGCGGTCGTCCACGGCCACCAACGGAATCGGTGTGCGAGTCGGGCGATAGCTTGGGATATAGATGTCGTGCAGACCTTCCAGGTTCGGGTTGTGTGCCAGGTTGATCTCGACGATCACCTGCTTGGCGAAAATCGCGAAACTGGCGGAGTTGCCAACGGAAGTGGTCGGCACAATGTGGCCTTGCTCGGTGATCGCTACGGCTTCGATTACCGCAATGTCCGGCAGCTTGAGCTGATTGTTACGCAGTTGCTCGACGGTCTCCGACAAATGCTGGTCGATAAACATCACCTCGCCGGCATTGATCGCCTTGCGCAGGGTGCTATCTACCTGGAATGGCATGCGTCGCGACAGTACACCGGCTTCGGTCAGTTGCTTGTCCAGGTCGTTGCCCAGGCTGGCGCCGGTCATCAGGGTGATTTTCAGCGGTGATGTCTTGGCGCGTTCGGCCAAGGCGTGAGGCACGGCCTTGGCTTCACCGGCGCGGGTGAAGCCGCTCATGCCGACGGTCATGCCGTCCTGGATCAGTGCGGCAGCGTCAGCCGCGCTCATGACCTTGTTCAACAACGAAGGCAAGCGGATACGATCACGGTACATGGATTGTTATCTCGGGCTACGGAAGCAAGATGCGCAGTCTAGTGATTTCAAAAAGTTTCGTCCCGCTACCATGGTCGAATGCCAGGCAGCGATTTAGAGCCTTTTGTCGGTTTTCTATCAGCAATAAAAAACCCCAGCCTACTAAAGGCCAGGGTTTTGGGTATTGCGCTGGCGCAGTGTTTATTCGACGGCCTTGACCATGTCTTCGATGACCTTCTTGGCATCGCCGAAGACCATCATGGTCTTGTCCAGGTAGAACAGTTCGTTGTCCAGGCCGGCATAGCCGCTGGCCATCGAGCGCTTGTTGACGATGATGGTCTTGGCCTTGAACGCTTCGAGGATCGGCATGCCCGCAATGGGCGACTTTGGATCATTCTTGGCGGCCGGGTTGACCACATCGTTGGCGCCGAGCACCAGCACCACGTCGGCCTGGCCGAACTCGGAGTTGATGTCTTCCATCTCGAACACCTGGTCGTAAGGCACTTCTGCCTCGGCCAGCAGCACGTTCATGTGGCCAGGCATACGGCCGGCAACCGGGTGGATCGCGTACTTCACGGTCACGCCGCGGTGAGTCAGCTTCTCGGTCAGCTCTTTCAGCGCATGTTGCGCCCGGGCTACCGCGAGGCCGTAGCCCGGTACGATGATAACGGTGTCGGCGTTGGTCAGCAGGAAGGTCGCGTCGTCAGCCGAGCCGGACTTCACCGGGCGCGCTTCTTTCGAACCAGCCGGGCCGGCGGCGTCTGCCGTGTTGCCGAAACCGCCGAGCAGCACATTAAAGAAGGAGCGATTCATCGCCTTACACATGATGTACGACAGGATTGCGCCGCTTGAGCCCACCAGCGAGCCGGCGATGATCAGCATCGAGTTGTTCAGCGAGAAGCCGATACCCGCCGCCGCCCAGCCTGAGTAGCTGTTGAGCATCGAGACGACCACCGGCATATCGGCGCCGCCAATCGGGATGATGATCAACACGCCCAGCACGAATGCCAGGGCCAGCATCAATGCGAAAGCGCTGAGATTGCCGGTGAACATGAAGGCCAGGCCCAGGCCCAGCGTCAACAGACCCAGCACCAGATTCAGCTTGTGCTGACCGCCGAACTGTACCGGTGCGCCCTGGAACAGGCGGAACTTGTACTTGCCCGACAGCTTGCCGAAGGCGATGACCGAGCCGGAGAAGGTAATTGCACCGATGGCTGCACCGAGGAACAACTCCAGGCGGTTGCCGGCGGGGATCGACTCCCCCAGGTGTTTGACGATGCCCAAGGATTGCGGCTCGACTACGGCGGCAATCGCAATAAACACCGCAGCCAAGCCGATCATGCTGTGCATGAACGCTACCAGCTCCGGCATCTTGGTCATTTCCACGCGCTTGGCCATGATTGAGCCAGCGGTACCTCCGACCAGTAGGCCAACGATGACGTAGCCGATGCCGGCAGTCGCCAGCTCCGCGCCGAGCTTATAGATGAGGCCCACCGTGGTGAGGACTGCCAGCGCCATACCGAGCATGCCGAACAGGTTGCCGCGCCGCGAAGTGGTTGGGTGTGACAAGCCCTTGAGGGCTTGGATAAAGCAGATCGACGCGATCAGGTAGAGCGTCGTGACCAGATTCATGCTCATTACTTCGGCGCCTCTTCTTTTACTTTCGGGGCTTTCTTCTTGAACATCTCAAGCATCCTGCGGGTAACCAGGAAGCCACCGAACACGTTGACCGCCGCGAGGGCCACGGCCAGGGTACCCATGGTCTTGCCCAGCGGCGTCACGGTGAGTGCAGCTGCCAGCATGGCGCCGACGATCACGATCGCTGAAATCGCGTTTGTCACGGCCATCAGCGGGGTATGCAAGGCCGGGGTGACGTTCCAGACCACGTGATAACCGACATAAATTGCCAGCACGAAGATGATCAGGTTGTAGATACCGGGGGAGATAAGCTCTTCCATCGTCTGAATCCCTGCTTAGGCGTTTTTGCGGATGACTTGGCCGTCGCGGCACATCAGGCACGCGGCGACGATGTCGTCTTCGAGGTTGATTTCAAACTGCCCTTCCTTGGTGAAGACTAGCTTCAGGAAGTCCAGCAGGTTGCGCGCATACAGCGCCGAGGCGTCGGCTGCGACGGCGCCGGCCAGGTTGGTCGGGCCACAGATGGTCACGCCGTGTTCCACGACCACCTGGTCTGCCACGGTCAGCGGGCAGTTGCCGCCTTGGGCTGCAGCGAGGTCGATGACCACTGAGCCTGGCTTCATCTGTGCCACGGTCTCGGCGCTGAGCAAGGTCGGTGCCTTGCGGCCCGGGATCAATGCGGTGGTGATGACGATGTCGGCTTGCTTAGCACGCTCATGCACGGCCAGGGCCTGACGCTGCATCCAGCTTGTTGGCATCGGGCGCGCGTAGCCGCCGACACCGACGGCGCACTCACGCTCTTCGTCGGTTTCGTAGGGCACGTCGACGAACTTGGCGCCCAGGGATTCGATCTGTTCCTTTACGGCCGGACGCACGTCGGACGCCTCGATGACCGCACCCAGACGTTTCGCGGTAGCGATCGCCTGCAGCCCTGCTACGCCCGCGCCGAGAATCAGCACGCGGGCGGCTTTCACTGTGCCGGCGGCAGTCATCAGCATTGGCATGAAGCGAGGGTAATGATGGGCGGCGAGCAACACGGCCTTGTAGCCGGCGATGTTGGCTTGGGAAGACAGCACATCCAAGCTCTGCGCGCGGGAGGTACGCGGCGCTGCCTCAAGGGCAAAGGCCGTAACGCCATGCTCGGCCAAGCGGGTGATGGTTTCGTTGCTGAACGGATTGAGCATGCCCACCAGCACGGCGCCGCTTTTGATCAGCGTCAGTTCGCTTTCATTGGGGGCAACCACCTTGAGGATCAACTCGGCGCCGAATGCATCACTGGCGCTGCCAATGGTTGCGCCTGCCGCTTCATAGGCACTGTCGACGACACTGGCATTGATGCCCGCCCCGCTTTCCACAGTAACCTTATGGCCCTGGCCGATCAGCTTCTTGATGGTTTCCGGGGTGGCAGCCACCCGCGTTTCACCGGTCTGGGTTTCGAGAGGAACACCAATGTGCACGTCAAATCTCCTGCATGATCTTTTTGCTTTGATTTTGTAAAAAGGCCAGTGCACCGCAATGAGGTGCATCTGGGCGGCCGATCAGCACGATCCCGCTGAAATACAGCGGGGCGCGGCATTTTGCAGGCGAACTTTACGGCCTTCAAGAGATTATGACGGGTGACGAAAAATTAACTACAAGTCACCCTGTGACTGATTGTCGCAATTCTTGGATATAAGCCTTTTAAATACATAGGGTTAAAGGGTTTCAGCTGAAATATGAGCGTTTTTCCATCGCCGATGTGAATGGTTGTGTATGGCTGTGACTTTATGGCTACAGGCCAATATGAGCATGGCTTTGAAGCTTTTTCAGGGGTCAAAGATGCGGTCTTCTAAATTGCGACATATATATACATATGTAGGTATTTTTTTAATCTGACTACAAAGTCAGTTGGTTGGTCTTCCCCTTTATATATCGGGGTTATAGCGTTTTGACTGATCGATCAGCCAGTCCCTGAATGCGTGAAGAGAAGCAGATTCGACTTTTCTCTCGGGAATCATCAAGTAGTAAGCCTTTGAACTGGCCAATACCTGAGGGCTGGCGACCACCAGGCGCCCTTCGCTCAATTCCCCCTGAATAAGGAACGGCGGGATCAGTGCGACGCCCATGTCGTGCATGGCTGCCTGGGACAACATGGAGAATAGCTCGTAACGCGGGCCTGTCATGTCGCGGGGTATGTCCAGCTGTTGCGCGTTGAACCATTGGCGCCAGGCATAGGGTCGGGTGGTTTGCTGCAGCAGGGGCAGTTCGGCGATTTCCTGCGCGGTGAAGTGCGTACGCTCACCCAGCAAGCGTGGGCTACACACCGGAAGCGGGTTTTCTCCCATCAGTTTGTGGGATTCGGTGCCGGACCAGTCGGCATCGCCAAAGTAGATCGCGGCGTCAAATTCGGTATCGGCGAACAGGAAAGGCCGTGTGCGGTTGGTGAGGTTGACGGTGACCTCCGGGTGTTGGTGCTGGAAGTCCTTGAGGCGCGGGATCAGCCACTGGGTGCCGAAGGTCGGCACCACCGCCAGTTCGATTACGTTGGTGCCCTGCTGGCCCATGACTGACAAAGTGTCGCGCTCGACCGCGTCCAGCTGCGTAGCCACCCGGCGGCTATACGAAAGGCCCGCCTCTGTCAGCTTTACGCCTCGGCGTGAGCGTCGAAACAGCTCGACACTTAAAAACTCCTCAAGGCTAGCGATTTGTCGGCAGATTGCGCCTTGGGTAATTGAAAGCTCCTGCGCTGCCTTGGTAAAGCTCTCGTGGCGGGCTGCTGCCTCAAAACTCACCAATGCTGTGGTACTGGGAATCTTTCTACGCATGTACCGTGGCCTCACAAGTAAATAGCTTATAAGCGGGTTTCTGATGTTTCGGAGTGAGAAATTAGCACAAGCCTATGCAAAAACCTCGTTTGCCCTCCTCGCTTGCCCGGCCTAGGCTCCATGCACGACTTTTGATTTACTTCGCGAGGACTCGCTCATGGGCGGTAAGGCAAGCTTCAACTGGATCGATCCACTATTGCTGGATTCACAGCTCACCGAAGAAGAGCGCATGGTGCGCGACAGTGCCGAGCAGTTCGCCCAGGACAAGCTGGCGCCGCGTGTGCTCGAAGCCTTCCGTCATGAAAAGACCGACCCTGCGATCTTCCGCGAAATGGGTGAGACCGGCTTGCTGGGGGCGATGATTCCAGAGCAGTACGGTGGCAGCGGCTTGAACTACGTCAGCTATGGCCTGATCGCACGTGAGGTCGAGCGCGTGGACTCCGGCTACCGTTCGATGATGAGTGTGCAGTCCTCGCTGGTGATGGTGCCTATCAATGAGTTCGGCACCGAAGCGCAAAAGCAGAAATACTTGCCAAAGCTGGCCTCTGGCGAATGGATTGGCTGCTTTGGTCTGACAGAGCCTAACCATGGTTCCGACCCGGGCGCGATGATTACTCGTGCGCGTAAGGTGGATGGCGGCTACAGCCTCACCGGCAGCAAGATGTGGATCACTAATAGCCCGATTGCAGACGTGTTCGTGGTGTGGGGCAAGGACGATGCAGGCGACATCCGCGGCTTCGTCCTGGAAAAGGGTTGGAAAGGCCTGAGTGCTCCGGCGATCCACGGCAAGGTCGGATTGCGCGCTTCGATCACCGGTGAAATCGTCATGGATAACGTGTTTGTTCCTGAGGAGAACATTTTCCCGGATGTGCGTGGCCTGAAAGGACCGTTCACTTGCCTTAACTCGGCACGCTACGGGATCTCGTGGGGCGCGCTGGGTGCTGCGGAGTTCTGCTGGCATACCGCGCGTCAGTACACCCTTGATCGTCAACAGTTCGGGCGTCCCTTGGCGGCCACCCAACTGATCCAGAAGAAGCTTGCAGACATGCAGACTGAGATAACCCTCGCCTTGCAGGGTTGCCTGCGGTTGGGTCGCATGAAGGATGAAGGCACTGCGGCGGTGGAAATCACCTCGATCATGAAGCGCAACTCCTGTGGCAAGTCCCTCGACATTGCCCGGATGGCGCGTGACATGCTAGGTGGGAACGGCATCTCCGACGAATTCGGCATTGCCCGTCACCTGGTCAACCTTGAGGTGGTAAACACCTATGAGGGCACCCACGACGTGCATGCGCTGATCTTGGGGCGCGCGCAAACCGGTATTCAGGCGTTCTATTAATAGGAGAACGACCATGGGCGCGCTATCGCACCTGCGGGTACTGGATTTGTCGCGAGTGCTGGCGGGCCCTTGGGCCGGGCAGATACTGGCGGACCTCGGCGCTGAAGTGATCAAGGTTGAGCGGCCCGGCAATGGCGACGACACCCGTGCCTGGGGGCCGCCCTTCCTTAAGGATGCCTATGGTGAGAACACCACTGAGGCGGCGTATTACCTATCGGCCAATCGTAACAAGGAGTCGGTGACGATCGACTTCACACGGCCGGAGGGTCAGAAACTGGTGCGTGACTTGGCGGCGAAGTCTGACATTCTGATCGAGAACTTCAAGGTTGGGGGCTTGGCGGCCTACGGGCTGGACTATGAGTCGCTCAAGGAGATCAATCCGGAGTTGATCTACTGTTCTATTACCGGGTTTGGTCAGACTGGGCCCTATGCGACGAGGGCGGGCTACGACTTCATGATCCAGGGGCTTGGCGGGCTGATGAGTCTGACTGGCCGCCCTGAGGGTGAAGACGGCGCCGGGCCGGTCAAGGTGGGGGTAGCACTGACGGATATCCTTACGGGGCTCTATTCAACGGTTGCGATTCTGGCTGCCATGGCTCACCGGGATCATGACGGCGGTGGTCAGCATATCGATATGGCGCTGCTGGATGTGCAGGTGGCTTGTCTGGCTAATCAGGCAATGAACTACCTGACGACGGGAGTCTCTCCTAAGCGTTTGGGCAACGCTCATCCGAATATCGTGCCGTATCAGGACTTTCCTACGGCGGATGGCGACTTCATTCTTACTGTGGGTAACGACGGGCAGTTCCGCAAGTTTGCCGAGGTGGCTGGGCAGCCCCAGTGGGCAGATGATCCTCGGTTTGCCACTAATAAGCTGCGAGTGGCCAATAGAGCGACGCTGATTCCGTTGATTCGTCAGGCTACTGTGTTCAAGACCACTGCTGAATGGGTGGCTCAGCTGGAGCGGGTGGGCGTGCCTTGTGGGCCGATCAATGATTTGGCGCAGGTGTTTGCCGATCCTCAGGTTAAGGCGCGTGGGTTGGCGATGCAGTTGCCTCATGCGTTGGCAGGGATGGTGCCCCAGGTGGCCAGTCCTATGCGCTTGTCCAAGACGCCCGTTGAGTATCGTAGTGCGCCGCCGCTATTAGGTGAGCATACCTATCAGGTGCTGCAGCAAGTGCTGGGTTTGACGCCTGCGAGTGTGTCGGCTCTAAGGGAGGCTGGAGTCATCTGAAGGCCCTCTTCTATATAGATGGCTGTTTAGGCTCTCTATATAGAAGAGAATTGGTCGAATTTTAGTCAGAAGTGCTTATTTGATAGAAATCCTGAATTAAGGGTTGACGGCAA